>JAHEKY010000041.1 GCA_024644465.1 Ilumatobacteraceae bacterium | reverse complement strand
GGCTCGAGCAGGAGTTCGTTGCTCAGCGCGAAGAGCGCCGCCACGACGTGCTTGCACGCGTGGTCGTCCCAGTTGTCGTCGTCGGGGCACGTGCACGAGCAGGTGATGTCGCGGCGCAGCGGCATGCCGTCGCCGGCGGTCACCTCGATCGTGGCGAGATACGGCGTCGGTCGCGACCCCTGGATCTCGCACACGACGACACCCGGTTCGACGACGATGTCGAGCACCGAGCCGTCCTTCGCGTACTGCTTGCCGCGCCGCAAGCGTGACGGGTCGCTCATCTCCGCCGCGAGCACCTTGACCATCGTGGCGGGCAGCCGGCCGGGGTGCGACGACCCGAACGGATTCCGGGGCCTGCTCATCGGTGCGGCCTCATGTGCCGACCTCGAGCATCACGAGGTCGCGCAGGTCGTCGGTCGACAGTTCGGTCAGCCACGCCTCGGACGTGCCGACGACGGCGTCGGCCAGCCGGCGTTTGTCGTCGATCACCTCGCCGATGCGCTCTTCGACGGTGCCCTCGCACACGAGCTTGTGCACGTTCACCGTGCGATGTTGACCGATCCGCCATGCCCGGTCGGTCGCTTGGTCCTCGACGGCGGGGTTCCACCAGCGGTCGTAGTGGATCACCTGGGTGGCCGCGGTGAGGTTGAGGCCGGTGCCGCCGGCCTTGAGCGACACGATCAGCAGCGGCGCGCTGCTGCCGTCCTGGAAGCGGTCGACCATCGCGTCGCGCCGGTTGCGGCTGACGCCGCCGTGGAGGAACGGCGCGTCGAACCCGAACTGCTCACCGGTGTGCTGGGCGAGGAGTTCGCCCATCTCGCGGAACTGCGTGAACACGAGTGCCCGCTCACCCTGGTCGAGCAGGTCGGTGACCAACTCGTCGAAGCGGGTCAGCTTGCCGGATCGGCCGGCGAGACGGGAGCCGTCCTTGAGTGCGTGCGCGGGATGGTTGCAGACCTGCTTCAGTCGCATCAGCGCGGCGAGCACGAGGCCACGCCGCCGCATGCCGGACTCCTCGTCGGCGTCGTGGAGCAGTTGGTCGACGATCTGCTGGTAGAGCGTCGCCTGTTCGCGGGTCAGCTTGGCGTAGGCGATCTGTTCGATCTTGTCGGGAAGGTCCGGGAGCAGCCGCTTGTCGGCCTTCGTGCGGCGGAGCACGAAGGGCTGTGTGGTCCGCCGCAGCCGCGCCGCCGCGTCGGCGTCGTGGTGTCGCTCGATCGGCGTGCCGAAGCGCTCGCGGAACTTGTTGAGGCTGCCGAGCAGCCCCGGGTTCACCGCGTCGAGGATCGCCCAGAGCTCGCTCAACCGGTTCTCGACCGGGGTACCGGTGAGCGCCAGCTTCTGCTCCGCGTTCAGCCGGCGGACCGCCTTGGCCGCCTTGGTGTTCGGGTTCTTGACCATCTGCGCCTCGTCGAGGACGACGGTCGCCCAGTCGATCGCGGTGAGATGCTCGACGTCGCGCGGCAGCAACCCGTACGTCGTGATGACGAGTTGGCGGCCCGGGTCGGTCGCGAAGAGCTCGTCGTCCTGCTCGGTCAGCGTCTTGTTGCGGGACGGCCCGTGATGGATGCGGACGTCGAGCTTCGGCGTGAAGCGCTCCGCTTCGAGCTTCCAGTTGCGGACGACGCTCAGCGGGCAGACGACGAGGTGGGGGCCGGGCCGCTCGAGCAGGTGCGCGAGCGTGGTTGCGGTCTTGCCGAGACCCATGTCGTCCGCCAGCACCCCGCCGAGGCCGAGCTTGGCGAGGAACTGGAGCCACGACAGTGCCCGCCGCTGGTAGTGCCGCAGCTCGCCGACGAATTCGCTCGCCTCCTCGACCTCGTCGAGTTGTTCGTCGGGCAGGCCGGCGAGCAGGTCGCGGACCCAGTCCGCACCGATGCGGTCGCGCGTCGCGACGCCCGCCGCGTCGTAGGGGTCCTCCGCGGGGCCGTCGTGGACGAAGATCAGCGGGTTGGCCTCCGTGCTGTCGTCGTCGTTGGCGAGGCGGAGCAATTCGAGCGGCTTGACCCGCTCGTGGTTCGTCTTGAGGTCGCGGAGGCGTTCGCGCTTGCGGCGCAGTTCTTCGGCATCGATGCGTACCCACCGGTGCCCGGTGTGCAGCAACGTGGCGCCGGCCAGTTCGGCGCGGGCGAGTTCGGCGTCGGAGATCGTGTCGTCACCGATCACGAGCTTCCAGTCGACGAGTGCGTCCTTGCCGAACTGCTTCTTGCGATCGTCCGGAGGTGCCGGCGTGGCCTCGCCGGTGACGCTGACCCGCGAACGAATCAGCCGTTCGGGGCCGATCAGTGCGACCCCGAGCCGTTCGAGTTCGGCGGGTGCGATGTCGAGGAAGTCCTCCGCGACGCCCAGGTCGAGGTCGACGCTCGTCGGCTCGTGCTGGAGTGCGAGGTCGGACAGCCCGGGGATCGGCGCGACGCGCAGCACGAGGTCGCCGATCTGTTCGACGAGCGCGTCGAGGTGGTGCTCACCGCGAGCGGTGTCGAGCGCGTTCTGATTTCGCTCCCACACGTCGTCGGCCGAACACCATCGGGACGGGTCGCTGTCGTCGACGAGTTCGAGCCGGACGACCCACGGGTCGTGAGGGTCGTCCGCGATCACGAGCCGCAGGCGGGGCACGAGCACGGGCTCACCGTTGAGGTGGCGGCGATGCCGGTCGAGGTCGTCGCGCAGGTGGCGGACGGCGGCGTCGTACTCTGCGGTGTTGCCGCGCATCACATGGTCGGGCTTGGAGAGCGCCCCGAACAGCGCCCGCAACGCCTGGATGCGCGGCTTGCGCAGCCGGCCGAGGTCTGCCTTCCAGCCGGCCTGGTGGAGGAACGAGCGGGCGATCCCGTCGACGAGCTGCGCGTAGATCTGGGCAGCGGTGACGCCTGACCCGGCGACGCAGACCGCCGGCATCGACGTGTCGAGCGCGGCGACGAGCGCGTCGATGCGTTCGTCGGTGACCGCCACCCAGCGGCCGACGGTGAACGGGCCCTCGTCGACGACCGTCGGTGTGATCCGGCCGGTCGAGACGGTTCGGCGGGCGAGTTCCGCGATGCGTGCGAACCACGCCAGCGAGTCCGACAGGAACTCGTCGTCCGGCAACTCGGACAACCAGACGGCCGTGCCGATCGGGTCGAGCTGCACGGACGACGCGTGCAGTGTCGGGTGGTCGGCGAGATCGATCGTGGCCCGCCCGATCGCGCCGTAGGAGATCGGTGAGTCGTGCCAGCCGGTGCGCGTGCCGTCGGCCGCGAGCTTGCGGAAGCCCGAGTAGAGCCACGCCATCGAGGCGGTGTCCTGGCCGTTCCAGCCCCAGACGTGCAACGCCCCCGAGCGCCATGTGCCCTGCGCGACATGGGGCGGGCGGGAGCGCGACATTCTGTTCACGATACCGACGGGGTGTCCCGCTGGAAGGCCGTCGCATCGGCTGGTTCCACCCGTTGTAGGTTGCCCTCAGCGCCGATGTGTGGTGGTGGTTCCTTCAGAAGTTGATAACATATCACTCAACTTTGATGAATGTAGACAGTGAAGGACGGCAATGGATCCGAAGAAGTGGACGATCAAGACCCAAGAAGCCGTCGCCGCGGCCATCGATCAGGCGAAGGCGCTGTCGAACCCCGAGCTGACGGCCGACCACGTCCTGGGCGCGATGATGCGCCAGGACGGCACGATCGTCCCGGCGGTGCTCGCGAAGCTCGGCCAGGCACCGCTGATGGTCCGCAACAAGGTCGACGAGGCCGTGCAGAACCTGCCGAAGGCCTACGGCGGCGACGAGCCGCGGATGAGCAAGGAACTGACCAAGAAGGTCGACGACGCCGACCGGTATCGCAAGGACCTCGGCGACGACTTCCTCTCCGTCGAGCACCTGCTGCTCGCGATGAGCGACCGCCTCGACGTCGGCGCCGAGGAGTTGCTGCTCGCGCTGAAGGACGTGCGTGGGTCGCACCGCATCACCGACCAGAACCCCGAGGAGAAGTTCGGCGCGCTCGAGAAGTACGGCCAGGACCTCACCGCCCGGGCCGCCGAGGGCAAGATCGATCCGGTGATCGGGCGCGACGAGGAGATCCGCCGCACGATCCAAGTGCTCTCCCGACGGACGAAGAACAACCCCGTCCTGATCGGCGAGCCGGGCGTCGGCAAGACGGCGATCGTCGAGGGCCTGGCGGCTCGGATCGCCGACGGTGACGTTCCCGAGGGGCTGAAGGACAAGCGGTTGATCGCGCTCGACGTCGGTTCGATGCTCGCCGGCGCGAAGTATCGCGGTGAGTTCGAAGAGCGGTTGAAGGCGGTGCTCAAGGAGATCACCGACGCCGAGGGCCAGGTGATCACGTTCGTCGACGAGCTCCACACGATCGTCGGCGCGGGCGGTGCCGAGGGTGCGATGGACGCCGGCAACATGATCAAGCCGATGCTCGCACGCGGCGAGTTGCGGATGATCGGCGCAACGACGCTCGACGAGTACCGCAAGCACGTCGAGAAGGACGCCGCGCTCGAACGCCGGTTCCAGCAGGTGTACGTCGGCGAGCCGTCGGTCGAGGACACGGTCGGCATCCTGCGCGGGCTGAAGGAGCGTTACGAGGTGCACCACGGCGTGCGGATCCAGGACTCGGCGCTCGTCAGCGCGGCGGTGCTGTCGGACCGGTACATCACCGCCCGGTTCCTGCCCGACAAGGCGATCGACCTCGTCGACGAGGCGGCGTCGAGGCTGCGCATCGAGATCGACTCGTTGCCGACGGAGATCGACGTCGTCCAGCGGCGGATCCTGCAGCTCGAGATCGAGCAGGTCGCGCTGGAGAAGGAAAGCGATGCGGCGTCCGCCGAGCGGTTGGAGGCGCTGCACGACGAGTTGGCCACCCTCAACGCCACCAACGCCGAGATGCGTGAGCACTGGGAGCAGGAGAAGCAAGCGATCGATGCGATCCGCGCGCTCAAAGAGGAGCTGGAGCACCTCCGGACGCAGGTCGAGCGCGAGACTGACCTCAACGTCGCGGCCGAGATGCGCTACGGGCGCATCCCGGAGCTCGAGCGGCGGATCGAGGAGGCCACCGCGCATCTCGACGAGCTGCAGGAGCAGCGCGCGATGCTCAAGGAGGAAGTCGACGCCGAGGACATCGCCGAGGTCGTCGCCAAGGCGACGGGCATCCCGGTCAGCCGGCTGATGGAGTCCGAGACGTCGAAGCTGGTGCACCTGGAGGAGCTGCTGACCAAGCGCGTCATCGGCCAGGACGACGCCGTCCGTTCCGTCGCGAACGCGATTCGCCGCAGCCGCGCCGGTCTCGCCGACCCGAACCGGCCGATCGGTTCGTTCATGTTCCTCGGCCCGACCGGGGTCGGCAAGACCGAGCTCGCCCGGGCGCTCGCGGAGTTCCTCTTCGACGACGAGAAGTCGATGGTGCGGATCGACATGGGCGAGTACATGGAGAAGTTCTCGGTGTCGCGCCTGATCGGCGCCCCGCCGGGATATGTCGGCTACGACGAGGGCGGCCAGCTGACCGAAGCGGTGCGGCGCCGGCCGTACTCGGTCGTCCTGCTCGACGAGATCGAGAAGGCCCACCCCGACGTGTTCAACACGCTGCTGCAGTTGCTCGACGACGGTCGGCTGACCGACGGTCAGGGGCGCACGGTCGACTTCACGAACGTCGTGCTGATCATGACGAGCAACCTGCCCGGCGATCCGATCGACTTCTTCAAGCCCGAGTTCATCAACCGGGTCGACGAGATCATCCGCTTCCGGTCACTGTCCGAGGACGATCTGCGCCAGATCGTCGACGTCCAGCTCGGCCGGCTCCGCCAGCGGTTCACCGACAAGCGGATCGAGCTCGACGTCGACGACGGCGCGATGGCCCAGCTCGCCCGCGAGGGCTACGACCCGGCGTTCGGGGCGCGGCCGCTGAAGCGCATCATCCAGCGCGAGATCGCCGACCCGGCGGCGCTGCTGATCCTCGACGGCACGGTGCCCGAGGGTGGCACCGTGACGGTGCGGGCGGGTGCGGCCGACGGCGACGGACTCGTCGTCGAGGCGGGCTGAACCCGAGGGGATCCCGACCGATCTTGAGTTGATCTTGAGCCACGACGGCGCACTGATCTGCGACAATTGACGGTACTTCTGCTGAGACCCCGGGGCGACTCCCGGGGTTTCGCATGTGCGCCGCCGCATCTCCCGGCCGGTGTCAGACACGTGTCTGACACGACGAAGCGTCAGTCGTCGTCATCATCGTCATCGTCATCATCGTCGTCATCGTCGTCGTCGTCGTCATCGTCGTCGTCATCGTCATCGTCGTCGTCGTCATCATCGTCGTCGTCGTCGTCGGCTTCGTCGTCGCCGCAGGGGCCGTGGCCGGAGTTGTCGTCGTTCGCGCAACCGTGGTCGCTGCGATCGTCGTCGTCATCGTCGTCGTCGTCCGGCACGCTCGACCCCGGTACGGAGTCGTCGGGCACGGCGTCGTCGGGCACCGAGCCATCGGGCACGGAACCGTCGGGCACGGAACCGTCGGGCACGGAACCGTCGGGCACGGAACCGTCCGGGATGGTGCCGGATGCCGAGCCGAGCGTGCCGTCATCGACGGTCGTGTCGGGGGCGCTCGTCGGCGACGTGCCGATCGGGGTGCTCGCGGTCGGTACCGAACTGGAGGACTCGGCGACCGTCGACGCCGGGGCGGCGATCGAGCCGGTGGCCGGCGGGGCGGTGCCGGTTTCGGTGGTCACGACGAGCGCTGTCGGGGTCGTGCCCGGGGCGTCGGTCGTCGCCGGGCCGGGGCCCGGGGCGGCGAGACCGGCGGCGGCCAGGCCACCGATGGCGAGCGTGCCGACACCGGCGAGGGCGGCGGCGGCGACGCCGCGTCCTCCGGCGCGGGATCGGAGTGAGCGAAGCTGGTTGATCATGTGAACTCCCGGGGTCGGTTGGGGGGCTGGCATCGGGTGAGACACGTCCGACGACGTCGTTCGGTTGGGTCGGGGCGTGGATCGGGTCGCTCAGGACGAGACGGAGCTCGTCACGACCCCGTCGCTGTCGGCGCGGACCTCGATCTGCCACCGCTGGGCGCCGTCGAAGCGGACGCGGATCCGGTCGTCCTCGGCCGCCTCGACCGAGGCGGTGTAGCCGGATGCGGGGCTCGTCCCGTCGAGGGTGAGCGCCGCACCGTTCCACGACACGGTGATCGACCCGCCGGCGCTCGAATACGAGCGCGAGGAGAACGGGGGTGTCGGCGGCGTCTCCGGTTCGCTCGTTTCCGGCTCGGTCGTGGCAGTGTCGTCGGGTTCGGTCGTCGCGGGAGCAGACGATCCGGGTGGCGTCGTCGCTCCGGGTGTCGTTGCGGGAGGTGTCGACCCGGCGGGTGATGATCCGGTGGGTGTCGAGCCGGTGGGTGTCGAGCCGGCCGGCGCGCTTGTCGCCACCGAGCTCGCCGGCGTCGACGCCGATGGTGCCGACGTCGGCGTGGCCGGTTCCGACGTGGTCGACGTCCGGTCGGATTGCTCGGTCGTGGTCGGCAGAGCCGTCGTCGATGCGGAGGTGGACGGCGTCTCGGTCGTCGCGGGCATCGAGGACAGGGACGGTGCGACGGAGTCGCTCGGCGTCTGGACGACATCGGGGGTGACCGAGGTCAACGCGAGGGCGGCCAGCACGACGACTCCCGAGATCGACCCGACCCCGGCGACGGCTGCTCGGCGGCGGCGCGTCGCTGCGACCCGGCCGGCCACGGCGGCGTACGCACCGTCGATGCCGAGTGCGCCCGACCCGGCCCGGTGCTCCAACGCCGATGCGATGATGTCGTCGTCGAACTCGCTCATCCTGCTGCCTCCCGGTTGTCGAGCACGCCGCGCAGCTTGCGTCGCGCGTCGTGCAGGTTGGACTTGACCGTGCCCTCGGCGACGTCGAGGGCACGGGCGATCTCGGCGACTGACGCGCGGTCGACGTAGAACAGTGCGACGGCGGCGCGTTGCTGCGGCGGCAGTTCGTCGAGCAGCTCGCCGAGCTCGTCGTGCGGCGGCGCGTCGGTAAACGGCGCCGGCTCCGCCGACAATCGATCGAGCGCGCGCCGCTTGCGCCCGTCCCGGCGGTGCTCGTCGCGCAACTTGTTGATCGCGACCCGTCTGACCCAGCCGACCGGGTCGTCGTATCGACCCACCCGTCGCCACTTCAGGTGCGCCTTGACGAAGGCATCCTGCACCGCATCGGCGGCGCGCTCGCGATCGCCGGCGACGAGTGTCAGGGCGCGCACCAGCCGCTCGTAGTGGGCTCGGAAGAGCTCTTCGAAGTCGGGACGCTCGGCGCTCATGGAGATGGGAGCGACCATATTCCCGGCTGTTGTCGTCACGGTCACCGTGCACGACACGACGCAGCCTGCCGTTCGGTTGGGTCTCGTCGGTCTCGGGGGAGACCGGACGCGTCAGCGTCTCAGGACTGCGCGGGCAGCAGCGACAGCCGGAACGTGGCCGGCGTGAGCTCGACGAGTTCGAGTTGGCCGCCGTCGGCCTGCGCGAGCCGACGCGCCAACGCCAGGCCGCGGCCGTGCGCTGCCTGATGATCCGTGGGTCGGTCGAACAACGACTCCGCGATGGCCGCGTCGATGCCGGGGCCTTCGTCCTCGAGCAGCACGCTCGTGTCGTGCACGAGGATCGCGACCGTTCCGCGCCCGTGGCGCAGGGCGTTCTCGAGCAGGACGTTGAGGATCTGGCCGACGAGGCCGGGTGTGCCGGTGACCGGCTGGACGATGCCGGTCGTCACGACCAGTTGGCGCCGCTTCTTCGCGAACTGCTCCTGCCAGTCGGCGACGTGATGATCGACCAGCTCGACGAGGTCGAGTTTCGTGCGCTCGCCCGTGCTGCCCTTGCGGGCCACGCGGAGGAGCTCGTCGAGCGTGTGGTTGAGCTCGTGGATCTGGCCGAGCGTGGCCGCCGCTTCGGTCGCGACGGTCGGGTCGTCGTGTCGCTCGAGGATCTCCAGGCGCATCGCCAGGCCGGTGAGGCCGGTCCGCAGCTGGTGCGTCGCATCACCCGTGAAGCCACGTTCCGACTCGAGCATCCGCTCCACCCGGTTGGCGCTCAGACGGATCGCGCGGGAGATCCCGTCGATTTCGGAGATCCCCGTCGCGGTCGGCCCGCTGACGGTGAAGTCACCGTCGCCCAGGCGGTCCGCGGCACGGGCGAGCCGCTCGAGCGGCGTCGCCAGTTGACGGGCCTGGGCGAACGCCAGCATCGCGGCCGCACCGACGGCGAACAGTGCGACGACGGCGAGTTGGGCGAGTTGGTCACGGAACCGCTGGTCGACGTCGCTGCTGCTCGAGACGATCTGCACCCGGAATCCGCCGGGGCCGTCGGCGGTCGACCGGAACGGCGCCGCGATGTCGTCGACGTTGCGTTCGGCGACGACCTCGCCGTCGGCGTCGAGGATCCGCACGCCGTCACCTGGCGCGATCAGGTCGTCGGTGATCGTGAGATCGGGCACGGCGCCGGTCGACAGTGCGCCCGCCAGCGCGCCGGCGACCGCGTTGGCCTCCTGGCTCGTCCGGGCGCGGAGCTCGTTCGTCGCCGCTTCCCGCAGGATGATCACGACGGGCACCGACAGCATCACGAGGACGATCGTCACCACGAGGATCGTCGAGAGCACGAGCCGCCGGCGCATCAGGTCACCAGCGAGCCGTCGGGTGCACGGTGGTCACGGTTCGAAGCGGAACCCGACGCCGCGCACGGTGACGATCTTCGACGGCGGATCGGTGTCGTCGTGGATCTTGCGGCGCAACGTCGACGTGTGCGTGTCGAGCGTGCGGGTCGAGCCCCACCAGTTCTCGTCCCAGACGCGGTCCATGATGTGTTCGCGCTTGAGCGTGACGCCCGGTTGTTCCATCAGCAGCGCGAGCAGGTCGAACTCTTTCGTCGTCAGCTCGACCTCGGTGCGCTCCCCGTCTCCGTCGAGGACGTGACAGCGCCGTGCATCGAGGTCGAGGTCGATCCCCGCCCCGCTCAACTTCGACGGGCGTGCCGTCGATGCGGTCTGTTCGGCGACACGCAGGCGGGCGCGGATGCGGGCGACGAGTTCCGCGAGGCGGAACGGTTTGGCGACGTAGTCGTCCGCGCCGGCATTCAGGCCGACGATGACGTCCATCTCCTCCGCTCGCGCCGTGAGCATGATGATCGGCAGGTCGGCGTGGTCGCTGCGGATCTTGCGGCACACGTCGAGCCCGTCGATGTCGGGCAGCGTGAGGTCGAGCAGCACGAGGTCCGGCCTGGCGTCCGCGACCGCGTCGAGCGCGCGATTGCCGGCAGGCACGTGCACGACGTCGAAGTCCTCGGCCTTCAGGACGCGGATCAGCGGTTCGCTGATTCGTTCGTCGTCCTCGACGAGCAGCACGGTGGGCATCGCCCATCGAGCGTACGTTGCGCACCGCGCGTGGCCTGGGACCACCGCCCGGTCATCTCGTGCGCGGCATCCGATGGGAGCGTCAACGCGAGCGCAGGTGGAGTGCGTTGGCGTGGGCGGGAAAGCCCTCGTGGTCGGCGAGCGCGATGATCGACGGCGCCAACCGTGCGAGGGCGACGCCGTCGGCGCGGGCGATCGCCGTGCGCTTGAGGAACGCTGCGGCGGTGATTCCGGACGAGACGTGCGCGAAACCGCTCGTCGGCAGCGAGGCCGGACAGCCGAGCACGAAGTTGGCCGCGCTGAACGGCGTCGACTGGCCGATCAGGATCTCGCCGGCATTGACGAGGTTCGCGACGACGCGGTCGATCGCGTCGTCGGCGACCGCGACCTGGAGGTGTTCGGCCGCGTACTCGTTGGCGACGTCGACGGCCGCGTCCAGGTCCTCGACGATCACACACCCACCGTTCGGGCCGAGCGACACGCGGGCGGCGTACGCGCGGACCTCGGGGAGGTCGGTGAGCTGGCGTTCGAGTTCGACGTCGACCGCGTCTGCGAGATCGACGGATGGTGTCAGCAGCACGACGGAGCTGTCGGCGCCGTGTTCGGCCTCGATCAGCAGGTCGGCCGCGAGCCGTACCGGGTCGGCGGTGTCGTCGGCGATGACGAGGCTCTCGGTCGGCCCGAGCAGCATCATCGTCGACAGCCCGAAGCGCTGCATCTCGACCTGCGCGAGCGTCACCGCCGGCGAACCGGGGCCGACGACCTTGACGACCTTCGGGATCGACTCGGTGCCGAAGCCGAGCGCGGCGATGCCGGCCGGGCCGTTGACCCGGAACACGTCGTCGATGCCGAGCTTGCGGCAGACGACGAGCACGGCGGGATCGATCTCCCCGCGGCCGCCGGGTACGGGCGGCACGACGAGCGAGACCGACGGCACGCCGGCGACGATCGCCGGCACGGCGAGCTGGTAGGCGACGCTGGGGTAGCTCGCCTTGCCGGACGGGGTGAACAGGCCGACCGACGAGATCGGGGTGACCTTCTCGCCGACGACGAGGCCCGGCTCGCTGTCGACGGTCCAGTCGCGCAGTTGCGCGAGCTGGGCCGCGTTGAACGTCCGGAGGTGGGCGATCGCCTCGTCCAGTGCGGTGTCCACGTCGTCGGGCACGACGGCGGTCGCCAGCTCCTTCGCGCTGACCCGCAGGCCGGCGGGTTCGACGTCGATGCCGTCGAACGTTCGCAACGCGTCGCAGACGGCGGCGTCACCGCGTTCGCGCACGTCGTCGATCAGCGCGCCGATCGACGCCCGCAGCTGCGGGTCGAAGATCGCGTCGAGTCCGCGGTGCAGCAGCGCCGCCCGAGCGTCGTCGGACATCACGTCCCAGGCCTGGCGGCGCATCACGTTCACCCGCTCGACGCTAACTGTTACATCTGGTGCCAGGCACCAGATGGAACACGGGGTCGGCAGAAATGCGGTGTTCCCGGGTGGCCTAATCTCGCGTGCATGAGTGCGCCGGACCTGACCCCCGTGTCCGTGCCCGACGAACCATTCGAGTGGCACCGTGTGCTCGGCGCCGACGAGCTGCCGGAAGGCCGCGTCACGACGGTGACCGTCGGGCGACGGTCGCTCGCCGTGTCCCACTACGACGGCGGATACGGCGCGATCGACAACCGCTGCCCGCACCAGGGCGGGCCGCTCGGCGAGGGCTCGATCGAGAAGGGCTGGCTGCGCTGCCCGTGGCACGGGTACGACTACTCGCCGTGCACCGGCGGTTCACCGGAGGGCAACGATGATCAGGTCCCGTCGTTCGCGGTCGAGACGCGTGCCGACGGCGTGTATGTCGCCGTCCCACCCGACCCCGAGCGGGTGCGCACGGTCAGCGACGTGCTCGTCGAGACGATGGTCAACTGGGGCGTCACCGCGGTCTTCGGGATGGTCGGCCACTCGAACCTCGGGTTCGCGGACGCGATGCGCGTCGCCGAGGAGCGCGGGGACCTGCGCTTCTTCGGCATCCGCCACGAAGGTGCCGCGTCGTTCGCGGCCGGCGCGTACGGCAAGCTGACGAACGACCTCGCCGCCTGCTTCGGCATCGCCGGGCCGGGGTCGACGAACCTGTTGACCGGCCTGTACGACGCGCAGGTCGACCGGGCGCCCGTCCTCGCGCTGTCCGGTCAGGTGCCGTCGAAGGTCAAGGGACGGGGGGCGTTCCAGGACGTCGATCACGAAGGTGCCTTCGCCGACGTCGCCGCGTACTCGGAGGCGGTGCACTCCGGCTCCGACCATGCGGAGTTGATGAACATGGCGTGCAAGACCGCCGTCGTCGGGCGCAACGTCGCCCACCTCGTGCTGCCGGACGAGGTCCAGACCGAGCCGAGTGACGCCGACGCCGGCGGCCCGCTCGGGCGGGTCGCGAGCCGCCAGATCGCCCCGCCCGCGGCGGCGCTCGATGCGGCAGTCGAGATGATCCGCGGCGCGACCCGGCCGATGTTCATCGTCGGACACGGGGCCCGGGGCGACATGCGGGAGATCATTGCCCTCGCCGAATCGCTCGGCGCACCGATCGCGACCACCTTCAAGGGCAAGGGTGCGATCTCCGATCGCCACGAACTCGGATGCGGCGTCCTCGGCAGGAGCGGCACGCCGATCGCCAGCTGGATGATGAACGAGTCCGACCTGCTCGTCGTGTTCGGCGCGTCGTTCAGCAACCACACCGGCATCGCCCAGTACAAGCCGATCGTGCAGGTCGACTTCGACCCGATGGCGCTCGGCCGCTTCCACTCGGTCGAGGTCCCCGTGCTCGGCCACGGCGCGGTGACCGCGCGCCTCCTCACCGAGCGACTCGGCGACGACCACGGGTGCACCGACCTGCGCAGCGAGGTCGCCGAGCGGTGGTCGATCTGGCGCGCGGAGAAGGCGAGCCGCCGCACCGACGACAAGCACCTCGGGCTCAACGCCGCGTCGCTGTTCGACGCACTCGGCCGGCACATCGACGACGACGCGGTGATCTGCGTCGACGTCGGCAACAACACGTACAGCTTCGGCCGGTACTTCGAGGTCGCGGAACAGTCGGTGCTGATGTCCGGCTACCTCGGTTCGATCGGGTTCGGCTTCCCGGCGGCGATGGGCGCGTGGGCCGCGGTCGGCGACACGCGCCAGATCGTCGGCGTCTCCGGCGACGCCGGCTTCGGCCAGTACGCGATGGAGATGACGACCGCGGTGAAGTACGGGATGAACATCACGCATCTGCTGATGAACAACTCGCAGCTCGGCAAGATCAGCAAGGAGCAGCGGGCCGCCAAGCTCGACGTGTGGCAGACCAGCCTGCACAACCCGTCGTTCGCCGCGTTCGCAGAGCTGTGCGGGGCGAAGGGAATCCGCGTCGAGCGGGTCGAGGATCTCGACGCCGCGCTCGCCGCCGCGCTCGCCCACGACGGCCCAGCGCTCGTCGAGGCGATCACCGATCCACTGCTGGTGTGACTGCGATGTCGCGTGAGCTGCGACTGCCGATCGCGCTGTGGGGAGTCGGCAGTGTGCTCCTGCTCGGGTTGTCGTTGCGGTTCGAGGCCGGGATCCTCGTCGCCGGGCTCTATGTCGGCCTGAACGGGGTGTCGCTCCTCCTCACGATCGTCCGGGTGCCGCCGGCGCCGCCGCCGCTGCTGCGGGCGATGGCATGGTGCACGGCTGCGCAGCTGCCCACGATGCTCGTGCTGTTGTTCGACGGTGCCACACCGCGCACCTGGGGCGCCGATTCGGCCGAGTCGCCACCGATCGACCCGAAGCCGCCCGCGACGCGTTGACGAAAAGCACGCCACTCTGCTCGATCGAACCACTCGGGGAGCGGCGTACGGGAGTAGCATCACGACACGTTCCAGCCATCGATTCGCCTCACCATGCAGGCCGGGGAGCGTTATGCCCGTCACCGTCGTCGTCGGAGCCCAGTGGGGCGATGAGGGCAAAGCCAAGGTCATCGACCTGTTGTCGAAGGAGCACGCGTACGTCGTGCGGTACCAGGGCGGTCACAACGCCGGGCACACCGTCGTCGTCGACGGCGAGAAGTACGCCCTGCAGCTGATTCCGTCCGGGATCCTGTACGACCACGTGATCCCCGTGATCGCGAACGGCGTCGTCGTCGACCTGCCGACGCTGTTCAACGAGATCGACACGCTCGCGAGCCGTGGCATCGACACCTCGCAGCTGAAGGTGTCGAGCCTCGCCCACCTGATCTTCCCGTGGCATCAGGCGCACGACGCGATCGCCGAGGCGATGCGCGGCGACGACAAGATCGGCACGACGCTGAAGGGGATCGGCCCCGCGTACGCCGACAAGGCCCGACGGGTCGGGATCCGTGCGGGGGACGTGCTCAACGCGGAGCGCTTCTCGAGCCTGGTGCGCGAACGGGCGCTCGCCGAGAACGTCCTGATCGAACAGGCCGGGGGCGACCCGCTCGATGTCGACGACGTCGTCGCCCGGTTCGAAGCGTTCGGCGAACGCCTCGCACCGTACGTCGCCGACACGGTCAGCCTGCTCCACGACGCGCTCGCCGCCGGATCGCACCTGCTGCTCGAAGGAGCGCAGGCGACGTTCCTCGATCTCGACCACGGCACGTATCCCTACGTGACGTCGTCGAACCCGACCGCCGGGGGCGCATGCGCCGGGACGGGCCTCGGCCCGCGCGACATCGACCGCGTCGTGGGGATCACGAAGGCGTACACGACGCGGGTCGGCGCCGGGCCGTTCCCGACCGAGCTGTTCGACGGTGACGGCGAGACGCTCGTCGACGTCGGCAAGGAGTACGGAACGGTCACGGGTCGCCGCCGGCGCGCCGGATGGCTCGACCTCGTGATGCTGCGGCAGGCCGTCCGGCTCAACAGCCTCACCGAGCTGGCGCTGACGAAGCTCGACATCCTCGACGGGTTCGAGACGGTCAAGATCTGCACGGCATACCGCCTCGACGGCGAAGTACTGCGCAACTACCCCGACCGCTCGGACATCGTCGCTCGGGTCGAGCCGATCTACGAGGTGCTGGACGGCTGGGGCAGCGCGCTGCGCGAGATGCGCGACGCGGACCAGCTCCCCGACCTCGCGAAGCGGTTCGTCGAGATCGTCGAGCGCGAGGTCGGCATTCCCGTGCGCATCGTCGGGGTCGGCGCAGAACGGGACGACTACCTGCTCTGGTCGACGAGCGCTGCACGATGATCCCCCGCTACTCGACGCCCGAGATGGATGCCGTCTGGTCGGACACGGTCCGCTTCGGGCGCTGGTTGGAGGTCGAGCTGCTCGCAACGGAAGGGCACGCCGCGATCGGCGTCGTTCCCGCCGACGCGGCCGAGCAGTGCCGGGCGAACGCGCCGGTCGCCGACGACGCGTTCGTGCAGCGGATCCTCGAACGCGAGGCGGTCACCGACCACGACGTTGCGGCGTTCGTCGACGTCGTGCAGGACGCGATCGGCGCTCCGGCCGGTTCGTGGATCCACTACGGGCTGACGTCGTCCGATGTCGGTGACACCGCGTTGTGCTGGGCGATGCGCGACGCCGCCGACCTGATGATCGATGCGGCGACCGACCTGCTCCGCTCGCTCGTCGAACTGGCCCGTGAGCATCGCGACACCGTGATGATCGGACGGACCCACGGCATCCATGCCGAACCGACGACGTTCGGGACCAAAGTCGCACTGTGGGCCCTGCAGGTCGAGCGGGATCGGGTGCGCCTGCGCGCGGCGCGCAACGCAGTCGCGGTGATGAAGCTGAGCGGCGCCGTCGGCACGTACTCGAACATCCCACCGGAGGTCGAGGAGTTCGTCGGCGCCGCCCTCGGGCTGGCGCCGGTCGCCGCGACGCAGGTCGTCGCTCGCGATCGGCACGCGGAGTTCCTGTACGCGTGCGCATCGGCGGCTGCGACGTGCGAGTTGATCGCGGTCGAGCTGCGGCACCTCCAGCGCACCGAGGTGCGCGAGGTGCAGGAGGGGTTCAAGCCCGGCCAGAAGGGGTCGTCCGCGATGCCGCACAAGCGCAACCCGATCTCGGCCGAGACGATCTCGGGGCTGGCGCGCGTCGTGCGGTCCAACCTGCTCGCCGGGCTGCAGGACGTCGCACTGTGGCACGAGCGCGACATCTCGCACTCGTCGGTCGAACGGGTGATCCTGCCCGACTCGTCGCAGCTCACGTTCTACATGATGCGCCGGCTCCGCAAGCTGCTCGACGGCCTCGTCGTGCTGCCGGAGCGAATGCGCGCCAACCTCGACGCGAGCCACGGTCTCGTCTTCAGTCAGCCGGTGCTGCTGTCGCTCGTGCAGAACGGGATGACCCGTGACGACGCGTACCGCATCGTGCAGCGCAATGCGATGCAGGCATGGGACGAGGGTGTCGACTTCCGCTCGCTGCTGGAGGCGGACGGCGATGTCGACGACGCGGTGCTCGACGATGCGTTCGACCTGCGGCGGTCGCTGCAGAACCTCGATCGGATCTTCGATCAGCTGAGCGCGCTCTCGCTCGACTGACCTTCGGCATCTGGGGTTTCACGCCCGCGGTGCGGACGACGTGCTCAGTCGGAGCGGCTGATGCCGGCGCGCTTCAGCACGCTCGGCTCGACGCCGACGTCGCGCCACGACTGGTACGAGATCTTCTTGCTCGCGCTGTAGCTCTTCGCGACGCTGACGAAGTTGTTCTCGAGGGACTCCATGTCGATCGTGTCGGACATCCGCTCGAGTTCGGCGATCAGGTCCCGCCGTTCCTGCACCAACAGCAACTCCTCGATCGCGTTCGCCTCTTCGATCTTCGCATCGACGGCGGCGAGTCGTGCCTTGATCGAATCCGGCGTGCGCTTCCGACCCCGCTTCGGCTTCGTGGCCCGCAGCCCCTCGAGGTAGTCACGAACGATGCGCCCCTCGGCGCGGCCCTTCGCAAGCGCAGCTTTGTGTTCATCGGTCATTGGTGATTTTGTGCCGCGTTGTTTTGCCATGCGGGAAGTTTATGTCATTCGACGAATTGTTCAATATGTTTCTCATCAATTTTCGGCATTGCGGTCGCCCGTCGTCGACGGCGAACGTCAGCGGTGTTCGTCGGGACGAGCGGCGAGGTGGCAGTAGAACTGCCAGTTTCGGGGTGATCCCTGGGCGGTCGAGATGGCACGCGGACCGGGCGCCGGTACTGGTGGTCTCGCGGGTGGGGTGGGACGGCGGTCGTCACGCAGACGAACAACGGGATGCATCGACGGTGCCTTCCGGGACCATTTGAGCACTCAGGGTGGTTGATGGAGTGATGTCCTTTGAGCAAATGGATCACACGGAGAGGGTTCGATCAACCGCGTTGGGTCGTCTCGGTGCTGATCGCACTGCGACGCGCGGTGGTCGATCTCGGCACGGTTCGCGCGGGTGGTGCGGGGTGCGCCCGTGGGCGCCGACGGGGTAGCGTCGCTCGACGATGACCGATTCAGCGCTCCCGAAACTGACGCCGACGCTCGATCGGTTGCGTACTCATGTGTTGTTGCATTCCGTGAAACGTGGTGAATTCACCTTGAAGTCCGGCGCCCGGAGCACGTGGTTTCTCGATACGAAGCAGACCGCATGCCGCGCCGACGGGATCATCGCCGTCACCGACGCACTGCTCGAGGTGTTCGCCGACGACATCGACGGGATCGACGCGATCGGCGGGCTGACGATGGGGGGCGACCCGGTTGCGTTCGGGGCGCAGGCGGTCGCGGCGACCCGCGGGCATGTACTGCGCAGCTTCAGCGTGCGCAAGGAAGCGAAGCAGGGTGGCATCACCGGCCGGATCGCAGGCGCACTCGAACCGGGCGATCGGGTCCTCGTCACCGAGGACACGACGACGCGAGGCACGTCGTTGATGGAAGCGGCCGAGCAGGTCGAGGCATACGGGGCACACCCGGTGTTCATGACGGTGATCGTCGACCGCGGGGGCACGTGCGCCGATCTGGCTGCTGCCAGGGGGATCGACTACCGGCCGTTGCTGACCGCTCCCGATCTCGGGTTTCCCTACGGTTCCTGAGTCCCGCTGGTGTCCGGTGGGCTCGGGTCGAGGACCCCGGGGTTGAGGATCCCCGCTGGGTCGAGTGCCTTGCGAACAGCGGCTTGGGCAGCGAGGTCGGCCGGTGTGCGGATCAGGTGCAGCCACGGCGCCTTCGCGATGCCGATGCCGTGTTCCGCCGAGATCGTGCCGCCGAGTTCGGCGACGCGGCCCAGGACGGCGGCGGCGATCGCCACGTGGTCGGTCGCGCCGAGGAAGTTGAGGTGGAGGTTGCCCTCGGCCAGGTGGCCGAACGGGATCAAACGGGCGCCGTCGTGGTCGGCGACCCGGCTCGCCGTGTCGATCAGGTCATCGAGCGTCGCGAGCGGCGCCGCCACGTCGAGCTTGAACGGCGGCGTGCCGAGCGACGTCGCCGCCGACGCGATCGCCTCGGTGATCCGGTCGCGGAAATCGAGCAGCCGGGATCGCTGCGTCGCGTCGGTCGCGACGGCCGCGTCCACGACGAGGGGGCGCGCCCCGTCGGCGGCGAGCGCGGCGGTCAGCTGATCGGTCGGGTCGAATCGGTCGGTGCAGTCGAACATCACGAAGCACCCGGCCGATGGTGCCTCGACGGGGCATCGTCGGCCGAGATGCCCCACGATGATCTCCATCGCGGCGGGCATCACGACCTCCGCGGCATCGAGTGACGTCACCGAGTCGCGGACCAGGGCGAGGAGCGCGACCGCGTCGGTGATCGATCGTGTCGCGACCAACGCGGTCGTGGCCTGCTCGAACAGCGGCACGAGGCGCAGGCGCGCCCGGGTGACGACGGCGAGCGTGCCCTCGGACCCGCACAGCAGTGACGGCCAGTGCAGGCCCGCGGTCTCCTTCGGCAGCCCGGCGAGTGAGCCGACGGTCTCACCCGAGGCGAGGACCGCCTCGATGCCGGCAACCTGCCGGCGCATCGTGCCGTAACGCAACACGCGCGAGCCGCCGGCGTTCGTCGCGATCGCTCCGCCGATCGTGGCGCTGTCGCGGGCGGCGAAGTCCACCGGCGTGTCGGTGCCGGCGCGGCGGGCATGGTCGCGCCATGCGGCGAGGGTCACGCCCGCTCCGGCCGTGACCTGCATCGACTGTGTGTCGACTGCGCCGAGGTCCGCGAACCGCAACATCGACAGCACGATGCACGGCCGGCCGCCGGGGCGCGGGACGCCGCCACCGACGAGGCCGGTGTTGCCGCCCTGCGCGATGACGGAAATGCCGAGTGCGGTGCAACGGGCGAGGACTGCGCCGACCTCCTCCGTCGAGCCGGGGCGGACGACGGCGGTCGCGGTCCCCTGGAAGCGGCCGGTCCAGTCGGTCTCGTGCCCGCGGCACACATCGGGATCTGCGAGCACGTGATCGGCGCCGACGATCGAGCGGAACGTGTCGACGACGGCGGTCACCGCCCCAGGTTGCCAGGTGTTGGGCACGGGTCCGACACCGATGGCGAGTCGGTCCGGGTCCGGTCGCGTCGAATCTGAACCGAACGCGATGAGCGAGATCGGTGTGCGGATGACGCGTCGGGGACCGGAATGAGGGGATCGCGCTCTACGATGCTGCGGTCACTCAACCAGTCATCGACTGACGAACCGGAGACTCTCGTGGAACAATTCTGGCGCAACGCCGGCATCCAACTCGGCAAGCAGTGGAAGATCGTGATCGCGGCGATCGTCGTGATCACGGCCGTGCTCGCCCTCGGCGCTCGCCAGATCGAGTTCGCGACCGGTCAGGACAGCTACCTCAACCCGGACTCCCAGATCGCGATCGACAACGTCGAGTTCCAGGACAACTTCGGCGGTGAGACGATCATCCTGCTGTTCACCGCGTCGGATGGTGCCGACGTCGACGTCAGCGACCTGCTGAAGGGCCCCAACCTCGCCGAGTTCCGTCGGCTGAACGCCGAGCTCGCCGAGGTTCCCGAGGTGTACTCGGTCGTCACGCCGTTGACCTCGCTGACGTACAGCTCCGAGCTCGTTGCCGGCCCAGCCGGTTCGAACGCGCTGATCTCGGCGGCCGGCCGCGACGAGGCCGGTGCCGCGGAACGAAATGCGGACATCTCGATCTCGCTCGCGCGCCGCGGTGCCGCAGGTGAGCAGGTGCTCGACAACCCGGACTGGGTCGAGCTGCTCGTGTACGGCAATGACGGCTTCACGGTCGACGGCGCCGAGATCACCCCGCCGCCCGACGACGAGCGCAAGATCCGGCTCTCGCTGCGTTCCACGTTCCCGAACGTCGAGGGCGGGCCGATCAACTCGACCTCGGTGGGAGGCATCGTGCTCGCCGGCAACGCCTCGCTCGACGAGCAGTCGGCCGGCACGGAGAAGGTGGTCGAGATCCTCGACACCGCGTCGTTCGAGGGCTTCGATCTCACCGTCACCGGCTCGCCGGTGTACCTCGCGGAGATCAACGACTACCTCAAGGGCGGGATGGCGACGCTCGGCCTCGCCGCGTTGCTGGTGATGGCGGTCGTACTGTTCCTGATCTTCCAGGTCCGCTGGCGCCTGTTGCCGCTGCTCGCAGTCATCGTCGGTGTCGCATGGGCGTTCTCGTTGCTCGGGCTGATCGGTATCGACCTCTCGCTGGTCACGATCTCGGGGCTGCCGATCCTGATCGGCATCGGCATCGACTTCGCGATCCAGATCCACAACCGTGTCGAGGAGGAAGTCGTCCTCGACCGCGAGGAGCATCCGATCGCCGAGACGGTTGCCAACGTGGCGCCGCCGTTGATCGCGGCGACGATCACCGGCGTGCTCGCGTTCCTGGCGTTGCGCATCTCGAAGGTGCCGATGATCCGTGACTTCGGTGTGCTGCTCGCGGTCGGCGTCGTCGTCCTCGTGATCGTCGGGATCGTCGTCCCGGCGTCGTTGCTCGGCATCCGAGAGTTCAAGCACCGCACCGAGGAACGCGCTGATTCGCTCGTGGAGAAGATCGTCGTCAAGCTCGGCGGTCTCCCGACGTCGCTCGGGATCCCGCTGATCCTGATCTCGGCGGCACTGTTCGTCGGCGGCATCCTCGCCGAAGGCAGCACGAAGATCGAATCGGACCCGGTCAAGTGGATCGACCAGAGCGGCCAGACCGTCGCCGACATCAACGAGCTCGAGGACGAGACCGGGTTCGGCACGACTCTCGGCATCCTCGTCCAGGCGAACAACGTGTACGACCCCGCTGTCGTCCAGTTGATCCACGACTTCACGATCAGCGCCGAAGCGCGCCCCGAGGTCGTCACCTCGTCGAGCTTCGTCAACACGATGGCGAAGATCATCGAGATCCCGGGCGCAACGGTGATCGCGCCCACCAGTGACGACATCGTCGCGGCGGCCGACGCTGCGGAGGCGGTCGCGCCGGACATCCACCGGCTCCTCGTGACCGAGGAAGGCACCGCCGCGCAGGTCAACCTGCGCCTCGCGCCTGCGAGCCTCGATGAGCGCGCCGTTCTGGTCGAGCAACTCGAAGCGGATCTCGCGTCACGGATCGAGTCGCTCGACCTCGACGCGGACACCGTGTTGCTGACCGACCTCGACGCCGGGCAGGAGCCGGTACGGGCGACGCCGGCCGGCCTCGCCACCGTCGGCATCGGCCTGCTCGAGAACCTCTCGGCGAACCGGGCCAACCTCACGTATCTCGCGCTGATGATGGCCGGCCTGTTCCTCGTGATCCGGTTCCGGAGCGCCAGCCGGGCGATCCTCGCGCTGGTGCCGGTGCTGCTGGCGGTCGGCGTCTCCTCGCTCGTCGTCGGCCTCGCCGGATTCGAGCTCAGCCCGCTCACCACCGTCGGTGGCCCACTCGTGATCGCCGCATGTGCGGAGTTCTCCGTCCTGATCCTCGGGCGCTATCTCGAAGAGCGCCAGCGCGGGCTGAACCCCCGCGATGCGACGGACACGGCGGCGAAGCGGACGGGCCGGGCATTCTTCACCTCGGCGATGACCACGATCGGCGGGTTCGCCGTGCTGATCGGGTCCGCCCTTCCGCTGCTGCGCGACTTCGGCATCATCGTCACCCTCAACGTGGCGATCGCGTTGCTCGCCGCACTCGTAGTCATGCCGCCGCTGTCGGTGTGGGTCGACGAGCGCGGCTGGCTCGGTACGCAGGAACAGGACACCGACCACCTCGGTGCCGTGCAGCTCGGCGCGAAGTGGCGCGGCAGCCAGACGATCGCTGCCGGCATCGCTGCGGTGCTGTTGCTGATCGGTGGCGCGGCGGTGTACGCATCGGCGGACACCGAGACCGGCGAGGCGAGCGAGATCTCCTACATCGCCGCCCCGCTGCCGACGACCACGACGACGACCACCACCACCACCACGACCATGCCGCCGGCGCCCACGACGACCGTCGAGGGTCAGGAGCCTGACACCACCGAGCCGGCCGGGCCGCTGATCGATCCGTCGACGTTCGGGACCGAGCCGCCGCCAGGCATCATCAGCACGGTCCTCTTCCCGTTGTTCACGAGCGCCGAAGTCGGGATTGAGCCGAACGTCGCGGTCTGCACGCTCGAGACATTGGCGAGCCGGATCTCCGACGACGAATTGATCGCACTCGGCGCAGCCGAGACATCGCCGGAGTCGATCGCGTTCGTCGAACAGGCCGCGCTCGACTGTGGTGTCGACCAGGAGACGTTCGACAAGGCGATCGAGATCCAGCGCGGCGGCTGAACCGACGGCCATACTGGCCGGCATGGCGGTGCGCTGGGACGAGCTCGACCCCGCATGGCGGGTTGTGTTCGACGAGGCGTGGACGTCGTTCCGGGCCGGGAACTTCGGCATCGGCGCGGCGCTGGTCGACCCGTCGTCCGGCGAGGTCGTGGCGGTCGGCCGCAACCGCGTGGCAGATCGCGAGCGGGTGCCGGGTCTGATCTCGGGCAACATGACGGCGCATGCGGAGATGAACGCGTTCGCCGCGCTCGACCGCTTCGACGCCCGCGGGCTGCACCTGTACACGACGTTGGAGCCGTGCCTGATGTGCATCGGCACCGCGATGCAGCTCAACGTCGATCATGTTCACTTCGCCGCGGCCGACGAGTTCTACGACGGCATGGACGAGCTGTGGGCACAGCATCCGCTGACGGCGGCGCGCCGCCCGGCGGCGACCGGCCCGCTGCCCGGTGTGCTCGCGTCGTTCGCACGGCTGCTGCCGATCGTGTTCACGCTGCGCCACTTCCCCGGCCGGTCCGCGGAACAGCTCGCGCGGCGCCGGCATCCCGACCTGGCTGCAGTGGCGGATCGTCTCGTCGATGACGACGCGTTCGCTGCGATCGCCGACGTCGGCCCCGGGCTGGAGTACTTCGTGGACCACGACGTGTCCGCACCGCGCCAGCAAGCGTGATCAACCTGGTGATCGCACCATCGAGACGTACGAGTCGCTCTCGCTCGTGGTGGTGAACCCGAGGCGACGGTAGAGCCGGAGCGCCCCGGCGTTGCCGGTCGCGACCTGCAGCGCGAGGGGGACCCCGCAGCGGTCGCACAACCCGATCAGTGCGGTGAGCGTGCGCGTGCCGATGCCCTCGCCGCGAGCAGCCAGGGCGATCGTGACGTCGACGACGTGGAGACGCTCGCCGGTGTGGCCGAGCCAGATCCGGCCGACCGGACGCGCCGACCGTTCGATGATCCACCTCGTCGAGTCGGGCCAGCTGGCGGAGTACGACGCCTGCTGTGCCTCATACTGGATGTCGGCCAGGCGATCGAGGGCCTCGGCCGGGAGGTGGTCGAAGCCCGCGCCGGTCATCGTCGAGGCCATCAACGTCCGTTCGAACTCGCGGTCGTCGGCGTCGGGAATCCGGAAGTGCAGGTCGGGAATCTCGTCGAGCGCGTGCTCGATGGCGGCCGACGTGAGCATCAGGCGATGAGGTAGGGGTTCGTCCACCCCGTCTTCGCCATGTTCTTCCGTGCGAGCGCGCCCTGTTCGGCGAGGAGTGGCGGCGC
>JAHEKY010000134.1 GCA_024644465.1 Ilumatobacteraceae bacterium | reverse complement strand
CCTGGTCACGTCGCCGACGTAGCCCAATTGGCAGAGGCACGGTCTTTAGGTGGCCGCAAGTGTGGGTTCGAGTCCCACCGTCGGCACCACCGGCTTCGGCCGGGATCAGTCGGCCGGGATCAGTCGGCCGGGATCAGTCGGCCGGGATCCACCCGAGCACGAGCTGGGTCACCTTGACGTCGGTCTTCTCGACGCCGACGTCGAGCGTCGTGATCCCCTTGCCGGCCTCCATCCACTTCGCGTCGATCTCGGTGACCTCTTCTTCGAGTTCGGCTTCGAGCTCTTCGGCGTCGTCGACCAACCGCTCCATCTTGTTCTCGGCGGTCTCGAGGCGCTGCGCGGACGCCTTGGTCGTTCCCCGCCGCCTCGCGGCGGTGCCGGCCTTGCCGAGCATGCCGCCGAGCAGCCCGCCCTTGCTCTTGCGGCCGCCGAGCAGCCCGCCGAGCACCGAGCCGGCCGTCGACAGGAACTCGGAGTTGCGCTTGTCCTTCGTCTGCTCCTCGAGCTCGTCGATCCGATCCTCGGCGGCCTCGATCCGGTCCCGCAGGGTCGTTGCCTTCTTCTCGTACTTGTCGCGCAACGCGGCGATCTCCTCGTCGGCCTGGTCGTCGGCGTATTTCAGGCAGCGGGCCTCGAACGCGTCGGCGTCCTCGCCCGGCCGGCCGTACAGCTTGAGCCCGACGTTCGCCGGGATCGACAACGTCAGGCTGCGGGTGAGGTGGTCCTTGATGTCCCGCTCGACCTGCGACCAGAACGTCTTGTTGGCGATCTTCGCGTCGGTGAGGCGGTACACGACACCTTCCGGAGGGTCGGTGCGGAGGTCGCGGTCGTCGTAGTCGACTTGCACGAGCTGCGACGCATCGACCTGTTCGCCGAGTGGGTACAGCACGACCTCGTACTCCTCGTCGTGGACGAGATCGGCCTTCGTCTCGTCGTAGCGGACCGAGACGCGGGCGACGACGGCCGCTTCGGCGCGGGCGCCGCGGGAATCGCCGCCGACCTCGCCGAGCCACGGCGCGGCGACGTCGACGTAGCGCACCGGGACGCCGTCGGCCACCTCCGGCATCACGGCACTCTCGTCCTCGGCCAATTCCGGTGCGGGCGCCGCGGCCGCGCCGCTCGCACCGGCGGTTGCCGCGGCGGGTGCGGCGGCGGCGGGTGCGGCCGCGACTGCCCCACGGGCGCTCGCCATCATCTCCTCGATCTGATCGCGGGTCATCGGGCCGCGCAGGTACGACATCGCCCAGCGGGTCGTGAACACCTCCGGGGTGTCCTTGCCTGCTCGACGCAGCATGAACTCGCGTTTGCCGAGCCCGGAGATCGTGTCGCCGACGGCGCCGATGTCGACGCCGCCCGCCGCGGACGACATGCCGTCGAGCAGGCGAGCCTTGTCGCGGTCGGTCTGCAGCCGGCCGATCATCCAGGTGCCGGCGTTCGACAGCGCCTTGTAGTCGACGTCGACCGGGTTCTGCGTCGACAGCACGACGCCGACACCGAACGCTCGGGCCTGCTTCATCAGCAGCATGATCGGCTTCTTCGTCGGCGGGTTGGCGGTCGGCGGCAGGTAGCCGGCGACCTCATCCATGTACAGCATCGCCCGCAGGTCGGTCGTGCCGCTCTGGCGGCGCATCCAGGTCACCAGCTTCGCGAGCACGAGCGCGGTGACGAACTGCCGCTCCTCGTCGGACAGGTGGGCGGTCGTGATGATCGCACAGCGCGGCGTGCCATCGGCGGTGAACATCATCGACTGGATGTCGAGGGGCGGACCGGCCGCCCACGCCGCGAACGACGGTGAGGCAAGCAACCCGTTGAGCTTCATCGCCAAGCCCATCCGGTCGGACTCGGGGAAGAACTGGTCGAGCTCGAACACGCCGAGTTTGCGGATCGGCGGCGTCGCGATCTGGCCGACGAGCGTCATCAGATCCAGTGGGCGACCTTCGCTCCACGAATGGTTGATCAGGTTGGAGATCAGGATGTGTTCGCGGCTCGACAGCGGGTCGGCCGAGATGCCGACGAGGCCGAGCAGGCCGGACACGTACCCCTCGATCTCGTCGCTGACGACCTCGGCGTCGGACATGTCCTCGGGCACCTGGAGCGAGCCGACGATGTTGACCGGCAACCCCGACTGCGAGCCCGGCGTGTAGATCGAGAAGTCGGTCTTCGCCCGCAGCTCGCCGATGTCGGCCCCGCCGAGGCCCCACCCGCCGAGCCCCTTCGTCCACAGCGCGGCCTGGCTGGCGGCGAACTCGTCGGGTGACTGGCCGGCGTTCTTCGCCTGGGCCTCGTCGACCCACGGGCGGAAGTCGGCCGGGGCGAGGTTCGGGAACGTCAGGCAGAGGTTGGTGAGGTCGCCCTTGGGGTCGATCGCGATCACCGGGAGCCCGGATTTCAACGCCTCCTCGATCACGATCACACCGAGGCCGGTCTTGCCGGAACCGGTCATCCCGACGATCACGCCATGGGTCGTCAGCTTGTCGGTGGCGACGCTGACGTGGCTCGATTCGTCGTCGGTCGTGCGTTCGTGCGTGGCGGGATCGATCGTGCCGCCCAGGAAGAGGTCTGCCATGGGCCGCCAGGGTAGTGCGGCGGGCCGCGAGCGGCCGGGTGAGGCCCTGTCGACCGTCGGTGGCGACCGCTTCCCGCGGCAGGCGCGCGGAGCGCTCGCTAACGTCGCAGCCATGGCCTTCACCGGATTTCCCGCTGCCGGCATCGAGTTCTACGAGCAGCTGAGTGCCGACAACTCGCGCGCGTTCTGGCAGGCGAACAAGGATCGCTACGTCGAGCACGTCAAGACCCCGATGCTCGAACTGACCGAGGCGCTCAGCGACTACGGCCCGTTCCACATGTTCCGGCCGCACAACGACCTGCGGTTCTCGAAGAACAAGCCGCCCTACAAGACGGCGCAGGGCGCGTACGGCGAGCTGGAGGGTGGGTCCGGCTACTACATCCAGTTCTCGGCGGAGGGCCTGATGGTCGGCGGCGGCTACTACGCGATGGCCAAGGACCAACTGGCGCGGTTCCGCGCAGCCGTCGACGCCGAGTCGACCGGCGCGGAGATCGCCGCGCTGGTCGCGGACGTCGAGCGCCGCAAGTACGGCATCGGCGCGATCGGAGAGCTGAAGACGGCCCCGCGCGGCTACCCGAAGGACCATCCCCGCATCGCGCTGCTCCGCCGCAAGGGGCTGATCGCGATGAAGGAGTTCGGTGCGCCGAGGTGGATCCACACCGCGGCCGCGGCGACGCGCGTCCGCCGTACGTGGGAGGGGCTGAGCGAGCTGTGTGCATGGCTCGACGCCCATGTCGGCCCGAGCACCGAGCCACCGGATGACCGGCCCTTCTGACCGCGCCGAGGCGCATCGGCAGCTCGGATGGTGTGCCGGGCAAATCCTTGACAAGATGTAAAGGTGACCGTCACCGCCGACAATGCGCCGCACGCTTCGACCACGCCGTCGTCCGAGGCCACCCGCGAGGCCCTCGAGAACCAGTTCGGTCTCGCCGACCGCATCGTCGACGAGGCGGCGCTCGCGAACAGCGTGCAGCGGTTCCGTGAGCAGGCGATCACGCTGCCGACGTTCGCGCAGCTCGCGGACCCGTCGTCGTTCGACCACGCCGGCCGGGTGGGCGACGCCGACCCTCAGGGGCCCGATCCCCGCAACCTGTGGCGATGCCACTGGTACAACGACCTGAACGGCGCCCGGGTCGACGTCCCGGAGCACGTCGTCCTGCCGTCGAGCCTGACCGGTGTCGAGAGCCCGATCATCGTCGTCTTCGGCGACCGGTTCCCGATGATCACCGCCCACAAGGTGCTGGCCGCATATGCCTGCCTCGCGCCACGGGTCGTGACCGGTCAGTTCGATCCGACGGTCCATCGTGCGATCTGGCCGTCGACCGGCAACTACGCGCGGGGCGGCATCGCGATCAGCAGGATCATGGCCAGCCGGGGCGTGGCGATCCTGCCCGAGGGGATGAGCCAGGAACGCTTCGACTGGCTGGACCGGTGGTGCGCGAACCCCGCCGAGGACGTCATCAAGACGTTCGGCACCGAGTCGAACGTCAAGGAGATCTACGACGCGTGCAACGAACTCGCGAAGGACCCCGGCAACTTCGTCCTCAATCAGTTCTCGGAGTTCGGCAATCATCTCGGCCACTACGACGTGACCGGACGGGCGCTCGGCCACGTGTTCGAGACGGTGCGCGAGCGGCTGGCCGGCGATGGCAGGGATCTGCGTCTGGCGGCGTTCACGTCCGCGACGGGTTCGGCGGGCACGATCGCCGCAGGTGACCGTCTGAAGGACGAGTACGGCACGAAGATCGTCGCCGTCGAGGCGCTCGAGTGCCCGACGATGCTCGAGAACGGCTTCGGCGAGCACAACATCCAGGGGATCGGCGACAAGCACATCCCGCTGATCCACAACGTGATGAACACCGACGTCGTCGTCGCGATCTCCGACACGGCCACCGACGAGCTCGACCTCACGTTCAACACCGACGCGGGGCGGGCCTACCTCGCGCAGAGCAAGGGCGTGCCGGCCGATGTCGTCGGCGCACTCGAGCACTTCGGGTTCTCCTCGATCTGCAACACCCTCGCGGCGATCAAGACCGCCAAGCTGCTCGACCTCGGCCCCGACGACGCGATCGTCACGGTCGCAACCGACGGCGCGGCGCTGTACCCGAGCGAGCGGGCGAAGCTGCTCGCCTCGCGGTACGGCAACGAGTTCACGACGACCGACGCGGCCGAAGCGTTCGGCGAGCACCTCGCGAGCGCGTCGACCGACCACATGATCGACTGCACGGAGGCGGACCGGCGACGGATCTTCAATCTCGGCTACTACACGTGGGTCGAGCAGCAGGGCACGCCGTTCGACCTGTTCGAGGCGCGTCGTTCGCAGTCGTTCTGGCGCGGGCTGCGGAGCTACATCACCGTGTGGGACGCGATGATCGACGACTTCAACGCGCGCGTCGCAGGCTGACCGGTGTCAGTTCACGACGCCAAGCCGTCGGACTGGGGCGGGCGCGAGCCCGATCCGCGGCTCGGCGCGACCGGGTGGAAGTGCGCGACGTGCGGCACGACGCTCGGAATCGACGCACCGCTGCCGTTCCGCTGCCCACGGGCGACTGCGGTGGATCGACGGCACGTCCTGCAGATCGTGGGATCCGACCGGGTGCGCGCTCCGACCCGTCTGCATCAACCCTTCCTCGGGTACGACGACGCCCTCGCGTGGGCCGCGTTCGCGTCCTCCCACGGGATGGACCTCCTCGCCCGGCTCGAGCTCGTGGCCGAACTGGACGATGCCGTCCGCCGCGTCGCCGGCGTCGGGTTCGTGACGACTCCGTTCTCCCGTTCTGCGGAGTTGTCGTCCGCCCTCGGCTTCGACGCGGCGGGCGGGGTGTGGGTCAAGGACGAGACCGGGGGAGTCGGCGGCAGCCACAAGGCCCGCTTCCTCTTCTCGACGCTGTTGCACCTCCGCGCCGCCGAGGAACTCGGCCTGCTCACCGACCGGCCCCGGCTCGCGATTGCGTCGTGTGGCAACGCGGCACTCGCCGCCGCACTGCTCGCGCAGGCGGCGGGCTGGCCGCTCGACGTCTACGTCCCGACGTGGATGAGTGGGGCATTCGGCGACCGCCTCGACGAACTGGGCGCTGACGTCCACCGATGCGCGCGGATCGCCGACGACCCGCCCGGCGATCCGGCGATGCTCCGATTCCGTGACGCCGTCGCCGACGGGGCGATCCCGTTCACGGTGCAGGGCCCGGAGAACGCGCTGTGCCTCGACAGCGGGCGGACGATCGGTTGGGAGATGGGGACCGACCTCGCAGTCGCGGGTGTCGGCCTCGACCGGGTCTTCGTCCAGGTCGGCGGAGGCGCCCTGGCGGCGGCGCTGAGCACCGGGTTGTCGATGACGAGCGGGGCAGTGCCGTTGACGGCGGTGCAGACCGCCGGTTGTGCGCCGCTCGCCCGGGCGTGGGACCGCGCTCGCGACGTCGACGACGTCGCTGCCGTCTGGGCGGACGCGATGACACCGTGGGAGGATCCCGCCTCGATCGCCGACGGCATCCTCGACGACGAGACATACGACTGGGTCGGCGTGGCCCAGGCGATGCGCCGCACGGGCGGTGGCCCGGCCGTCGTGCCGGAGGCGGCGGTGGTCGACGCCCACCGTCTCGCGCACCAGAGCGGCTTCGACGTCAGCCCGACGGGCAGCGCCGGCCTCGCGGGGTTACTCACGACCCGTGACCAGCTGCCGCCGTCG
>JAHEKY010000040.1 GCA_024644465.1 Ilumatobacteraceae bacterium | reverse complement strand
CAGTGCGAGTCGATCCACTCCGGCGATGCGGTCATCGGCGTCAGGCCCTGATGCGCGGGAACAGCGCGTCGCCCTTCGTGACCGTTGCCCCTGCGGTGTACTGGCCCCACTCGGCTGCGGCCGGCAGACGCTGATCGGCGACATCGCCGGTCATCCCGATCCGCTCCCAGACGGTCTGGGCGATGTCGGGCATCGCCGGTGAGCACAGGACGGCGACGATTCGCAGGGCCTCGAGCGCGTCGCCGATCACGAGGTCGACTGCCGGGCCCGGCTCGGCCTTCCACGGTTCGTTCGCCTCGAGGTGGCCGTTCGTCGCGCGGATCAGCGACCATGTCGCGTCGAGCGCCCGGCTCGGCTGGACGACGTCCCACTGCGCTGCGGTCTCGGTGTATGCGGACGCGGCGTGGGCGGCGAGCGCGCTGTCGGGATCCGGTGCCGTGCCGAGGCCGTCGCACTTCTTGGCGACGACGGTCGCGACCCGGGCGGCGAGGTTGCCGAGGTTGTTCGCCAGGTCGGCGTTGTACCGGCTGACGAGGCCGCCGTAGGTGAAGTCGCCGTCGTTGCCGTACGTCGTGTCCGCGAGCACGTAGTAGCGGAAACCGTCGAGCCCGACGTCGTTGATCAGGTCGAGCGGATCGACGGCGTTGCCGGACGACTTCGAGATCTTGTCGCCGTCGCTCAGCAGCCAGCCGCCGATCGCCCATCCCTTCGGCAGGTCGACGCCGGCGGACATCAGCATCGCCGGCCAGTACACGCAGTGCTGACGGACGATGTCCTTGCCGATCAGGTGGTAGTCGACCGGCCAGCGCTCGCGGTAGCCGTCCGTGCCGTCGCCGAAGCCGACGGCGGCGAGGTAGTTGGTCAACGCGTCGAACCAGACGTACGCGACGTGCCCGGCGTCCCACGGCAGGCGGATCCCCCACTCGAGCGACGTGCGGCTGATCGAGAAGTCGCGCAGCCCGCTCTTGATCAGGCCGAGCGCCTCGTTGCCCCGGTGCTCGGGGATCATCGCCGTCGGATGCCGGGCGTACCAGTCGAGGAGCCGGTCCTCGAAGCGGGAGAGCCGGAAGAAGTAGTTCTCCTCCTCGAAGTACTCGACCGGACGCTGGTGGATCGGACAGCGGTCACCGTCGAGCAGTTCGTCGTCGGCGTAGTACTCCTCGCATGCGACGCAGTACTTGCCGGCGAAGGTGTCGAGTTCGATGTCGCCCGCGTCGTAGCACCGTTGCAGCAGCTCGACGACCGCGGCCTTGTGGCGGGCTTCGGTGGTGCGGATGAAGTCGTCGTTGGCGATGTTCAGCCTTCCCCACAACGCCGCGAACTTGGGAGCGATCGCATCGGTGAACGCCTGCGGTTCCATGCCGGCGGCGGCGGCCGCCTGCTGGATCTTCAAGCCGTGCTCGTCGGTGCCGGTGAGGTACTTGACGTCCTCGCCCAGCAACCGGTGCCACCGGGTCAGCGCGTCGCCGACGATCGTCGTGTACGCGTGGCCGAGGTGCGGTTCGGCGTTCACGTAGTAGATCGGGGTGGTCACATAGAACCGGTTCACGCCTGCACGTTAGAGGGTTGGCCCGTGGCAGCCACCGTGGTTACGTTCGCGGACATGAGCACCTTTGCGGGCGCCACCGCAGTCACACCGGTCGCCGACGAGTCTGCCGACGGCGGGCACCGTTTCGCGGCCGAGATCCACCCGGGGTGGGACATCGGCGGCAATGCGAACGGCGGCTACCTGATGGCGATCGCCGGGCGGGCGATGGCGGCCACGGTCGGCCGGCCGCCGCTGACGCTGACCGCGCACTTCCTGCGCCCGGGGCCCGCCGGGCCGTGTGCGGTCGACGTCCGGACGGTTCGCACCGGTCGGCGGCTGGCGACGGCCCGCGCGACGATGACGTTGGATGGTCGGCCGACGCTCGAACTGCTCGGCACGTTCGGCGAGCAGCAGCCTGCGGCCCACGGCCCGAGGTATGCGCGGGAGGGGCCGATCGACATCCCGCCCTACGCCGCATGTACATCGATGCCGCCGTCCGCCGAGGGGCCCGGGCCGGCGCTGATGGACCGCCTGGCATGCCGGCTGAAGCCCGGCGACGACGGGTTCCGGACCGGCGCGCCGACCGGCGTCCCCGAGATCCGTGGCTGGTTCGCGCTCGCCGACGACGAGCCGATCGACGCGATCGCGCTGCTGCTCGCAGCCGACGCGTTCCCGCCGCCCGTGTTCAACTCGGACCTGCCGGTGGCGTGGGTACCGACGGTCGAGTTGACGGTGCACGTGCGCGGCGAGCCGGCGCCGGGCCCGCTGCGCTGTGCGTTCCGGTCGCGCTTCATCCACGACGGGCTGGTCGACGAGGAAGGCGAGATCTGGGACTCGGCCAACTCCCTCGTCGCCCAGAGCCGGCAGCTCTCACTCACCCCGCGCGAGCCGTAGCGTCAGCGGCGGCACGACAAAGTTGTGTCAGACACAACGTTGTCGACACGACGACGGCGCGTCGTCAGCGGCGGCGGAGGCGGGACTTCGGCGCCCGGGAGTTCGTGACGACGGTGCCCGCGACGAACCCGGCGCCGGCGACGCCGACCGCGGCTGCCGATGCCACCGTGCGGCGCAGCACCGACTTCGTCCGCTGGCTGAAGATGACGATCGGCCAACCGTGCCGGCGGGCGTGACGTTCCAGCTTGCCGTCCGGGTTGACCGCGACCGGGTGACCGACTGCTTCGAGCATCGGCAGGTCGCTCGCCGAGTCGCTGTAGGCGTAGCACTGGGCGAGCTCGTAGTTGTGCCAGCGGGCCAGCTCGGTGATCGCCTCCACCTTGCCCTCGCCATAGCAGAACGGCCCGTCGAGTTCGCCCGTGTACACGCCGTCGTGGAGGTGGCTGCGGGTCCCGATCCCCGAGGTCATGCCGAGCGAGTGCGCGAGCGGTTCGACGATCTCGACCGGCGCGGCCGACACGATGTACGTGTCGCGCCCGGCCCGACGATGCCGGTCGAGGAGGCGGCGAGCCTCCGGGCGAAGCCGGGCCAGCAAGCGCGGGAGGACTTCGGCGTTCAGCCCTTGGAGGTCGCTCTGGCGCATCCCGGCGACCGCGCTGAGGATGCGGGTTCGCACTTCCTCGGATGTGTCGTCGTCGGCGCCGAAGAGCTTGAACGCGAGCGCGCCGAGCGCGTCGCGTGCGAACTCTCCCGGCTTCACCAGGCCGGCCTTGCGGGCCTCGATCGCCAGCGTGAACGCAGACGACCCGGAGATCAGCGTGCGGTCGAGGTCGAAGAAGGCGGCACTCGGCCCCGTGCTGGCGAGCCCGGCGTATTCACTCACCACGGCGCTCCTTGACGGCCAGCGCGAGGTCGTAGACGAGCCGCCGTGACCGGCCGGTGGCGGCCGCGACCTGGGCGGCGGCGTCGCGCGTCGACGTGCCGGCGGACAACGCCGCATCGAGCGCCGCCTCGACCGTCGCGTCGTCGACGGGCTCGTCGTCGGTCGCGCCACCGACGACGAAGACGTACTCGCCGCGAGGCTCGCCGATGTCGATGTCGCCGAGGCGCCCGCGGACGACCTCTTCGTGCAGTTTCGTCAGCTCCCGTGTGACGACGACCCGGCGCTCCTCCCCACACGCGTCGCGCAGGTCCTCGAGTGTCCGGGTCGCCCGGTGCGGCGCCTCGTAGACGACGACCGTGCGCGTTTCGGTGGCGATCGCGGACAGTCGCTCGCTGCGGTCACGACCCTTGCGGGGCAGGAACCCCTCGAACACGAAGCGGGACGCGTCGAGCCCGCTGATCGTGAGTGCCATGATCGCCGCGCTCGGCCCGGGCACCGCGCTGACGTGATGCGCCGTACCGACGACCGAGCGCACGATCCGCTCGCCGGGGTCGGAGATCCCCGGTGTCCCGGCGTCGCTGACGATCGCCACGTCGCCACCGCCGTCGAGGACGCGTCTGATCTCGTTGATGCGGTCGTGTTCCGTGTGGTCGTTGCAGACCGCCAGGCGCTTCGCCCGGATGCCGGCGTGCCGCAACAGGATCCCGGTCCGCCGCGTGTCCTCGCAGCAGACGAGTTCGACAGATGCGAGCACCTCGGTCGCCCGTGGCGCGAGGTCACCGAGGTTGCCGATCGGCGTCGCCACGAGCCACAGCGTGCTCACGAGGCCGGCTGGTCCTCGCGCACCTCGACGACATCGCCGACGCGCAACCCCCACCGGGCGAATGCGCCGGCCTCCGCCTCGATCACGACGCGAGAGCGCGGCACGGGGATCCCGATTCGGTGACGGTGCATCTGCAGCGTCTTGAGCACGACGCCATCGCCGTCGAGGTAGGCGACGTCGATCGGGAACCTCATGCCGATCGTGTGCACGGCCCGGCACGGGCGCAGGACGAACGCGCCCTCCAGACCGTCGCGCCCGAGGAGGCCCTTGCGGCGCTGCGCCCGGGTCGCGGCGACCTGGGCGGAGGCGAGCACGTGAGCATCGCTGACCAACCACGCCATGGGTGAAGCATGCCATGACCTGGCCGCGTTGCGTCGATCACCCGCCCCGCCCGTCGAACCCCCTGGCCGATCGGGTGCGCTACCGTCCCGAGGGTGACGGATGCTGATGGCTTCTCGCTCCGTTCCGTCGTCGCCGGCCCACCCGCCGAACCGATCCTGTGCGACGTCTCCGTCGACATCCCTGCGTCCGGGGTCACCGTGATCGTGGGGCCGTCCGGGTCGGGGAAGTCGACGTTGCTCCGGCTCCTGAACCGCCTCGACGACCCGCTCAGCGGCGAGATCCGCTGGCACGGCGACCGGCTCGACGCGATCGCCCCGCAGGCGCTGCGCCGCCAGGTCGCCACGGTGTTCCAGCGGCCGCCCCTGTTCCCGGGATCGGTGCTCGACAACTTCCGCGTCGCCGATCCGGGGGTTGACACCGATCGGGCGCTGCACGTCATGGAACATGTCGGGCTCGACGGAGCGTTGCTCCATCGGGAGGCGTCCGCGCTGTCCGGCGGGGAGGCGCAACGGATGTGCGTGGCGCGAGCCCTGCTGACCCGGCCGCGGGTGTTGCTCGCCGACGAGCCGACCGCGGCCCTGGACCTGGACGCGCGGCTGGCGATCGAGGCGCTGGCCCGGCAACTCGCCGACGAGGGGATCGCGGTCGTGTGGGTCAGCCACGACACCGATCAGTTGCGCCGCCTCGCCGACCACGTGCTCGCGATCGTCGGCGGCACCGTCGCGGCGTTCGGGCACCTCGCCGACCTCGATGCGAGCGAGGATGCGGTCGTGCGCCGGCTGGTCGGCGCCCCAGGTGCGGGGGGAGCGTCGTGACGGCCGTGGCGATCGCGTCCGCACATGCGAGTATCGGCCTCGGCGGCCTTGCGGCGTCCGGCATGCTGATCGCAGTGGCCGTCGCGATCTCGCTGTGGCGGCGGCTGGGGCTCGAACGCTCGGTCCTGTGGGCGGCGACCCGCGCGCTCGGTCAGCTGCTGATCGTCGGTTGGGCGCTGCAACTCGTCGTCGACCCGGACGACCCGTTGTTCTGGTCGGGGCTGTGGCTGGCGTTCATGCTGCTGTTCGCCTCGTGGACGACGGCGCAGCGGGCGCCAGGGGTGCCACGCGTCTTCGTGCTGTCGACGATCGCCTACCTGATGTCCGGCCTGGTGACGCTCGGCGTGCTGTTCGGCTTCCAGATCTACGAGGTGGAAGGGCGCACGATCGTGCCGCTCGCCGGGATCGTCGTCGGCAACTCGCTCTCGGCGACCGTGCTCGTGTCGCGTCAGCTGTTGATCGCAGCGCACGAGCAGCGGGCGGTGATCGAGGGCCGGCTCGCGCTCGGGCTGTCCGCCGCGGACTCGTTCCAGCCGCACCTCCGCCAAGCGTTGCGGACCGCGCTCGTCCCCCAGATCGAGACGACGAAGGCGGTCGGCATCGTCGCACTGCCGGGGGCGATGGTCGGTCTGATCCTCGCCGGCGTCGATCCGGTCGACGCCGTCCGTGTGCAGATCTCGGTGATGTACCTGGTACTCGGCAGCGTCGCGACGACGACGACGGTGATGAGCCTCGGCATCTCCCGGCAGTTGTTCACATCGGCGCAGCAGCTGCGGCGGTTCGATCCGGCGACCTGACGCGGCGACCGGGTCCCGGCGAGGTCGGGATTCACGCCGGGCTGCACGGGAGGGTTACCCTCGGCGGCAGGGGCCGGCAGGAGTGATCTCGGGGGTGTGAGGGTGGAATTCGCGGCGTCACTGGTCGACGAGTTCGGCGAGGCTGCACGCGAGATCCGGCTCGCCGGCGGCGACGTCCTCGTGACCGAGGGCGACGAGGCGGCCGAGGTGTTCTTCGTGCTGAGCGGCAGTCTGGAGGCGTCGACGACGACGGCGTACGGCGAGCTCACCGTCGGCACGATCGACGCCGGAGGGATCGTCGGCGAAGTCACGACGATCGCGGGCGGCCGGCGCACGGCGACCCTGTCTGCCGTCGGCGACGTCACGGTGCTGGTGATCGGCCGTGCCGACTTCGAGCACTGGCTCGACGAGCACCCCGCATTCGCAGATGCCGTGTCGGCCAAGGCGCGCGAGCGAATCGACCGGAGCCAGGTCGCGGCGATGGTGACCGACCTGATGCAGACGACCGACAACGAGCTGATCCAGGAAGTCGTCGACCGCGTCGGCTGGCGACGACTCGACGCCGGCGACACGCTGTTCGAACAGGGCGACGAGTCCGACGCCGCCTATTTCATCGTCGGCGGACGACTGATCATCCTCGTGCGCGACGCCGACGGCGGCGAAGAACTCGTCCGCGAAATCGGCAGGACCGAGGTCGTCGGCGAGCTCGGTCTGCTCGACCGCCGACCCCGGTCGGCAACCGTTCGTGCGGTGCGGGACACGACGCTCGCGGCGTTTCCGACGGCGCTCTTCGAGGAGCTCGTGTCGAAGTCGCCGGCGCTGATGCTGCACGTCACGAGAGGCATCCTCGGGCGAGCGACCAAACCGCGCCGCGTGATCGACCGTGCGGCCTCCTTGGCGGTCGCGGTCACGTCCCCGGTGGACGCCCGTCCGTTGTTCGACGGCCTCGTGGCCGAGGTGGCGCGCCATGGAACGGTCAGGCATCTGTCGAGCTCGCGCGTCGACGCGCTGCTCAACCGGCAGGGCATCGCCCAAGCGACCGTCGACAACGTCGGCGTCCCGCGGCTCGCCGAGTTCATGCACGAGGCCGATGTGGGCAACGACTACGTCGTGCTGGAAGCGGATCGTGAGATGACCGCGTGGACGCGCCGTTCGCTGCGCCAAGCGGACCGGCTCGTGCTCGTTTCGTCGCCGCATCCGGACGAGGCGGAACGGGCGGCGATGGCGGCGGTGCTCGATGCGATCGAGGGGGCGAGCCACGTCGCGCGGATGCTGGCAGTGCTCCACCCCGCCGACACCGACCGGCCGCGCAACACATCGGCGTTGCTCGATGAGTTCGCCTTCGACGAGGTCGTCCACGTCCGGGTCGGCAGCTCGGACGATGTCAAGCGGCTGGCGCGCCTCGCGAGCGGCAACGGGGTCGGACTCGTGCTGAGCGGCGGCGGCGCCCGCGGTTTCGCCCACATCGGCGCCTACCTCGCCCTGCGCGAGAACGGCGTGCCGGTCGACCAGGTCGCAGGCTGCTCGATGGGTGCGCCGATCAGCGGCGGCATCGCGATCGGCACGCCCGACGACCGGCTGGTCGACGAGGTGCAGGCCCAGTTCCGGCGCCTGCTCGACTACACGCTGCCGATGGTCGCGTTGATCAAGGGTGAACGGATCAGCGGCAACATCGAGGCGACGTTCGGCGACTGGACGATCGAGGACATGTGGCTGCCCTACTACACCGTGTCGACGAACCTGACGCAGTCGCGGATGGAGGTGCACCGTCGTGGCGACGCTGCGCTGGCGATCCGGGCGAGCGTGGCGATTCCCGGCGTCCTGCCGCCGGTGCCGTACGGCGGCGACCTACTCGTCGACGGTGGCGTCCTGAACAACCTGCCGACCGAGGTGATGAGCCGCGACGCGACGATCGGCACGATCATCGCGGTCGACGTCGCACCCGAATTGGGCCCGCGTTCGAAGCTCGACTACGGGCTGCACGTGTCCGGCTTCCGTGCGCTCGCGGCCCGGTTCCGGGGCAAGGGTCGGGACTATCCCAGCCTGTCCGCGGTGCTGTTGCGCAGCATGCTCACGGGTGCGGTTCGCAACCAGCAGGCGGCGCTGCAGGACGGGACGGTCGACCTCCTGCTGTCGCTGCATCTCCCGGGGATCGGCTTGTTGGAGTTCGACCAGGTGAAGGCGGTCGCGGAGTCGGGGTACGAGGCCTCGATCGAAGCTGTTCGCGAGTGGGCCGCCGGGCAGCCCTGGTTGGGGGCGACGGCGTGATCCTGCTGACGCTGCGCGACCTCCAGCATCGCGCCGTCCGGTTCATCGTCGTCACGGTGCTCGCCGCCGTCGTGTTCTCCCTGCTGTTCGTGATGACCGGCCTCGTCGAGCAGTTCAACCGCGAGCCGTTCGACACCGTCGATGCGTTCGGCGCGACCGCCTGGGTGATCCCCGAGGGCGTGTCCGGCCCCTTCACCGCGTCATCGACATTGACGACCGCTGCGGCCGCGGAGGTCGACGCCGACGTGACCGCCCCGGCCGTCATCGCCCGGTCGAGCCTGGCGCGCGGCGGCACGATCGACGAGGTGATCCTGATCGGCCACGACGCCGACTCGCTCGGCAGCCCGCCGACGACATCCGGACGTGCGGCGTCGGCACCGGGTGAGCTGGTCGTCGACTCGACGATGGACGTCGACGTCGGCGATCGCGTGGCGGTCGCCGGCGCGGAGTTCACCGTCGTCGGGCGTTCGGACGACACGACGCTGCTCGCGGGCATCCCACTCGTGTTCATGATGACGAGCGATGCCCAGGACCTGGTGTTCAAGAGCCGCGACGTCATCAGCGTCGTACTGGTCGACGGCGCGGTACGCGGCGTGCCGGCCGGCACCGTCGCGACGGAACCGGAGGCGATCGCCGAGGACGTCCTCGGCCCGCTCGAGAGCGCGATCGCCTCGGTCGACCTCGTCCGTGGCCTCCTGTGGATGGTCGCGGCGTTGATCATCGGCGCGGTCGTGTACCTCTCCGCACTCGAACGCCAACGTGACTTCGCCGTGCTGAAGGCGATCGGCACGTCGAACTCGACGCTGCTCGGCAGCCTCGCGCTCGAGGCGGTGCTCGTGGCGCTCGGCTCGGTGCTCGTCGCCGCAGTCGTCCAGTACCTGTTGGTGCCGGCGTTCCCGCTGAAGGTGCGGGTGCCGATGCGCGCGTTCTGGCAGGTCCCCCTCCTCGCGGTCGTGATGGCGCTCCTCGCCGGAGCTGCGGGCATGCGCAGAGTCGCGACGTCCGATCCGGCGCTCGCGTTCGCCGGGGCGGGTGCCTGACGTGACGGCGCTGCACGTCCGCGACCTCGTCGTCGAGTACATCCACGATGGCTACGCGGTGCGTCCGCTGGACGGGATGTCGTTCACCGCCGAGCCCGGCGAGCTCGTCGTGCTGCTGGGCCCGTCCGGGTCGGGAAAGACGACGCTGCTGTCCTGCCTCGGTGGCATCCTCACGCCGACGTCCGGTTCGATCCGCCTCGGTGACACCGAGGTCACCGCGCTGAACCCGAAGGACCTGTCCGACTATCGCCGGACCAGGATCGGGTTCGTGTTCCAGGCGTTCAACCTGATCCCTTCGTTGAGCGCACGGGAGAACGTGGCGCTGCCGCTCGTCCTGACGGGCCACGCCCGGAGTGCGGCGTTCGCGCGTGCGGACGAACTGCTCGAACTCGTCGGGCTGTCCGAGCGCGGTGACCACAAGCCGGCGAAGTTGTCCGGCGGCCAGCAGCAACGCGTTGCGGTGGCCCGCGGGCTGGGTCCCGATCCGGCGCTGCTGCTCGCCGACGAACCGACCGCCAACCTCGACCACATCCAGGCCGAGGCGATCATCGCGTTGCTGAAGGACCTGCGCGCCCAGGGCCGGCAGATCATCGTGTCGACGCACGACGCACGGCTCGTGCCGATCGCCGACCGGATCGTGCAGATGGTCGCCGAGACCTCGGATGCGGACGCCCCGGCCCATGCGGTCCGGCTCGGGGCGGGGGAGTCGCTGTTCGAGCAGGGCGACCACTCCGAGCTCGTGTACACGATCACGGCGGGCGAGGTCGACATCGTGCGCGTGCTCGCCGACGGCGGCGAGGAGACGTTGACCCGGCTCGGCCCGGGTCAGTACTTCGGGGAGCTCGGGCCGCTGCTCGGCTTCCCTCGGTCGGCGTCGGCGCGGGCGCACGGTGACGTCGAGCTGATGGCGTACAACCCGCGCGAGTTCCGCGAGCAGGTGCTGCACGAGCACGGTTGAGCCGGGCCGCACGCACGAGGCCGAACGGCCCGGTTCGCGGCCGTCAGACGTTGAAGCGGAACTCCATCACGTCGCCGTCCTGGGCGACGTAGTCTTTGCCCTCGACGCGCATCCTGCCGACGTCCTTCGCGGCGTTCCACGACCCGTGCTTCAGCAGCTCATCCCACTGGATCACCTCGGCGCGGATGAACCCGCGCTGGAAGTCGGTGTGGATCCGGCCGGCGCACACCGGCGCGGTCGAGCCCTCGTAGAACGTCCAGGCGCGGCTCTCCTTGTCGCCGGTCGTCATGAACGTGCGCAGGCCGAGCAGGTGGTAGGCGCTGCGGACCATGCGGAAGAGCGCACCCTCACCGAGGCCGAACCCCTCGAGGATCTCCCGGCGCTCCTCGGGGTCGGTGATCGCGGCCGCCTCTGCTTCGAGCTGGATGCACATCCCGATGACCTCGACGTTGTCGCCGGCGTCGTTGAACTCCGCCGCGACCATCGCTTCCTTCTCCGGGATCGAGTCGAGGTCGTCTTCGCCGACGTTGACGACGACGAGCACGCGGCGGTTCGTCAGCAGGAAGTGTGGTGCGAGTGTCGCCCGGACGTCGTCGCCGAGGCCGGCGCGGTACAGCGGCAGCCCCTCGGACAGCGACTCGTACGCGACCTGCAGCGCCTTCGCCTCGTCGACCATCGTCTTGTCCAGCTTCGCCGCCCGCTCGGTCTGCTTGAGACGCTTCTCGACGGTTTCGAGGTCGGCGAGGGCGAGTTCGATCTCGACGATGCGGAGATGTTCCAGCGGGTCGGAGGAGCCGACGATGTCGTCGTCCTCGAACGCGCGCAGCACGAAGACGATCGCGTCGACTTCGCGGATGTTGGCGAGGAACTTGTTGCCGAGACCCTCGCCGGTGCTCGCGCCCTCGACGAGCCCGCCGATGTCGACGACTTCGACCTGGGCGTGGATCGTCTTCTTCGACGCCGACATCGCAGCGAGCCGGTCGAGCCGCTCGTCGGGCACCATCGCCACGCCGATGTTGGGGTCCTTCGTGGCGAACGGGTACGGCGCAGCCAACGCGCCACCGCCCGTGAGCGCGTTGTACAGTGAGCTCTTGCCCGCGTTGGGGAGGCCGACCAATCCGAAACGTTCCATGCGGCCCGCCACGCTATCGACGTGCCTCCGTCGCCGGTCGGGTGGCGAGGCAGCTCGTCGGGGCCGATGACGCGTTCCGTCCGCTTCGTCCGTTCCGTGGACCGGCGCGGTGATCGCGTTCTGCGGACCGATCGTTGCGGGTTCCGGTGCTGGGCGTCCAGAGAATCGCCGGGTGGCGTTCGGTGGGCGCCTCGGAGGTCGTCAGGCGGCGTCCGGCGGGGCGACACAGGCCCAGCGCGAGTACGTGCGTTCGATACGGGCCGCGATCAGTGTCGGCGTCGACGTGATCGCTCGGTAGGTGAACCTGACGATGATCCAGCCGGCGGCGATCAGGTCCGCGTCGCGTTCGCGGTCGCGTTCGAAACCGGCCCGGTCCGCCCCATGATGCGCCCATCCGTCGCATTCGAGGATGATCGGGGTGCCGCACACGCGGAAGTCGACCTCGCGACCTTCGATGACCGGGTGGAACACCACTGGAGGCAGCGTGTACCGCTTGATCAGCGCAGCCATCGCGGTCTCGAGGATCGAATCCGCGGGCTTCGAGTCGATCGACCACTCGTCGATCGCGCGCCGGAGCGCCACGACGCCGTGCCGCCCCCGCCGACCGTGACGGCGAGCGACAGCTTCGAGCGCATCGAGATTCGCTTGTTCGGTTGCGAGGACGTGGCCGATCGCCGTCGACACGGCGATCGCGTCGACGGCACCGAGGTCGCACACCATTCGCAGAACGTTCGTGCAGGCGATGCCGGATCGCCGCTGGGGACGGAGGTCGTCACGATCCCGCGGGCGGTGAACGACCACGCCGTCGAGCCGGGGGCGTCGGCCATCGGCGACGATCACGTCGATCGGGTCCTGATCCGGCCGAGGTACGCCCCACAATCGAGCGGCGGAGCGATGCGAAGCGAGCGCGCCCGGCCCGGCCGCGAAAACGGCTGCGGCGATGCCCTGCTCTGGTGTCCGCGCGGTGCCGGCGAGCCGAGCGACGCGTGGATGGAGCTGCTCGATCTGGCCCGCGTTCACCGCCCGATGCCATGCCGCCTTCGACAGCCCGCTCGTGGTCTGCGTGATCAGCCCGTGTTGGGAGCATGCGAGGGCATCGACGTCGAGGAGCCTCATGCCAGTCAGGGGGCGCCGACATCGCCGATCCGGAACACGGCACTCACAGAATCGTGTTGTGTGGACCGATCCGGACGGATTCCGAAACGATGCGTCCTCGGAACGAGGCGGCCGACGCGTGCCCCGGAATTCGCCGAGACCCTGCGGAGGGCAGCACGCTACGATGCCCGCCATGACGCCAGAGCAGGCTCTGCTGCGGGTGATCCACTACCTCGACCGGGCCCACGAGACCGGCTTCAAGGCGAAGGCGTTCATCCGGGCGCTCGACGTCGTGCGCAACACGGCGCCGGAGGAGATCGAGCGGCGCGTCTCGAACGACACGCTGACCGACCTCGACGGGATCGGGAAGTCGACTGCCGCAGTCATCGCCGACGCGGTCCGGGGGCGCGAACCTGCCTACCTCCTCAGACTGCAGGAGGAATCGCGGGTCGACATCACTCCCGAGGGGCAGGTCTACCTCGACGCGCTGCGCGGCGACTGCCACCTGCACTCGACGTGGAGCGACGGGGGAGCGCCGATCGCGGCGATGGCCGAGGCGGCGATGGCAATCGGCCACGAGTACATGGTGCAGACCGATCACTCCGCGCGGCTGACCGTCGCGCACGGGCTGAACGAGGAGCGCCTCAGCGAGCAACTCGACCAGATCGAGGAAGTCAACGCCGCGATCGCCGAGGCCGGCCACGACTTCCGGGTCCTCTCGGGGATGGAGGTCGACATCCTCGTCGACGGTTCGCTCGACCTCTCCGACGAGATGCTCGGCCGGCTCGACGTCGTCGTGGCCAGCGTGCACTCGAAGCTGCGGATGGAACGCCAGCAGATGACCGAGCGGATGCTGATGGCCGTCGCGTCGCCCCATGTCGACATCCTCGGGCACTGCACCGGCCGGATGATCGGCAAACGCCCGCCGAGCGACTTCGACGCCGACTACGTGTTCGCGGCGTGCGCCCAGTTCAACACCGCAGTCGAGATCAACTGCCGTCCGGAGCGTCTCGACCCGCCCCGCGAACTGATCGACGTCGCGATCGAGCACGGCTGCTGGTTCTCGATCGACACCGATGCCCACGCCACCGGACAGCTCGAATGGCAGCCGCTCGGGTGCGACCGAGCCGCGGAGCGCAACGTTCCGATCGAACGGATCATCAACACGTTGCCCGCCGAGGAGCTGCTGGCCTGGACCCGGCAAACCGCCTGACGGCGGTCTCGCACCTTGCGGTGCGCAGCGACTCCGTCGCTGGCCGGGCTTTCTCGGGCGCCTGGGCGCCCGACTCGCTTCGCTCGGCACATCCCCGACCTGCTCACTGCGGCTGGGCGCGCGCTCCACGGGCCTGGCGGATCCCGCACCTGCTCACTGCGGCTGGGCGCGCGGCTTGCTTCGCTCGGCACATCCCGCACCTGTTCACTGCGGCTGGGCGCGCGGCTCGCTTCGCTCGGCACATCCCCGACCTGCTCAAGCGCGCGCTCCACGGGCCTGGCGGATCCCGCACCTGCTCACTGCGGCTGGGCGCGCGCTCCACGGGCCTGGCGGATCCCGCACCATCCCGACCTGCTCACTGCGGTGCGTGGCGGATCTCGCGCCGGGCGTACGCGATCGTCTCGCCCGAACCTGCGAGAGTTGCGCATGGGCGAGCCGCGGGTCGAGTGGTTGACGGTCGGCGGCGACCCGGACGCTTGGCGGGCGGCCGGGCTCGCGGTGGCGGCGGACGGGCACGTCGCGTTGTTCGGGACCGGCCTGAGGATCGTGCCGCCCGGTGACGTCGAGGGGATCACGGGTTGGGCGCTCAGCGGCATCGCGGAGACGACGCAGATCTCCGGTCTCGCCACGGAGGTCGTCGCGCCGAACCCTCCGTCGTATGCGCAGCATCCGGTCGGTGCGGTCGAACTCGACCATGTCGTCGTCGTCACCGACGCGCTCGAGCTGACGTCGCGGGCGCTGGCCGCCGCGACCGGCTGCGAGCTCAAGCGGATTCGCGATGCCGGGTCGGTCCGCCAGGGATTCCATCGCATCGGGCGCGGGGGGCTGATCGTCGAACTGGTCGAGCGCATCGACGACGCGGCGCCGGCGGTCACGGTTCCCACGGACAGGTTCTGGGGCCTCGTGATCAACGTCGAGGACATCGACGCCGCGTATCACCTGCTCGGCGACGATGTGATGAGTGCTCCGAAGGAAGCCGTCCAGCCCGGCCGACGGATCGCGACGATCCGCGCCGAGGCCGGCCTCGGCGTGCGCGTCGCGCTGATGACGAGGGATCCGCGATGAGGCGCGGCGGCCACCGGCGGTGGGGGTTCAGCGTGCGCGCCGTAGGATGGAACCCCTATGTCGAAGAAGACCAGCAAGCGCAAGGCCCGCCTCCGCCGTTCCAAGGCGAACCACGGCAAGCGCCCGAACATGGGTCGCTGACCACAGGGCCATGACGGCACCACCTCCGACACGCCGTGAGGTGGTGAGCGAGACGCTGCACGGCGTCACCATCGACGACCCGTACCGCTGGCTCGAAGACGGCGAGTCCGCCGACGTGCAGCAGTGGGTCGCCGCCCAGAACCGGCACACTCGTGAGGCGCTCGATGCCCGCCCTGATGCGATCAGGCGTGGATGGCACGAGCGCCTCGTCGCGTTGATGGGCCTGCCGGTCGTGCTGTCCGCAGTGCTTCGGCCGACCGCGGACGGGCCGACCGTGTTCGCGCTCGAACGGCGTCCGGGCGCGGACCAGTACGTGTTGACGACGCGACGGTTCGACGGGCTGCACCGTGAACCGAACGTGCTCTTCGATCCCGCGGCGTTCGCGGGTGACCCGACGAACGCGATCGACTGGTTCGAACCGTCGCCGAGTGCCACGCTGATCGCCGTCGGCACGAGTGTCGGCGGCACGGAGAACTCGACGCTGCGCGTCCTCGACGTACAGGCGACGCTCGCCCGGCTCACCCCGACGTTCCTCGCCGACGTGATCCCGAACACGCGGGCGTGCAGCCTCGCGTGGGAGCACGACGCGGCGGGCTTCCTCTACACCCGCTACCCGGAGGGCGACGAGTACCACCGCACCGTCCACTCGCACCGGCTCGGCGACGACCCGGCCGACGATCCCGTCGTCTGGGCCGAACACGAGACGCCGCAGACGTGGCCGAGCATCGACCTCTCGATCGACGGGCGCTGGGCGATCGTCCATGCGATGGTCGGCTGGGGCCGCGACGACGTGTACCTCCTCGATCGGCGGGCCACGGAAGCGGTCTGGGTGCCCGTCGTCGTCGGGCAGGAGGCTGCGTCGCACTTCGTCTTCGACGGCGACGCGCTCATCGGCACGACGACGGTCGACGCGCCGATGGGCCGCGTCGTGCGGGCACCCCTCGACACGCCGGGGGAGTGGAGCACGATCGTCGCCGAGCGGGACGTCGTTCTCGGCCGACCGGAGGTGTGCGGGGAGCACGTGCTCGTCGTCGCGTCGACCCGTGCCGTCGATCGCCTCGAGCGGTGGACGCGCAGCGGCGAGCTCAACGACACCGTCGACCTCGGTCTCGTCTCGATCGGTTCCGTGTCGGCGATCGCGGCGACGGGGCCCGCGCTCGCGGTCGTTGCCGGCTTCGACGCCCCGAACCGCATGGTCGCCGTGACCTCGACATCGCCCGAGGTTGCGCCGAACAGCGAGGGCGTCCCGGCGCTCGCGGTCGAGCAGCTGACGTTCGAGTCCACCGACGGCACGCCGATCGGGATGTTCCTGATCCACCGACCGGACGCCGTCCCCGACGGCGACCGCCCCGTCATCCTCACCGGCTACGGCGGCTTCGCGATCTCGATGGCTCCCGCGTGGTCGGCGACGATCGCGGCGTGGTGCGAGCAGGGCGGCGTGTACGCGATCGCCGGGTTGCGCGGCGGGACGGAGCAGGGCGAGGCGTGGCACGAGGCGGGTCGGCGCGGCAACAAGCAGAACGTGTTCGACGACTTCCACGCGGCGGCCGACTTCCTCGTCGACAGTGGGCGTGCCTCGCGCGACCGGCTGGCGATCGACGGCCGCTCGAACGGCGGCCTCCTGGTGGGAGTCGCACTCACGCAGCGACCCGACCTGTGCGCCGCGGTGTCCTGCGGCGTGCCGCTGCTCGACATGATCCGCTTTCCACACTTCCGGATCGCCCGGCTGTGGACCGACGAGTACGGCGACCCCGACATCGAGGAGGAGTTCGCCTGGCTGCACGCCTACTCGCCCTATCACCACGTCGTCGACGACGGTGAGTACCCGGCGACGTTCATCTGGACCGCCGAAGGCGACACGCGAGTCGATCCGCTGCACGCCCGCAAGATGACGGCCCGGCTCCAGGCGGCGACCGACGGCTCGGATCGCCCGATCCTGCTCCAGCAGGAGGGTCGGGCGGGCCACGGCGTCGGCAAGCCGGCGAGCCGACGCGCTGCTGAGCAAGCCGACGTGCTGACGTTCTTCAGCTGGCAACTCGGCATCGAGTAGCTCCCGGTCGCCGCTCCCGACGCCGCCGCTACCATCTCACGCTGCATGTTCGCTGCGGTCATCTCACTCGGCTCGGCACCGCCCGCCGCGCGCGCCACGTCCGTCGACCGTCTCGAAGAAGCAATCAACCCGTACGACCAGGCCGACGTCTCCGGCTCGTGGGAGAGCGACCACGCGCGGATCGTGCAGACGCTGACGTGGAACACCGCCGAGTCGCATCGCGAGGACGTGCCGCACGTGTGCGCCGAGACCGGCCGGGTCATTGCGGCCTGGGTACGGCTCGACAACCGCGAGGACCTGCTCGGTGAGCTCGCGGCGAGCGAGCAGTCGACCGACCCGATGCTCGTGCTCGCGGCGTACGAACGTTGGGGCGAGCAGTGCGTCGAACACCTGCTCGGCGACTTCAGCTTCGTCATCCACGACCCTGCGCAGCGCACGGTGTTCGCCGCCCGCGATCCGTTGGGAGTGCGCCCGCTCTACTACCACGCCGCCGACGACGTCGTGATCTGTTCGACGACCGCAGCCGTGTTCCACGTGATCGACGGGCTCGCGTTGACACCGAGCGAGGAGTGGATCGCAGCGTTCGCGATGATGAACTCGAAGAGCCACACGGAAACGCCATGGCCGCAGGTCCGCAAACTCGCCGGCGGCCACCGGGTGACGTTCGCGCCGGGGCAGCCGCCGGTGCCCATCCGCTATCACGCGTTCCGAGACGACCCGCCAGTCGCGTTCACCCGTGACGAGACGTGGGTTCGGCGATATCGCACCGTGCTCGAGGAGGCCGTCAGGTGCCGTCTGCGCACGACGTTCAAGTTGGGTTCGGAAACGAGCGGCGGGATCGACTCCTCGACATGCGTCGGGTTCGCTGCCGAGCTGTGGGACGGACCACTCGAGGACGTCCACACGTTCGGATTCCTCCACGCGGAGGACGAGGCCGACTTCATCCTCGAGACGAGCAAGCTGCACGGGCTCGTCAACAATCACATCCATCCCCCGACGGTGGAGCGCGATTTCGCAGGCCTTCGCGAACGGACCCTGACCGTTCTCGGCCATCCCGCGGAGCACGGCAACGGTCCGGGTCACGATCCGTTCTACGTCGAGTGCGGCGAGCACGGCGTGCGAACCCTGCTTTCCGGCTTCGGCGGCGACGAGGTCGTCACGAACCCCGGCGAGCTCCTGGCGCGGGAGCTGATCGACCGCCGCAAGTTCGGGCTGCTCTATGCGAACCTCCACGGGCGGAGAGTGCTCAAACCGCTCCGTTTCGTGCGCGCGCTGCAGCGCCATCGGCGTGGTTCCACGATGGACTCCCCGCTCATGTCGACGGGGCGTTCGAACCTGCAGCACCTAGCGCTGCGCTCCGATGTCCTCGAGCGTCATCATCTCGTCGAGCGCTACGTGGCGGGATTCCGCTTCGACGAGGGCTACCGGACGATCAACGAGTTCGCTCTCGACAATCGCCTGAACGCCGCATTCGTACCGACTCGCCTGGAGACGTGCACGTTGATGGCCCAGTCCCGCGGCGTCGAGTACCGCTGGCCGCTGCTCGACGTGCGGCTCGTGCAGCAGTATCTGTCGACACCGGCGATCGAGAAGAAGCGTCGTGGCTTCGGGCGGTACCTCCATCGGCGGGCACTGACCGGAGCGGTGCCGCCCAGCGTGCAGTGGAAGGAGTCGAAGTACATGGGCTCGCCGCTCGTGGAGCGATCGAGAGAGTCGATCGCTGACGAGGTCGCCGACTTGCTACCCGGCCTCCACCATCGTGTCGCGGACGTCATCGATCGCGACCGCCTCCTGGAGTTGGCGCAGGGCGAACCGTCCTTCGCATTGCGGCGCCACGTCCGCAGTCTGGCCCTGCTGAACGAGTGGTTGCACCGGTACCACCCGACATGTTGAATCGGCCGTGGTCGTCGCGCTTGCGCCGCGCGGCGCTCGCCCGGACACCGATGGGGCTCGTCAGCGTGCGGTTCCTGTGGCCGGGTCTCTCGCGCGAACAGCGCATCCACCGGCAGCTGCTGCTGTCGAGCGTGCCTCGAGCACCGCGGCCGGCGGCCGCTGCGCTCAGCGGTTGGCTGTGGCTGCGGTGGTCGGCGTGGTTCGGATGGCGCGACGCCATGCGGACCGTGCGCGCCCGCGGCGACCTCGTCGAGCGCGAGTGGGGCGTCACCAGGCGCCGACAGTTGCGTGCGGTCCTGTGGTGTGCCCTCGCGCACGGTATCCCGCCGCGAGACTTCTACGTGTTCCAGCTGTATCGGCCCGAGCGTCGCGCGCGGGCATGGGAGTACGTCTACGGCGTCGAGACGGCGGCGTTCCATCGTTGGCGCACCGGTGCCGGCGACGTGGCCGCGTCGTACGACCTCCTGCAGGACAAGCACGCCTTCGCCGATGTGATGGGCGGTCTCGGTGTCCCCGTCGTGCCGACGACCGCAGTCGTCCCGGCATTCGAGGACGCAGCCGGCATGGCTCGTGCGTTCCGCGAACTCGCCGTCGACGGCGTGCTGTTCGCCAAACCTCGACACGGCCAGCGTGCCCAGGGTGTCGTCCGCGCAGAGGTGCACGGCGGCGACGTCCGCTTCTCCGCGCTCTCCGGTCGAACGCTGACCGACGAAGAGCTCGATCGCCGGATTTCGGCGCGGCGCGGCTCCGACGACTACGTGATCCAGCCGTACGTCGGCACCCATCCCGAACTGGAAGATCTGGGCAGCGCCCGCGACGAGGCCGTCACCGTCCGACTGATCACGACGGCTCGCCACGGACAGATCGCCGCGACGTGCGGGTACCTCGAGGTCCCGCTTCGCAACCGTGGTCGCGGCTACGCGCTGTTCGAGATCGACACCGCGACCGGCGAGCTCGACGGCGCCGATCACGCGCTGTGTTTCGCGGTACGGGCCGAGGACGTGACGTCGCTGCGTGAGCTCGGGCGAGTTGCCGCCGGACGAGCGGTTCCGGGGTGGAGCGATCTGGTCGCGCATGCGCGGTGTGCCCACCGTCAGGTGCCCGACCTGCACTCCGTTGCGTGGGATTTCATCGTCGGCCCCTATGGTCCAGTACTACTGGAAGGCAACACGAACTGGGGTACCGCCCCACTGCAGATCTTTCACGGGCCGTTGCTGGCCGAGAGGACCACTCGATGACGACATCGCTCCACCGCGCCTACGACCTGCTGATCGAGAGCGAGCTGCCCCTGCCGGAACTGCCGGAGGCGACCGATGCCGCCGGGGCGCCGGACGTCCGCGTGCGGCTCGGCGACGTGCCCGAGCACCTCGATGTCGTCGACGGTCGCGGCGTGCTCTACGAGGCGACGGCGGACGAGTTCCTCCTGTCGATGCCCGACATCGCCCGGTTCTGGGTGCGCAACGGCGACGAGATCGTGATCGACCGGGCCGCGGGAGCTGATGACAACGACGTGCGCGTCTTCATGCTCGGCTCCTGTGTCGGCGCGCTGTTGCACCAGCGCGAACTGCTGGTGCTGCATGCGGCCGCGATCGGTACGGAGCAGGGTGCGTTCCTGTTCGCGGGGGTGTCGGGGATGGGCAAGAGCACCCTGCTCGGCGAACTGCTCAACCGCGGCCACTCGATGATGGTCGACGACGTCTGCGGCGTCGTCGCCGACGAGTCGGGCGAGGCGATCGTCGTGCCGGGCTACCCGCGCACCCGGTTGTGGGCGGACGCGGCGCGCCACCTGGACGTGCCGACCGACGGACTCGACCGCACGCGCCCGGAGCTGGAGAAGTACGAGCGGCAGGTGCCGGAAGCGTTCTGGAACGAGCGCGCGCCGTTCCGCGGCCTGTATGTGCTGACCACGTCGAACACGGACGATTTGAGCATCGAGGTGCTCCCGCGGGTGCGCGCGTTCGGGGTCGTGCTGCACAACACGTATCGGCGGCTCTTTCTCGACGGGCTCGGGATGCGCAAGCCGCACTTCGCGTTGGCGTCCACGGTCGCCGCGACCGTTCGCGTCGTCCGTGTCACCCGTCCGTCCGGCGCGTTCAAACTCGCCGAACTCGCAGATCTGATCGAAGCCGACATCGCCGGCCAGTCGGGGCAGGAGCCGTCGACGGTCGCGGCTGCGAGGGACGCATGACCGGCCACATCCACTGGCTTGCCTCGTACCCCAAGTCGGGGAACACGTGGATGCGAATCCTGTTGACGAACTACCTGCGTGACGCCGACGAGCCGGCCGACATCAACTCCCTCGACGGCGGGCCGATCGCGAGCGCCCGCCAGATCTTCGACGACAACGTCGGGATCGAGGCGAGCGACCTCACGCAGGACGAGATCGAACGGCTCCGACCAGGCGTGTACGAGCTGATCTCGGACCGCGTCGGCGAGGCGCGGCGGGAGCTTCCGGTCGACGACGACTTTCCGACGTTCCTCAAGGTCCATGACGCGTACACCCGAACCGCCGATGGGGTGCCGTTGATCTCCAAGGCAGCGACCGCGGGAGCGATCTACCTGCTCCGGGACCCACGGGACGTCGCGCTGAGCTTCGCCCATCACAGTGCCCGTGACGTCGAGAAGACGGTCGGCAGCATGGGCGATCCGGAGTTCGCATTCGTCGACAAGGGCACGCGGCTGCACAATCAGCTGCGCCAGCGCCTGCTGACGTGGAGCGGCCACGTCACGAGCTGGGTCGACGAACCGGGGCTGCGGATCCACGTCGTCCGCTACGAGGACCTGTCGGCGGACACCGCTGCGGTGTTCAGCGAGGTCCTCCGCTTCGCCGGTGTCGATCCCGACCCGGCCCGAGTTGCCAAGGCGGTGGAGTTCTCGCGGTTCGACGGGCTCCAACGGCAGGAGGCCGACGCGGGTTTCGGCGAGAAGATGCCGCGCGCCACGTCCTTCTTCCGCGAGGGCCGGGCCGGCTCGTGGGTGGAATCCCTCGGCGAGGAGCTCGCGGCGCGGATCGTCAGCGACCACGGCGCGGTGATGGATCGATTCGGATATGGCGTACACGCTGGGGATTGAATCTGCCCGGCGAGTTGACGATCCGGACGACGTCGTGTACGTTCATGGCGCGGCTGGCCGTCGGTAGCCTGCCTCGGACTCTCGACATCCGACCGACAACCAACTGGAGAAGCTCGATGGAAGACACGATCCGCCCACACACCACCGCTGACCGGTTGCCGTACGCGCGCCCGGAGCTGATCACGATCCGGTCGGCCGACGCAGAGGCGAAGCCAATCGTGTCCGCCTCTGAGGGCACCACGACTCCGACGTTGACGACTATCGGGCCGAGCTGACGCCGCCGGGCGCACTGCGCCCGAGTGGTGAGCACAGCGGTATCCTCCAGCCGATGAGCATGAGGTGCCCGAGTGAGGAGTGTCCGTGAGTGAGCTTTCCCGGTCGACCGTCGTGTCGGCGCGTCCCGATCTGCTGTCGACCGAACTGAGTGACACCGAGCGGGTGATGCTCGACGCCGACAAGGGTCGGTACTTCGGTGTCGAACACGTCGCCAACACGATCTGGAGTTCGATCTCCGAACCGCAGACGGTCGGCGCCGTCTGCGACGTCGTGTTGCGGTCGTACGACGCCGCCCCCGATGACGTCGAGGCCGACACGGTCGCGTTCCTCGAGCAACTGATCGATGCCGGGCTGGCCGTGCGGCACGATGAGGTCCGCTAGCGCATCCGCGCTGCCTCTGCCCCGCCGCTGGGCGCGCCGCGTGCGCTGGGTACTGGCTCGCCCGCTCGCCGATCAGTGGTTGCTGCTCCAGGCCCTCGTTCTCCTCGGCGCGGCACGGCTCGCGATTCGGGCCTTGCCGTTCCCCCGGCTGGAACCGCTGATCGGCACGCGCTCCGCCGAGTCACCGCACGAGGTGTCGGCGCCCGAGTTGCAGCAGGCGCGGCGCGTCGCGTGGACCATCCGACGCATCAGCGACCACACGCCGTGGACGAGCAATTGTTTTCCGCAGGCGCTGACCGCGAGGTGGCTGCTGCGTCGCAAGGGCATCGACTCCACGCTGTACCTCGGCGCCGCCTTCCGGCCCGACGGTGACGGCCTACGGGCGCACGCGTGGTCGCGATGCGGCGAGTTGTACATGACGGGCGGCGACGGTGCCGGTGAGTTCGGCGCCGTCACGTCGTATGCGTGACCGCCGATGAGCGCCGCCGCGCCGGACGCGACGCCGATCCGCCGGTTCGTCGGTGATCTCGTCCGCCACGACCGGCGGCTGTTCGCCATCTCGCTCGGGCTCACGATGCTCGGCACGATCACCGAGTCGCTCGGGTTGTTGCTGCTGGTGCCACTCGTTGTGGCGGCCGGGGTCGTCGACGGGGCGGACTCGTCGCTGACCGATGCGGTTTCGTCGATGCTCGACGCGGTCGGCATCCCGTTCACCCTGTCGTGGATGCTCGTTGTCTACGTCGCGCTGATCGCGGTCCGTGCACTGGTGGCCTGGGCGGGGCGGATCTGCACCGCCCGGCTGCGCTACGAGTTCGTCGACGCGCTGCGGACGCGGCTGTTCGACAGCGTCGCCCGGGCGAGTTGGTCCTTCCATCTCGGCCGGCGGTCGAGCGACATCTCCCACTCGATCACGAACGACGTCAACCGGGTCCAGAGCGGGACGTTCCTCGTGCTCGACGGAATCGCCCGGGTGATCGCCGCGATCGGGTACCTGGCGGTCGCGATCCGGTTGTCGCCGCCGACCTCGCTGCTCGCGCTCGGCCTGCTGCTCGCGCTCGGCGGCGCGCTCTGGCCGACCGTCCGCCGGGCGCGGCGGGCCGGGACCGCCCAAACCGTGTTCGGCCGGCGCAACTTCGCCGCCCAGGACGAGTTCCTCGATGCGCTCAAGCTCGCCAAGAGCCACGGCAACGAGGCGCGCCACGTCGCGGCCTACGACGAGGCGGTTCGGGAGCAGCGCGAGACGATGCTCGACTTCGAACGCATCGCCGCGCGCAGCGCCGCCGCGCTCCAGGTCGGCGTTGCCGCATCACTCGCACTGCTCACCTGGTTCGCCGTCGAACGGTTCGACACGCCGCGCGCCGAGTTGCTGGCCCTGATCGCCGTCATGGCACGCCTCGCGCCGGTCGTGTCGAACATGCTGAGCCGCCTGCAGAGCGCGGCGAACATGCTGCCGGCATACGCGAATGCGATGAAGTTGATCGACGACGCCGATGCCGCCGCCGAGACCGTCGCGCCGACGACGCCGGGCGACGCCGGAGAGTTCAGCTCGGTCGAGCTCGACGGGGTCAGCTTCGCCTACCGTCCGGATCGCCTCGCGATCGACGACGTCAGCGTCTCGGTCGCAGCCGGCACGGTCGTCGCACTCGTCGGCCCCTCGGGGGCGGGCAAGACGACGCTCGGCGACCTCGTCCTCGGTCTGATCGAACCGCAGGCGGGGACGGTGAACGTGTCCGGTGTCCCGCTCGCCGAACTCGGCCTCGAACGTTGGCGGTCGCGGCTCGCCTATGTGCCGCAGGAGACGTTCCTGTTCCACGACACCCTGCGGGCGAACATCCTGTGGGCCGCCGATGAGACCATCGACGAAGATGAACTCGACCGGATCGTCGATGCAGCCGCGTTGGCGCCGGTCGTCGCCGCCCTCCCGGACGGGCTCGAAACGGTCGTCGGCGACCGGGGCCACCGGCTGAGCGGTGGCGAACGTCAGCGGGTTGCGCTCGCCCGCGCGCTCGCTCGCCGACCGGCCCTGCTGGTGCTCGACGAGGCCACGAGCGCGCTCGACAGCGAGAACGAGCAACTCGTCCGGGAGGCGATCGACCGGCTGCACGGCAGCGTGGCGATGCTGGTGATCGCGCATCGCCTCAGCACGATCCGCTATGCGGACGAGATCGTCG
>JAHEKY010000039.1 GCA_024644465.1 Ilumatobacteraceae bacterium | reverse complement strand
GCGGCCGAGCCGGTCGCGGAGCCGCCGGGTTCGTGGCAGGACCTCGCGATCGGGCCGGGCCGGCTGTTCTTCGTCGGCGACCCGAAGCAGTCGATCTACCGCTTCCGGCGGGCCGACATCGGGCTGTTCCTCGCCGCCCGTGATTCGTTCGGCACCGCCGGCCCGGTCGGATTGCGCACGAACTTCCGGACCGTCGCACCGATCATCGACTGGGTCAACGCACTGTTCGCGCGGGCGATGCCCGACGAGCTCCCGGGTGCGCAGCCGAAGTACGAGCCACTCGACGCGTCGCGCGCCGCCGACTCCGGCGCGGACCACCGGCCGATCGTGTTCGGCGGCGAACATCCCGACCCGAAGGTCCGCGCCGGCGAACTGCGCGAAGCGGAAGCGGCGGACGTGGCGGCGATCGTCGCCGACGTCATCGCCGAGCCCGACCGGTGGCCGGTTTTCGACGACCGGCAGCAGCAGTGGCGGCCGGCGCGGCCGAGCGACATCGCGATCCTGATCCCGACCCGCACGTCGCTGCCGTTCCTGCGCGCTGCGCTCGACGGGGGCACGATCCCGTACCGGCTCGCAACGGGCACGCTGGTGTACGACACGCAAGAGGTCCGTGACCTGCTCGCCGTGCTGCGCGCCGTCGACGACCCGAACGACACACTGAGTGTCGTCGCGGCGCTGCGGTCACCGTTGTACGGCTGCTCCGACGTCGACCTGTTCACGTACCACCGTGCCCGCCCGGGGTGGGACCTCCGCGCTGGTGTCCCGGACGGGCTCGCGGAGGATCATCCCGTCGTCCGGGCGATGGCTCATCTGCGGGCACTGTGGCTCGACCGATGGTGGGTCGGTCCGGCCGAGATGCTGCAGCGCGTCGTGCGCGCTCGGCGGGCGTTCCTGCTCGGCTACGGCGATCCGCGTCCGGCCGAGGTGTGGCGGCGGCTGCGGTTCCTGCTCGACCAAGCCCGGGCGTTCGAGGAATCCAACGGCGGCGACCTGCGGGCGTTTCTCGAATGGGCTTCGCTGCAGAGTGCCGATGGTGCCCGCGTGCACGAGCCGCTGCTTCCCGAGACCGACGACGCCGCCGCGCAGATCCTCACCGTTCACGGCTCGAAGGGCCTCGAGTTCCCGATCGTGATCCTCGCCGGGCTGACCACCCGTCCGGCCCCGAGACGCCACGGCGTGAGCGTGCTCTGGGGCACCGACGGCCGCCCGGAGGTGAAGCTGCGCGCCGACATCACCACGGCGCAGCACCAGCCGCGCGCCGATCTCGAGGAGGAGATGGACGCGCACGAGAAGCTGCGGTTGCTCTACGTCGCGGCGACGCGTGCCCGCGACCACCTGGCGGTGTCCGGCCACCACCGCGCCGGCCGCCCCGACGACGACACGTTCGCCTCGCGCTGCGCGTCGTTCCGCGATCAGCATCCCGCCCTGAACCGACCGTTCGACGTCGTGGCGGTCGCCGCTGCTGCGGGCGACGAGCGTCCCCCGGCGCTCGCGCCCTCGCACGACCCGATCGCCTCGCGGACCCGCTGGATCGCCGAGCGGGCGGCGTTGCTGGCCCCGTTCGAGCGGCAGGCCACGCTGTCGGCCACCGCGATCGCGAGGAGCGCCGACGCGTCGATCGCCGACACCGACGACGACACCGTCGCGGTCGAACCGCCGACCATCGGAGGTCGACCGGTCGTGCGGCGACGGGGGCGGGCGGGTTCGGCCGTCGGTCGTGCGGTGCACGCCACGCTGGAATTCGTCGACTTCGACGCCACTGACGGCCTCGGCGACCTCGTGCGACGGCAGTGCGACCTCGAGGCGATCCCGGAGTTGGTCGGCACTGTCGAGGCACTGGTCCGGTCGGCGCTCGCGTCGGATGCGGTCGCGTTGGCGCGTCGGCACCGAGCCCATCGCGAGCTGTACGTCGCGGCGCCCGTCGGGACGACGATGATCGAGGGTTACGTCGACCTGCTGATCGTCACGCCGGACGGTCTGATGATCGTCGACTACAAGACCGACGGGGCCACCTCGCCGGCGGAGATCGACGCGAAGGTCGCGGCATACGAGTTGCAGGGCGCGGCGTACGCCGTCGCGCTCGAGATGAGTACCGGGCTGGCGGTGATCGACTGCCGGTTCGTGTTCTGCACGACGACACGGCCCGTCGAACGGTCGGTCACCGACCTCGCGGCGGCGAAGCAGCGGGTGCACGACACCGTGGCGGGGCCGCCGCCGGGACGACCCGACCGGCCCGGGCCCGCCGAAGGCCAGGGCGTGCTGTTCTGACCCGGGCGCGACATCCGCAGCGGTCTCCCTCGCGCCGGCCGCGTACGCTGCGGCCATGGCGATCCGACGGGCCACCGCGGCCGACATGGGCCGGCTCAGCGTCACCGCGATGCGGGCGTTCGTCGACGATCCCGTGATGCGCTGGCTGAACCCGGACGACGAGGTCTACCTCGCACCCGGGGGCAGCGTGTTCTGGCAGGCGATGCGCGGGTGGATCCGGAACAACGAAGTGTGGTGCACCGAGGACGGCACCGCTGTCGCGGTCTGGTTGCTGCCGGGCCGCCCCGAACCCGATCCCGACCCCGCGCAGGCCGAACCATCGCCTCCGCCGCCGGAACTCCAGCAACGGTATGACCTGATCGGGCCCGCGATGGCCGCGAACACGCCGCCGGAGGATCACTGGTACCTGCAACTCCTCGCGACGCACCCCGATTGGCAGCGCCAGGGTCTCGGTGCGGAGTTGATGCAGGTGCAGTTCGATCGAGCCGACGGCGAGGGGCTGCCGTGCTATCTCGAGACCGAGACCCCGGAGAACGTCGCGTACTACCGGCGGTACGGCTTCGAGGTGCGCAGCGAGTGGGACGTCGACCCCGACGCCGTCCTCGGCACCCCGGGCCCGCACATGTGGGGCATGCTCCGCCCCGCCCGCTGACTGTCAGGCGCCGGCGCGAGCCGCTTCGGCCCTGGCCCGCAGGTCGGTGACAGCGTGTTCGAGGCCGTCCGGGTCCCGGTACAGCGCGCTGCCGGCGATCAGCAGGTTCGCCCCGGCGGATGCCGCGCCGGCGATCGTCGCCGGTCCGATGCCGCCGTCGACTTCGAGGTCGATGGCGTCGGCGCGGCCCGCCGCGTCGATCATCGCCCGCACCTCGGCGATCTTCGGTTCCATCGTCGGGATGTAGGCCTGGCCGCCGAATCCCGGGTTGACGGTCATCACGAGGACGAGATCGACGAGGTCGAGCACGTGGGCGATCGCGGAGGCGGGCGTCGCCGGGTTGAGCGCGACGGCCGCGTTGGCGCCGAGCTCGTTGATGTTCGCGAGCGTGCGGTGCAGGTGGGTGCACGCTTCGACGTGGACGATGAGGCGGGCGCAGCCGGCGTCGATGTACTGCTGGGCCATCACGTCGGGCGTGTAGACCATCAGGTGCGCCTCGAACGGCACGGTGCAGTGTTGGCGGGCGGACCTGATGACGTCGGGCCCGAACGTCAGGTTCGGCACGAATTGGCCGTCCATCACGTCCCACTGGATGAGATCGACGCCGGCGGCCTCCAACGCCGCGACTTCCTCGCCGAGCTTCGAGAAATCGGCCGGCAGGACAGAGGGGGCGATCTGGATCGGGCGGGTCACAGCCGCCGAAGCTAGCCGCCGACGGCCGTGCCGGCTGCGATCGATCGGGCCGTCAGTCGAACGGCGCGTCGTCGAGCACGACCTCGCCGCCGGGGTTGAACCACGCGATCTCGCCGGTCGGGCCGGCACATGCCGCGGCGCGGGCGGCGGTGTTCGGGTCCGTCACGACGGCAATCGCGTCTTCGTACAGATAACCGCCGCCACCCCCGACGGACTCACCGATCGCAGCGCGCACGCCGTCGGGCAGGACGACGGTCTGCGTGGCGTCGTCCCAGGTCGTTCCCGCCGGCCAGATCACCGGGTAACGGACGGCAGCGGGGTCCGGCGGGTCGGCGAGGTCCGCGAAGTGGGCGTACTGGTCGAGCAGGAGGCAACCGCGGTCGAGCACGATCACCCCGCCGACGATCGCAGCCAGTTGGTCGCCCCCTCCCGACGGCGGGGGAGGAGAGACGAACACCGGGCTCTCGCCCTCGTCGATCGTCGCGGGGTCATCGGTTCGTGTCGGCCGCGGCGGATCGGTCCGACCGGTCGTTTCGATGCGGTCGTCAGGTGCACATCCGACGGCCACGACGGCGACGACCGCCCAGCACGCCCACCCAGCTCGTCCGAGCGTTCGCATACCCGTGAGACGCTCGCCGCACCCGACCGGTTCCCGGTCGGCGGGTCACTCCTCGTCGTCGGGCGGGAGGTCGCTCTCGTCGCGCTCGCCGCGCCACTCCTCGTCGGCGTCGTCCCAGATCTCGTTGCGCTCCTCGACCTTCGCCTTCCAGTGCTCCGCTTCGTACTTCGAGTCGTACGGGCCGAGCATCTGCTCGCCCGGCCCGCGTTCAGCCGCGGGTACGGCGATCTCCCGCCGGAGGTCCCAGTACCACTCGCCCTGGTCACGGTCGTCGTCCATCGGTCCAGTGTGGCAGCCGTTCTCGCCCTCGTTCCAGCCGGCGCCCGTACGCTGAGCCGATGCCCGTCACCGTCCGTCCGGACCGCCTGGTGGCCGGAGGTGACGCGATGGCCCGCGACATCGACGGCCGCATCGTCTTCGTGCGCGGCGCGCTGCCGGGTGAGGACGTCGACGTCGAGATCGAGTCGGCGAAGAAGGACTTCGCACGGGGCGTCGCGGTCGAGATCCGTGACCCGTCGCCCGATCGGATCGAGCCGCAGTGCTATCACCGGCGCAACGGGTGCGGCGGCTGCGGCTGGATGCACATCGAGCCGGACGCCCAGTTGGAGGCGAAGACGGAGATCGTCCGGGAGTCGTTGCGCCGGATCGGGCGGTTGGCGCCCGACGTGGTCGACGGTCTGGTCGACATGGGTGGCGCAGTGCATCCGTTCCGCTACCGCACGACGATCCGTGTCGTCGGCACACCCGACGGCGGGCTCGGTTTTCGCGAGGAGGCCTCCGACCGGGTCGTGCCGGTCAACAGCTGTGATGTGGCGGATCTCGCGTTGTCGGACCTGCTCCCGGCGCTCGAGGTGGCCCCCGGCGTCGAGCTGACGCTGCGCACGTCGATCGCGACCGGCGCGGTCACTGCGCGGTGGGCCAAGCCGAAGGGCAAGCCGGGGACCGGCCTCGTGAGCGGGATCCCGGACCACGTCCACATCGGCGACCGGGCGTTCCTCGTCGAAGTGGTCGACGGGCACGACATCCGCGTGTCGGCCGGTTCGTTCTTCCAGTCCGGCGTCCAGGCTGCCGAGCTGCTGGTCGAGGCCGTCGGTCGGGCGGCACCGGAACTGGAATCCGCTCGCCACGCCGTCGACGCCTATGCCGGCGCGGGCCTGTTCGCGGCCACCGCGATGTCGGGCGCGGGCCGCGTCACGCTGATCGAGTCCTCGAAGTCCTCGTGCTTCGATGCGGAACACAACCTCGCGCACCGCGATGTGCGGGTGCTGAGGCGCGACGTGGGGACGTGGGCCGCCGACGACCCGGTCGACGTCATCGTTGCCGACCCCGCCCGCCCGGGGCTCGGCAAGCCCGGCGTGAACGCGCTCGTGACTGCCTCGCCGGCGCCGATCGTGCTCGTCAGTTGCGACCCGGTCTCACTGGCGCGCGACGTCACGCTGCTCGCCGCCGCCGGCTATCACCCCGAACGGGTCGAGGTGCTCGACCTGTTCCCCCAGACCCACCACGTCGAGACCGTCACGCGGTTAAACCACCGCGCCTGAGCGTCAAAGTTGTGTCTGACACAACTTTGACGGAGGCCGTAGCCTGGCGCGGTGATCGAGCCCGTGCTGTCGGAGGACGTCGTCGCGGCGCAGCGTGACGGGCGGGCGATCGTCGCCCTCGAGTCGACGATCTTCTCGAACCTCGGGCTGCCCTCACCGGCGAACGCCGAGGCGCTCGACCGGTGCACCGCCGCGATCACCGCGGGTGGTGCCGTGCCCGCCGTGACCGCCGTGCTCGACGGCGTCGTCCGCATCGGCCTCGCGGCGGATGAGCACGAACGGATCCTGGGCGAGGCGCGCAAGGCGGCGGAGCGGGATCTGCCGGTCGCGGTCGCGCAGCGATGGGACGTCGGCGCGACGACGGTCTCGGCGTCGGTCGCGATCGCATCCGCCGCCGGGGTCCCCGTGTTCGCGACCGGTGGACTCGGCGGTGTGCACCGGGGTGCGGAGATCACCGGCGACATCTCCGCCGACCTCGATGCGCTCGCGAATCATCGGGTGATCGCCGTGTCGGCCGGCGCGAAGGCGTTCCTCGACCTCGCCCGGACGCTGGAGTATCTCGAGACCGTCGGTGTCCCCGTACTCGGCTGGCGGCACGACTGGTTCCCCGCGTTCTACACCCGCTCGTCGGGGCTGCCGATCCCGCATCGCGTCGAATCCGCCTCCGAGGTCGTCGCGGTGTTCCATGCGTCGACGCGTCCGAGCTCGGGGATCCTGCTGACCGTGCCGATCCCCGAGGCCGATGAGCTCGACGCGCAGCTGCTCGACGGCGTGCTGAACGCCGCGCTCGACGAGTGCGCGCGCGATGGTGTCACCGGCGCGGCCGTGACGCCGTTCGTGCTCGCCAGGATCGGCGAAGCGACCGACGGCCGCAGCGTGCCCGCCAACCTCGCCCTCGCGGAACACAATGCAGCGGTCGCTGCCGAGATCGCGGTCGCGCTCGCGGCCGCGTCCTGACGCGCCGGCCTAGCGGGCGAGCGCGCCGACACGTTCGCCGACGCGTTCGAGGAATCGCTGCCGCGTCCGGTCGTCGCTGCGGTCGCAGCCGTACAGCGCACACCAGACCGTCCGGGTGAGGGGGTGGCACATCAGCCGCAGGCTGCGGGTCACGGTGCGCTTGCCGCCCTCACCCTCGACTGCGTTGACGTACTTCGGTGAGCCGTGCGTCGTCACCGCGACGATCGTGCGGATGTTGCCCAGCAGCGGTCGCAGCGTGTTCGCGCCGACGTTCAGTTCCCAGGCGATGCCACGCACCCAGACGCGGTCGATCCACCCCTTGAGCATCGCCGGCTGTCCTGCCCACCACGTCGGGTAGACGAGGACGAGGGTGTCACACCACTGGAGGTCCGCGGCGTACTCCTCGACGTCGGCGGCGGCGCCCGGGTCGAGGTGCGCGGCACGCTCGGCGGCGCTGAACGTCGGGTCGAAGCCCTCGGCGTACAGGTCGCGGACGCGGAGTTCGACGCCCGCCGCTTCGAGCGTGTCGACGACGCGGGTGCGGACCGCCGCGGTGAACGAGGTGGGGCAGGGGTGGCAGTACACGACGAGCGCCCGGCGTGCCCGGCGGTGCCACGGCAGGCGGATCATCGCAGCGACCTCATCGCCCGTTCGACCGAGTCGGCGAAGGCCGACCGGTCGGTCACCGAGGACGTGTCGACGCCGTAGTGCCCGTACCAGCGGACGCGCGTCCGGAGGCCGCAGCTGATGCGCAGGGCCCTCGTCAGCGTGCGCCGCCCGTTGTCGTTGACGAGCCGGACGTACCGCCGCGGCGAGCCGTACGTCGAGATCCCGATGATCCTGCGCACGTTCGTCAGGCCGGGCCGGACCGCAGCGGTGTTTTCGTCGAACACGAAGCCGACGCCGGGCACCATCACCCGTTCCAGCCAACCCTTGAGGATCGCCGGCAGCCCACTCCACCACGTCGGGTACACGAACACGAGCGTGTCGACGCGCCGCACGAGGTCGGCATGGCTGCGGACGAGTGGGTCGAGGATCGGCTCGTCGCCGAGGTACGCCTGGCGCTCGGCGGCGGTCATCGCGGTGCGGAACCCGAGCGCGTAGAGGTCGACCACGTCGACGGTGTGGCCGGCCGCGCGCAGCCCGGACGCCGCTCGCGCGGCGAGCGCGGCGGTGTAGCTGTCGGCGCATGGATGCGCGATGACGATGGCGGCGTGCACGGCGTCATCATCGCGGATCGGGCGAGCCGCCCGCGTCACCGTGCGTGGCGCTCGACCGCGTTGCGGAGGAATTCGTGGTGGTCGACTACGTTGTCCCGATGGCCAAGATCAACGACATCGAAGGAATCGGACCTGCCTACGCCAAGAAGCTGGCGGGCGCCGGTGTGACCACGACGGGCAGACTGCTGAAGCTCGCCGCCGACGCAGCGGGCCGCAAGGACCTCGCCAAGCAGGCCGACGTCACCACCAAGCAGGTGCTCGAGTGGGTGAACCGTGCCGATCTGATGCGGATCAAGGGTGTCGGCACGCAGTACAGCGACCTGCTCGAAGCGTCCGGTGTCGACACGGTCGTCGAGTTGGCGCAGCGCAACGCGCAGAATCTCTTCTCGAAGATGGTCGACGTCAACACCGCGAAGAAGCTCGTGCGGCAGGTGCCGTCGGCGGAGCAGGTTGCGGCGTGGGTCGCGCAGGCGAAGAAACTGCCGCGCGTCATCTCGCACTGAGCGCTGTGACGAGGCCGGCGCGTACCGCCGGCCAGTCGTCGTCGACGATCGAGTAGACGGCGGTGTTGCGCAGGGTCGGCGGCACGCCGACCTGATGCGTCCGCCGGTGCTTCGGGAGAACCCCGTCGAGCCGCGCGCCGAGCCGCTCGATCGCCCGTCGGCTCAGTTCGTTGCGCTCGTCGGTGCAGATCGCGACGCGCTGGACGCGCCACACGTCGAACGCGTGCGAGAGCAGCAGCAGTTTCGCCTCGGTGTTGATCGCGGTGCGCTGCGCCTCCGCCGACAACCACGTGCCGCCGATCTCGACTTCGTCGGGCTCGTCGCGCCCGAACGGCCAGTGCGGATCCATGAACCGTGTGCAGCCGACGATCGTCGCGTCGCTGCGCCGGCGCTGCACGAACGGTGCAACGAGCGACCGCGCCGCGTCCGCGAGGAGACCCTCGACGTACCGTTCCGCCTCGCCGAACCCCGCGGGCACGGCGGTCCACGTGTACGTCGACCGGTCGCCGTCGGCCGCCGCGGCGATCTCGGAGACGTGCTCGGGGCGCAGTGGTTCGAGCCGGACGTGCGTCCCGGTCAACGTGTCGACGGTGAGGCGGCCCATCGCCTCACATCCTTGCCGACGGGGCGAGCCGGCGGGCGACGGGGGGCGTCACGCCTTCGACCCGATCGGCGACGAACCGCGCTTGTACCGTGCCCGGTGACATGAGCACGCTGCCATCGACCGATCTGTTCGCCGCCGACGACATCCTTCCCGCCGACCCGGTCGGGCCGGGTGCCCGGCCGCTCGTCCCACTCCACGACCGCGAGTACCGGGTGCGGGCGTACCGAATCGCTGCCGATCGCGTGCTGATCCGCGGCGCGGTCCGCGACCAGAAGCCGCCGGGGTTGTACCTCGAGGGCGATCCCGACCCGCTGACCGTCCACCACATGCAGGCCGACATCGAGGTCGAGTATCCGTCGATGCAGATCGTCGCGGCGAGGGTCCACATGGAGACCCACCCGAACGTGGAGTGCACGCGTATCGAGCCGCACTACGACAAGCTCGTCGGCCTCTCGATCACGAGGGGGTTCACCCATCGGGTCCGCGAGCTGTTCGGTGGCCCGCGGGCGTGCACGCACACGACCGCGCTGTTGCAGGCAATGGCGCCGGTCGCGGTGCAGTGCATGTGGTCGCTGCGCGCCGCGAACCGCCGGGACGACGGCGGCGCAACCGACGAGTCGAGCAACGACACGGCGGCGACGATGTCGCGCCGCGACATGTGGAAGGTCAACCTCAACAGCTGCCACGTCTGGGCCGAGGACTCCGATGTCGTCGCCCGGTTCGCCGCCGGCGGTTCGTTCGAGCCGCCGGAGTTCGCCAAGGAGCGGATGGTCAGCCTCGGGATCGAGCCGGCGGAATGGGCCCGCCGGATGGGTTCCTGATCGGCGCCGTCGAGGGTACGGAATCGAGTCGCGCGGACTCCGCGGGTCACATTGTCGATCGGTGATGTCCCTGGCAGACTGTGGCCCACATGGTGGTCATAGCTCAATAGGTAGAGCACCAGGTTGTGATCCTGGCGGTTGGGGGTTCAAGTCCCCTTGGCCACCCCAACGCAGCAATGCGAACGACCCGGCAGGGTGCACGGCGATCCGCTCGCTGGTACCCTGCCTGGCCGCTTGCTTCTCTAGCTCAACGGCAGAGCAGTTGACTCTTAATCAATTGGTTCTGGGTTCGAATCCCAGGGGAAGCACTTTGCGGTGAGAGGTGAGAGCACCTGTCGCCCCCAACTCTCACCGGAAGCGCCGCGTGGTCCGTTGCGGTGAGAGGTGAGAGCACCTGTCACCCCCAACTCTCACCGCAAGACGCGGGCGCCCGAGCGCGAACGGCTCACCGGCTCCAGCTGTGCTGTTCCCGGTAGCGCCCGACCGACAGCGGCGTCGAGCGCTGCCGCCGCTGGCGCAGCCCGGACGTGCCGAGCAGGACCGCCGCGGCGATGATCGCGCACAGCAGCGCGACGAACAGCGTGGTGTTGCGCGACCGGTTGGCGAGTTGCGGGAACAGGCCCATCCACGTCGTGTCGGACAAGGCGGTCAACGGGCCGATCGGCACGAGGTAGCCGAACACGACGAGCAGCACCGCGAGCGCGCCCATGCCGACCGCGATCGCGAACGTGAACTCGCCGCGCTCGGGGCGGGTGACGAAGCCGACGACGAGCATCAGCAACCCGCCGGCCGCGCTCAGCAGCATCAGCCACCACGACATCGAGTTGATCAGCGCGAGCGACCCGACTTCGGGCACCGGCAGCGTGATCTCCGGTGAGAGCGCGGCACGTTCGTCGCGCACGATCGTGTACTGCTCCTCTGCGGTGATCCGTACCGGCTCGTCCGAGTCGCCGATCAGGCGGGCGTGCGCATCGCTGACGAAGCCGTTCATCAGCGCAGCACCGGCGTCGAGGCGCGAGATCTGTTCGATGAATTCCTTGAGCTGAGCCGTCGACGTCCCGAGTTCACCGGCGTCGGCCGTTGCGATCAGCGTGGCGATCTCGCCGCGGATGTCGTCATCGCCCAGGATCGAGTACGTGATGTCGGTGTCCGCCGACGGCGAGAACGCGACCTGCTGCAGCCACCACGTGCTGATCGACACTGCGAACAGCACGCACGAGATGAGCAGCAGGAGCCCTGCCAGAGAACGGCGCATCGTGAGAGTCTGACAAATTCCGGACGCGATCCGCGACTGCTGGCCGCCGCGCCGTACGCCGCCGGCCGCATCGCGCGTGCACCCGGCACGCTTCTAGCCTGGCGCGATGACCCGGCCGAGCCTCGCGCGCATGCTGTCGCGCGCGGTGCGGCGGCGCTGTCCGTGGTGCGGTGGCCGACGCGCGTTCTTCACCGGCTGGTTCGCGAAGGTGGCGCACTGCCGGAGCTGCGGGTTGCGCTGGCGGCGCGGCGACGTCGGCTTCGAACTCGGTGCGGCGGCCGTCGCGGCGATCATGACGCTCGGCCCGCTCGTGCTCGCGCTCGGCGTGATCATGGCGCTCACCTGGCCGGACATCGCCGTCGTGCCGATGCTGGTGGCCCTCGTGCCGGTGGCGCTGGTCCTGCCCGTCGTGGCCTACCCGCTGTCGTACACGATCTGGCAGGCGTTCGACCTCGTCGCACGACCGGTGCGCCCCGAGGACTTCGATGCCGAGACGATCGTCGGCGGTGCGTTCGACCACCCGCCGCGACCGTCGTGACGTTTCTCGATGTTCGGCACGCTGATACTTGTACGAACAGTCGTTCGTTGGTTACACTCGTGTGATTCGAACGGATCAGGCAGCCGTCCGGATGACGTGGGCAACGATCGTTCACGGGCAGTACCGCCCTGCCGAGCAACGCTGTGACACCCCCTCTCTACGGTGGTCACCAACACCCATCGGGCTTCCGCCACCCCGGCAGTCGTCCCCCATCCCCACCGGGTCAGACGGCTCCGGGTACGCACCCAGTGCACAGACGAAAGTGAGCAACCACATGTCCAGCAAGGAACAAGACAAGGCACTCGACATGGCACTCGCCCAGATCGACAAGCAGTTCGGCAGTGGCGCCATCATGAAGATGGGCGAACGCACGAACATGGCGATCGAGGTCGTGCCGACCGGTGCCTTGGCGCTCGACCTCGCCCTCGGGGTCGGGGGGCTGCCGCGGGGCCGCATCACCGAGATCTACGGTCCGGAGTCGTCCGGCAAGTCGACGCTCGCGATGCACGTCGTTGCCGAGGCGCAGCGCAACGGTGGCGTGTGCGCCTACATCGATGCCGAGCACGCGATGGATCCCGTGTATGCCCGGGCGATCGGGGTCGATGTCGACCAGTTGCTGATCTCGCAGCCCGACACGGGTGAGCAGGCGCTCGAGATCGTCGACATGCTGACCCGCTCGGGCGCGATCGACGTCATCGTCATCGACTCGGTGGCCGCACTCACGCCGCGCGCCGAGATCGAGGGGGAGATGGGCGACACCCATGTCGGTCTCCAGGCCCGGTTGATGAGCCAGGCGCTGCGCAAGCTGACCGGCAACCTCAGCAAGACCAAGACGATCGCGGTCTTCATCAACCAGCTGCGCGAGAAGATCGGCGTGATGTTCGGCTCGCCGGAGACGACACCGGGTGGCCGGGCATTGAAGTTCTACTCCTCGGTCCGGCTCGACATCCGCCGCATCGAAGCGTTGAAGGACGGTGCCGAGGTCGTCGGCAACCGCACCCGCGTCAAGGTCGTGAAGAACAAGGTGTCGCCACCGTTCCGTCAGGCCGAGTTCGACATCATGTACGGCCAGGGCATCAGCCGCGAGGGTTCGCTGATCGACCTGTCGGTCGATCTGGCGATCGTCAAGAAGTCCGGGGCCTGGTTCACGTACGAGGGCGAGCAACTCGGTCAGGGCCGCGAGAAGGCCAAGGACTACCTCCGTACCAACCCGGAAGTGATGATGGAGATCAGCGACAAGGTGCTGATTGCCAGCGGGTTGAAGGAAGATCCGAACGCCCCGGTCGTCGACGACGTCGCCGAGGCCTTCACCGACGCCGACGAGCAGCCGATTCAGCTCGACTGACCGTCGGTTGTCGCCGGTCCCCACGGCGGCCGATCGGATCCCGGGTCGGGCCTGGCCCGGGGTACTGGTCGGCCGCACGGGCGCCGCCCGTGCCGCACCCGACCGGATGTAGCAACATGGGCCGATGTCCGTCCCACAACGTCTCTCGATCGCCACGCTCGGCGTCGCCGATCTCGCCGCTTCGACTGCGTTCTACGAGTCGCTCGGCTGGCAGAAGTCCGCATCGTCGATGGACACGATCACGTTCTTCCAGCTGGAGGGTTCGGTGCTCGGCCTGTATGAGCGGGGCGCCCTCGCCGACGACGCGCAGGTGCCCGCCGACGGGTCGGGGTTCCGTGGTGTCACGTTCGCGCTGAACCTCGCGTCCGAAGCCGATGTCGACACCGCGTTCGCCGAGTTCGTGGCGGCAGGGGCGACGGCCCAGGTCGAGCCGCACACCGCGTTCTGGGGCGGCTACTCGTCATACGTCGCCGACCCGGACGGCCACCTGTGGGAGCTGGCGTACAACCCCTACTGGGAGATCGGCCCCGACGGTCGCCTCGGGCTCGCCCCACCCGCCGGCTGACGCCGGTGGTCACTTGATGACGACACCGCCGGGCTGGAAGACCATCAGGTAGAGCGTTGCGACCAGCAGCAGGTGCGTCGAGCCGATGCCGGCCGCCATCTTCTTGCGGGCGTCGTCGCCGGTGTCGTCCAGCGCGGGCTTGATCAGGAACCAGCTGATCACCATCATCGCCAGCCAGATGGCGATCGACCCGGTCAGCCAGTGCATCTGCGCCATGTCGAACTTCCCGACGCCGGCCATCCCCATCCCGAGCACCCACAGCAGGGTGAGCGCGGGGAACACGAGCCGCATGTGCAGCGCGGCGATCGCCTGCGTTTCGCCGGCGCGCTGCAGGCGGGGGTAGAGGAACAGCGGCCCGAAGGCGGCGATCGCACAGAGGATGTGGGCCAGCCCGAGCAGCTGATACGTCGTGGAGATTTCGAGTACGGCGAGCATCGGCGGTGACGATACCGCCGAGACGCAGCACGACACGGCGTCGTCGGTAGCCTGGACTGTCATGTCGGGAGCGGAGCCACGTCGTTACATCGTGCGCACCTACGGGTGCCAGATGAACGAACACGACTCCGAGCGGATCGCCGGCCTGCTCGAAGCGGACGGTCTCGTGCGGGCGTCCGGCGAGGCAGATGCCGACGTCGTCGTCCTCAACACGTGCTGCATCCGTGAGAACGCGGACAACAAGCTGTACGGCAACCTCGGCCATCTCAAGACCTGGAAGAGCCGCAAGGACGGTCGGCAGATCGTCGTGTCCGGCTGCCTCGCCCAGAAGGATCAGGACGTCGTCGCCGCCCGTGCCGGCCACGTCGACGTCGTGATGGGGACGCACAACGTGCATCGCGCCGCCGAACTGTTGCACGAGGCCGAGCACGCCGACGCACCGATCACCGAGATCCTCGACGCGGCGGTGATCGACGATCACGCGATGTTCCCGTCGGCGTTGCCGGTGCGACGCGAGCACTCGTACAACGCCTGGGTCACGATTCAGATCGGCTGCGACAACAACTGCGCGTTCTGCATCGTCCCCGCCGTACGTGGCGCCGAGATCAGCCGCCCGTATGCCGACATCGTCGGCGAGGTGCACCAGCTCGCCGCAGCGGGTGTCACCGAAGTGACACTGCTCGGCCAGAACGTCAACAGCTACGGACGCGATCTGCAGGTGGCCGCGCGCCGGGCGGGCGACGAGTCGGCGAAGTTGCGGCCCCTCTTCTCCGACCTGCTGCGCGACGTGGGCGCGGTCGACGGCATCCGCCGGGTGCGGTTCACGAGCCCGCATCCCAAGGACATGCGGCCCGACACGTTCGCCGCGATGGCCGAGACGTCTGCCGTCTGCGAACACCTCCACTACCCGCTCCAGTCCGGCAGCGACCGCGTCCTCGCGCTGATGCACCGCGGGTACCGCGCCGATCGCTACCTCGAACGGCTCGGCGAGGCACGGGCGGCGATCGACGAGCTCGCCGTGTCGACCGACATCATCGTCGGGTTCCCCGGCGAGACCGACGACGACTTCGCCCACACACTCGAAGTGGCTGCTGCGGCGGAGTACGACTACGCATACACGTTCATCTTCTCGCCTCGCCCGGGCACCGAGGCCGCCGCGATGGAGGCCGACTTCGTCGCGCCGGACGTGGCGAGCCAGCGGTTCCAGCGGCTGCGGGTCGTCGTCGAACGATCTGCGCTGCGCAAGCACGAGGCCCGGGTCGGGCGACTCGAGGAGGTGCTGGTGGAGGGGCCGAGCAAGCGGGACCCCGCGGTACTCAGCGGTCGTACCCGCCAGAACAAGCTCGTGCACTTCACGCCGCCCCGTCCGGTGCGCACCGGCAGCTACGTGTCGGCTCGCGTCACCTCGGCTGCGCCGCACTTCCTCGTCGGCGACTTCGTCGAACTCCTCGACGAGCCGACGCACAAGCTGCGGATCCCCGTGGCCGCGGGCTGAACCCGGCGAGTAGCGTCGGCCGATGGTGGAGCCACAACACGATCCCCAGCTCGACGAGTACCGGGCGAGCATCGACAACATCGATGCGGCGCTCGTGCATCTGCTCGCCGAACGGTTCAAGATCACCAAGGCGGTCGGTCGCTACAAGGCGGGCGCAGACCTGCCGGCTGCGGACCCCGCCCGCGAGGAGATCCAGATCGCCCGGCTGCGTCAGCTCGCCGAGGAATCGGGCCTCGATCCGGTGTTCACCGAGAAGTTCCTCCGGTTCGTCGTCGCGGAAGTGATTCACCACCATCAGCGCATCTCGGAGGGCGAGCCTCTCTGACCATCGCCCGACCACCCCGCGTCGCGCTGATCGGGTCGACCGCGAGCGGCAAGTCGGCAGTCGCAATGGCGGCCGCGCGACAACTGGGCGACATCGAACTGATCTCGGTCGACAGCATGCAGGTCTACCGCGGGATGGACATCGGCACGGCGAAGCCGACCGCGGCCGAACGTGCCGCCGTGCGGCACCACTGCATCGATCTCGTCGCGCCCTGCGAGGACTTCTCGGTCGCCGACTTCAAGGCGGCCCATGCCGCCGCACTCGCGGAGATCGCGGGCCGGGGCGGTCGTGCGCTGCTCGTCGGCGGGACCGGGCTCTACCACCGAGTCGCGATCGACGACTTCGACCTGCCGGGGGAGTGGCCGGAGGTTCGCGCCGAACTCGACGCCGTCGACGACACTGCTGCGCTGTTCGAGCGCCTCCGGGCCGTCGACCCGGCCGCCACCGCGAAGATCGAACCGGCGAACCGACGGCGCGTCGTTCGCGCGTTGGAGGTGACGATCGGCAGCGGCCGGCCGTTCAGCTCGTACGGGCCCGGCGTCGATCACTACCCGGCCTCGGGTGTGACCCAGATCGGCCTGCGCCGCCCGCGAGCGACGATCCGCCGGCTCATCGAGGAGCGGGTGCAGCGGATGGTCGCCGCCGGCCTCGTCGCCGAAGTGCGCGGGATCGGCGCCGCCGGCTTCTCGAAGACCGCCGCTCAGGCGCTCGGCTACAAGGAAATCCTCGAGCATCTGGCGGGCACCGTGAGCGAGGATGAGGCGGTGGAGAAGATCGTCGTCCGCACTCGCCAGTTCGCGGTCCGCCAGGAGCGATGGTTCCGGCGCGATCCCCGCGTACGCTGGATCGACGTCGAGGACGATCCGGTCGCCGAAGTGACGCCGGCCGTCATCGCCGCACTGACACAGACATGAAGACACTGCACCTGACGAAGCACCATGGGCTCGGCAACGACTTCCTCGTCGTGTTCCACCCCGGTGTCGACGACCTCGCCGCACTCGCGATCCGCCTGTGCGACCGCCGCCGCGGTGTCGGCGCGGACGGGCTGCTCGTCGCGGAGACCGCCGACGGGTACGCCGCGCGGATGACGCTGTACAACGCCGACGGGTCGCGGGCGGAGATGAGCGGGAACGGCATCCGCTGTTTCGCGCAGGCGCTTGCGGCCCGGCGGGGCGACTTCACACCGCAGCGGATCCTCACCGATGCCGGCGATCGCGTCGTGACACTGATGCCCACGGAGGACCCCGCCACGATCGTCGCCAGCGTCGAGATGGGTGAGGTCACGCTGCTCGACGAACCGTCCGGATGGGAAGCGCTCGGCTGCAATCCCGACCGCCCCGTCGCACACCTCAGCCTCGGCAATCCGCACAGCGTCGTCGGCGTGGACGATGTCGCGGTGGTCGACCTGGCGCATCTCGGCGGCAAGATCCCCCACGTCAATCTCGAGATCGTCGAACCGGGGCCGGAACCCGACGCGATCACGCTGCGCGTCCACGAGCGCGGCGCGGGGATCACCGAAGCCTGCGGTACCGGCGCGTGCGCGTCGGCGTTCGCCGCGCTGCGGTGGGGTCTCGTCGCGGCGACCGTGGCCGAGGTCAAGGTGCACATGGACGGCGGCACCGCCACCGTCGCGTTCGATCGGGACGCGCCGGCGCTCGCAACGCTCACCGGTACGGCAACGCTCGTCGCCGAGATCGACGTGGCGGTCTCGTGAGCACGCCGTACGAGGAGGCACTCGCCGCCACACTGATCGACCGGACGATCAGGGAGAAGATCGTGCTCGTCGGCGTGACGCTGCCGGGCGACGACGAGGAGAGCACCGACGCCGGCCTCGACGAGCTCGCGCTGCTCGTCGACACCGCCGGCGCCGACGAGGTCGCCCGGATGGTCCAGCGGCGTGACGCACCGGATCACACGTGGTACATCGGCAAGGGCAAGGCCGAAGAACTCAAGCAGCTGTGCCTCGCGGTCGACGCCGACACGGTCGTGTTCGACAACGAGCTGTCGCCGGCCCAGCAGTACAACCTGGAGAAGATGCTCGGCCGGACGGCGATCGACCGGACGGCCGTGATCCTCGACATCTTCGGTCAGAACGCGCACACGCTCGAAGGCAAGGCCCAGGTCGAGCTCGCACTGCTGCGCTATCGACTTCCGCGTCTGCGCCGCGGCGTCACCGACAAGCAGGCACAGCAGCGCGGTGGCGTCGGCGCCCGGTTCGGTGGCGGCGAGACGAAGACCGAAGTCGACCGCCGCCGCATCAAGCGGCGGATCATCAAGCTCGAACGGGAGCTGGCGACACTCGCGGAGACGCGGGCGTTGCAGCGCAAGGGGCGCGACAAGAGCGGCCTCGCGTCGGTGGCGATCGTCGGGTACACGAACGCCGGGAAGTCGACACTGCTCAACCAGCTCACCGAGTCCGGCACGCTGGTCGAGGACCGCCTCTTCGCGACACTCGACCCGACGACGCGGCGCCTGGCGCTGCCGGGCGGCGAGCCGGTGCTGCTGTCGGACACCGTCGGCTTCATCAAGCGGCTGCCGCACGGCCTCGTCGAGTCGTTCAAGGGCACGCTCGAAGTCGCGGCGATGGCCGACTACCTCGTCCACGTCGTCGATGCGAGCGTCGCCGACCCGGAATCGCAGATCGACGCGGTCCGGGAGGTGCTCGCGGAGATCGACGCCGCCGCCGTTCCCGAGCTGCTCGTGTTCAACAAGGCCGATGCGGAGCCGGGCGTCGCGAAGGAACTGGTCGAACGCCATCCGGGGTCGATCGCGATCAGCGCGGCGACCGGGGAGGGCATCGACGACTTCCTGCGCACCCTCGGCGACCGGCTGCGGACGCTGTCGGTCGTGTACGAGCTGGTCGTCCCGTACGACCGCGGCGACGTCATGGCGTCGGTGCATCGCGAGGGTGAGATCGTCTCGATCGCGGACGGCGACACGAGCTGGACGATCCGCGCGCGGCTGTCCGATGCCTCGGCCGGGCGCCTCGGGGAGTTCCTGGTCGGGTCGGTTGACGAATGACGACCACCGGTTTCCAACCGCCGCCCTATCCCTACGATCGCCTCCACCGCCTGTTGCCGATTGCCGACGCATTCCCCGGTGGCGCGGTCGATCTCTCGATCGGGACCCCCTTCGATCCGCCACCGCAGGCGGTCGTGGATGCGCTCGCGAGCAGTGACAGTGAGCGCTCCTATCCCGCCAGCATGGGGACGCCGGCGCTGCGAACGGCGGCGCGCAACTGGATGGCGCGGCGCTTCGACATCGACGTCCCGATCGACCAGATCGCCGCCGCGGTCGGGACGAAGGAGTTCGTCGCGACGCTGCCGCAGTGGATGCGCTTGCGTACCCCGGACCGCGACACCGTGCTGTTCCCGGCGATCTCCTACCCGACGTACGCGATGGGCGCGACGCTCGCGGGATGCCGGGCGGTCGCCGTGCCGTTCCACCCCGACGGCACGCTCGACCTGACGGCGATCAGCGACGAGGATGCCTCGCGGGCGCTGGTGCTGTGGGTCAACAGCCCGAGCAACCCGACCGGCGCCCTCGACGACCTCGCCGCCGCTGCACGGTGGGGCCGAGCTCACGCCGTCCCGGTGTTCTCCGACGAGTGCTACGTCGAGTTCACGTGGGACGGGCGCGGCCGGACGATCCTCGAGCACGGCCTCGACGGCGTGATCGCCGTGCACTCGCTGTCGAAGCGGTCGAATTTCGCCGGTGGGCGCGCCGGGTTCTATGCCGGCGACGCCGACCTCGTCGCGTACCTCCGCATCGTGCGCCAGCATGCCGGCCTGATGGTGCCCGGCCCCACCCAGGCTGCGGCGGCCGTCGCGTTCGACGACGACGCCCACGTGGAGGTGCAGCGACAGCGATACCTGGCCCGGCTCGACCTGATGGCGACCGTGCTCTCGCACTGGTCCGGGATCGCCGTTGCGCGGCCGAGCGGCGCGTTCTACCTGTGGATCCCGGTCGACGACGGCTGGGAGTTCACCGAGCGGCTGGCCGCCGCCGGCGGTGCGATCGTCAGCCCCGGCGAGTTCTACGGGGCCGACGGTTCGGCCTTCGTCCGCGTCGCCGTGGTACAACCTGACGAGCGCATCGAACTCGTCGCCGAACGTCTGTCGGCTGCGAGCTGAACGGACACGGAGCAGCGATGGAGCGGAGCAGGTCGACAAGCGGGCTGATCGCCGGGGGCATCGTCGTGCTCATCGTCGGCCTCCTGACCGGCGTGGGGCTGTGGTACTCCGCCGGCCAGCGACACGACGACGCGGTGCGCAACCTCGCGCGGGCGCCGGTCGGGTGCGTCACGACGCTGGATTTCGCGGAGCAGGGGCGATATCTGCTGTTCGTCGAGACCCGCGGCGAGATCGGTGACGTCGTCGGCGACTGTGGGGTGCCCGGTGCGTTCGAGTGGACCGGGACCAGCCAGCCGTCGACGACGGTCACGCTGACCGATCCCGAGGGTCGCGACGTCGGATTCGACAGCTTCGGCGGTGTCAGCTACGACGCCGCCGGCTCGACCGGCAACGCGATCGAGGGGTTCAGCATCGACACGCCCGGCGATCACCTGCTGACCGTCGCCGACGCGCCGGCCGGCTTCGCGATCGCCGTGGGACGGGACCCGAACGACGGCGTCGGGCTGTTGCGGGCGGGGGCGGCGCTCGCAGCCGCTGCCGGCGTGATCATCGGCGGCGCGTTGTTCGTCCTCGCTGCCCGCCGCACCTCGCCGCCACCGGTTCCCGGCCCGGCGTCGGGCCCATGGATGCACACGCCCCCCGGGGCGTCGCCGGCCGGCGGACCCCCACCGGGCTGGCGACCGGTCACCGGGCCGCCGACGCGACCTCCCACCGTACCGACGGCCCCACCGACCACGCCACCGGTGCCGGGCCAACCCGCCGGGCCTTCGTCGCCACCGGGAGGCCCACCGGGTGGCCCACCCCAGGCTCCGGCGACAGCGGCGCCGGGCCGCGACACGGGTGCACCACGGGGGACGCCGACAGGAACCGGCGACGGCGAGCGGTCGCCGTGGGCGCCGCCGGACGACAGCGTGCGGTGACCGGGGCGGTGGCGCGGGTCAGTAGCGCCGCATCACGGTGACGACCTTGCCGTAGATCTCGACCTGGTCGGCGGTGAAGGCCATCGGCTCCATCGTGGGGTTCTGCGGCGTGAGCGTGACTTCTGCGCCCGAACGCGAGTAGGTCTTGACGGTCGCTTCGCCGCCGGGGATGCCGGCGACGACGATGTCGCCGTTGTGCGGGTGGGCGATCTGCGTCGCGACGACGTAGTCGCCGTGGAGGATGCCGGCGTCGACCATCGACTCGCCGCGGACCCGCAGCATGAACAGCTCACCCTCGCCCGCGAAGTCGACGGGGACCGGCAGCAGTTCTTCGACGTTCTCCTCCGCGAGTACGTCGGTGCCCGCGGCGACGTCGCCGACGAGCGGCACGTGGCGGACGGGGCGCTTCTCCATCACCGCGCCGCTGTTCGGGTCGTAGCGCACCTCGATCGCCCGCGGCTTGCTCGGATCACGGCGGAGGTAGCCGTGGCGCTGCAGCGTGTTGAGGTGGCTGTGGACGGTCGATGGGGAGGTGAGGCCGACGGCGTCGCCGATCTCACGCACCGATGGTGGGAACCCGCGCTCGCGCATCTGGGATTCGATGAAGTCGAGAATGCTTCGTTGGCGGTCACTGATCTTGGGAGCCATACGAACAGCGTATGGGGGTTGATGCGACGAGTCAAACATTTGTACCGCAAACATTCGTTCGAAAATGTGGCGTGCCGGGGTTGACATCGAACACCTGTGCTGGTTCACTGGGCGTTCTGCGGTATCGAACAGACGTTTCGGCTCGGTCGTGAAAGCGAACAACCGGGTGGGCGACGTCTGGCGAGCAGGCCGCACGAGTGGTCAGTGACGAGCAGTTGGGAGCGACGTGATGTCGATGACGATGACGATGACCAGGCCGACGACGGCGAGGGCGACCAGGACAACGAGGGCGACGCGGACGACGCGGACGAGGCCGCCGGTCGACCGGGCCCACGCGGTGCCGGTGCCGGTGGCGGCTCGGCCCGCGGTGGTTCGGCCCGTGGCGGTCCGAGTGGTGTCGGCGACGTCGATGTCCGCCGAGGCCGAGGCGAGGGGGATGGTGCGCCCGACCGTTCCGAACTACGCAATGCGGCGGGCCGTCGCGGCCGCGGCCGCCCTGGTGTCGCTCCTCGTGGCCGCAGTCGGTGTACTCGGCCTGCTGGCCGGCTTCGGCGGCACTCCTGCCGCGGCTGCCGAAGCCGGGCCGGCCGCCGTGACCGAGTCGGTGACCGCGGTCCACGTCGCAGCACCGGGGGACACGTTGTGGTCGATCGCGTCGCTCTACCGGGGCGACATCGCCCACGACCGGTACCTCGACGCACTGGTCACGGCGAACGGCTCGACGGCGATCCAGGCCGGCCAGGCCGTCTGGCTGCCCTGACCCGCGCTCGGCGCGACATGCCCGCCGATCGGGCCCGAGCGGCGGGGCGCGGTAGCGTGGTCCGGGTGAAATGCCCTTCCTGCCGCGCCGACGACACGCGCGTCGTCGACTCGCGCGTTGCCGAGGAGAGCACGGCGATCCGGCGTCGGCGGGAGTGCCTGACGTGCGCCTACCGCTTCACGACGTTCGAACGCATCGACCACGTCCCGCTGACGGTCGTCAAGTCGCACGGCGGCCGCGAGCCCTTCGATCGCGCCAAGCTGATCGCCGGTCTCGCGTCGGCGACCAAGGGTCGATCGGTCGACGCCGAGACGCTCGAGCAGCTCGCCACGACGGTCGAGGACTCGGTCCGCCTGGCCGGTTCGGAGGTGTCGAGCGCGAACATCGGCCTGGCGGTGCTGCGCCATCTGCGCGCCGTCGACGAAGTCGCGTACCTGCGGTTCGCGAGCGTCTACAAGAACTTCGACGCGGCGGCCGACTTCCATCGCGAGCTCGAGTTGATGGAGAAGGACACCGCCGCGACCTGAACCACCACGATTCGCACCGCCACGATTCGGGTGGCGTCAGCGCCGGCGCCGCCAGCGGCTGAAGACGAAGCTCTGGTCGTCGATCGCGAGCTGGGCGAGTTCGAAACGGTGCGTGACGTCGCCGGCCCCCTCTGCGAGGCGGGGGCCGGATCCGCCGACGGTGAGGGGCGACGTCGTCACGTTGATCTCGTCGAGCAGATCCTGGTCGAGCAGCGCCCCGTTGAGGTTGGCGCCGCCCTCGGCCTGCACGAAGCGCGGCGACGGGTGGATCGTGTGGAACTGGTCGATCGCGGCGCGGAGGTCGACGACCGCGGTGCCGGCGCGGATCACGTCGGGACGGTCGCCGCTGCCGAGGTCGGCGTCGGTGGTGGTGATCAGGAACCCGGCGCCGCTCGTGAACAGGTCGGTCGTCGTGTCGACCTCACCGCTGCCGGTCACGACGCCGATCCGCTGGCCCGGCTTCTTCGGCGGTCCGTAGCCCTCGCCGCGGACCGTGCCGGCGCCGACGATGATCACGTCCGCGAGGGATCGCAGTTGGTGGAGCACGCCCGAGTCGTTGGCGCTCGACAGGTCGCTGCTCTGGCCGTCGACGACGGTCGAACCGTCGATCGAGGTCACCATGCAGAGCCCGACCCACGGCGCGCCGGTCCGGCGGTCGAGCGGGGCGCGATAGGCCTGCTCGATCGTGGTCTCGGTGGCCGTCGGCACGAGCTGGCGCATCGGGCGATCATCGCAGTTCGACCCGGTGTTCGCGCCATCCGGCCTGCGGTCGTCGGCGCACTCGTCCACAATCTGTGGACAACAACTGCGTGTTCATCTCGTGTCCACACCGTTGTCCCCCGGTCCTCACAGCGAAATTCACATGGTTGTACCTCTTTCGCCCCACAGGGTCGAGTTCGTAGGGTGAACAACCGTGCCGACTGCGGCATGACACACGGACGAGTTGGTGGTACTGCGCATTGCGTTTCGACGCGGGCGGCGGTGCGCCGTGGGGGAATATGCCCTGTACCTGTGATGTCATGCCGCGGCCGGTACCGTTCGTTTTCGGCCGCCGAGGCGATGGGGTGGGGGCTCGGACCTACGATGGGTCGATGGATCCCGCGGTGTTCACCGACGACGAGCTCACCGAGCTCGCACTCGCTGCGGATCCGGATGCCCCGATCGCCGCAGACGCGGTGCCGTTCGGAGTGCACCGAATCGGCGCCGATCTGCTGCCCGAGTGGTACATGCCCGTCCCGCAGGCGTCCGCCGCGACGCGCAGCCCGCGGCGGGTGCTCGCGGTCTCGATGATCATCGGCGCGCTGCTCGTCGTGAACGGTGCCGGGTTCTGCGTGACCTACGGGTTCCCCGAAATCGCCTGGTGACCCGTCACCGGCCGCATGGATCGTTCCAGCGCTCGACGACCCGGTTCTCGCGCTCCCACCCGAGCATCGACAACGTGGCCGTGTCGAGCACGAACCGGCGGCCCTCGCGCGGGTCGAGGTCGAGCCACCGAGCCGCGAGGATTCGCAGGAAGTGGGCGTGCGCGACGACGCCGATCGTGCCACCGAGCGCGGTGAACCGGTCGATCGCGGCGTCGGCGCGGGCGCCGACCTCGTCGACGGTCTCGCCGCCGTGGATCGGATGGGTCCAGACCGACCACTCGGGCACGGTTGTGCGGATCTCCGCCGTCGTGATTCCCTCGTAGTCGCCGTAGTCCCACTCGATGATCATCTCCTCGGGCGCCGGGTCGAGCCCGGCCAACGTCGCCGTCTCCCATGCCCGCTGTAGCGGGCTGGCGAACACGCCCGTGAAGTCGATCCCCGCGACCGCGGCTGCGATGTGGCGCGCCTCGTCCCGGCCGCGGGCGGTGAGCGCGATGTCGCTGCGCCCGGTGTGGCGACGGTTGGCGCTCCACTCGGTCTCGCCGTGGCGAATCAACACGAGCTGCGTTCTCGTCGACGTCGTCATCGGGCAAGTCTCGCGTGTCGGCCTCGGGACGGGATGACGACGGGATCGAACGTGTGTGCGAGTCGGCTGCTGGATCGCTAAGGTCGCGGCCCATGGCGATCGCGTGCGCGTACTGCAGGGGTGAGCACGATTCGCCGGCGGAGATCCGCCAGTGCTGGGCCGACGGCGGGCAGCAGGACGTCCCCCTCGCGGACGACGGGCCGCCGCCCGACGACCACCTCGCCGGCGACGATCGCGACACCTCCGAGCACGGGCCCGGCGGGGCGCCTGCGGGCCGTCCACCGCCGCCGCAACGCCAGGAGCGCAATGCGCCGGCCCCGCGCCACGCCCGGCGTCCGGCCCCCGTTCCGGTCGTCCGCGGTGCCGCATCGGCCGGTGCCGGGCCCGATCTGCTCGGCCGGCACTGCGTCGTCGAGCCGGGCGCCGCCATACCGGATCCGTGGGCCGACGCTCCGCGGATGACGATCACCGCCGACACGCTGACCGACCCCGGTGCGGCACTCGCGATCCTGCGCGCCGCGCAGCACGAGCGGCGG
>JAHEKY010000004.1 GCA_024644465.1 Ilumatobacteraceae bacterium | reverse complement strand
AACATCGCGGTGGCGGCGCTGCTCTTCGGAATCGCGGCGAGCGCCGCGCTGCTGACCGGCCTCGGTGGTCGCCACGTCGCCGGTGAAGTCGCGGCGGGCCGGGTGTGGCGGAGGTCCCTCGAACCCGGCGACCGGATCCGGGCGAACGGCGTGGCCGGCGTCGACATCGACGGCGTCGTGATCGACGTCCACCCGACGGCGATCGAGGTCGACGGTACGGAAAGTACATTTTTTGTCCCGAACACGAAACTCATGGATTCGGTCGTCGAGCGGATCCGGCCGACGCCGACCGACAACGCTGAGCTGGGGCGTTGAAGATCCGGCGAGTTTCTTGCAACTTTCCGTCACCAGTGAGCGTCATCATGGTGACAAACGAACACCAACAAGTCGCGCGCAAGTCGCCACCGGCCAATTAGTCTGGACGGCACTTGCGGGGCACCGCCGAACATATTCGCCACTTCGGTCTCTCCGTCACCATCCCTCCCGTGTGATCGAGACCGGAGTGACCGACAGCAGGAGCGTCCTCCGGGGCGCTCCTGCAGTCTTTTTCGGCAACGGTCGGCCGTCGTCGACACCGCCGCTCCACCGCCGCCGGCCGAAAGATGACTTGTGAGGTCGGGTTTTGCCCGGTAGGTTCTCCCGCCTATGAGTGACCAGTGGGGATTCGAGACCAAGCAGATCCATGTCGGCGGAGAACCCGACGCCGCGACCGGGGCCCGAGCCGTTCCGATCTACCAGACGACCTCGTACGAGTTCCGCGACACCGAGCACGCCGCGAACCTGTTCGGCCTCGCCGAAGTCGGCAACATCTACACCCGCATCATGAACCCGACGCAGGGTGCGCTCGAAGCACGGCTCAACGCGCTCGAAGGTGGCTGCATCACCGCGATCGGGCTGCCGGGCGCGCTCGCGGTCAGCTCGGGACAGTCCGCCGCGACGCTCGCCCTGCTGACGCTGTGCGAGTCGGGTGACCACGTCGTCGCATCCCCGTCGCTGTACGGCGGCACGTACAACCTGCTCCACTACACGATGCCGAAACTGGGCATCGAGGTCACGTTCGTCGACGATCCCGACGACCTCGAGCAGTGGGCTGCCCACATCCGCGACAACACGAAGTGCTTCTTCGGCGAGGTCCTCGCCAACCCGCGCAACAACATGTTCGACATCGAAGGCGTCGCCGGCGTGGCGCACGACAACGGCATCCCGCTGATGGTCGACAACACGGTCCCGACGCCGTACCTCATCCGGCCGATCGAGTGGGGCGCCGACATCGTGGTCCACAGTCTCACGAAGTTCTGCGGCGGCCACGGCACCTCGATCGGCGGCGCGATCATCGACGGCGGCACGTTCGACTTCGCCGCCTCCGGCCGGTTCCCGAACTTCACCGAGCCAGATCCGAGCTATCACGGGCTGGCGTACTTCCCGGCGCTCGGCCACGGCGCGTTCATCCTCAAGGCCCGTGTGCAGATGTTGCGCGACCTCGGCATGGCGATCTCGCCGTTCAACGCGTTCCTCGTCCTGCAGGGTCTCGAGACCCTCAGCCTGCGGATGGAGCGGCACTTCGCGAATGCGCAGCGCGTCGCAGAGTTCCTCGACGGCCACGACAAGGTCGAGTCGGTGACCTTCGCCGGTCTGCCGAGCAGCCCGTGGTACGACCGCACCAAGAAGTACGGCGAAGGCCGTGGGGCCGGCTCGATCATCGCGTTCGAGATCGAGGGCGGCATCGAAGCCGGCAAGAAGTTCGTCGAAGGGTGTTCCCTGCACAGCCATGTCGCCAACATCGGCGACGTGCGCAGCCTCGTGATCCATCCCGCCAGCACGACGCACAGCCAGCTGACGCCCGAAGAGCAGGCGTCGACGGGCGTGACGCCCGGTCAGGTGCGGCTGTCGGTCGGTCTCGAGACGATCGAGGACATCATCGGCGACCTCGAGGGAGCGTTCGCCGCACTCTGATCGCGGTCAGCCGTCGGCGTCGCCGTCGGTGCGCTGATCGTGGAGGAACTGCTCGAACCGTTCGCCGAGGTCATCGGCGGTCGGGATCGCCGCTTCCGCCCGCCGGTCGAACTCGACCTCGAGCATCCGCACGTACATCCGGAGCTGGTCGTCATTGGCAATGACCTCGTCGTGGACCTCGCGCCAGCTCGTGATCTGTGCGCCGAGGTCGGTCGTCGTCGGTACGTCGAGCACGTGGCTGAGGTGCCGCACCAGCGCGGCGACCGCCATCGGATGCTCGGCGTTCATCAGGTAGTGCGGGATGCCGACGCGCAGCGAGATCGACGGGATGCCGCGGCGCTCGAGCTCGGCGTTGATCACGCCCGCGACGCCGGTGATCCCCTGGTACGACGGCGCGGCGAGCCCGAGCCGGGCGGCGAGGTCCGCGCTCGACGTGCTGCCGGTCACGGGCGGGGTGCGGGTGTGCGGGAGGGCCTCGGCCGCGGAGCCGACGGTGACCACGGCCTCGCAGCCGAGCGCGACCGCGATCGTGATGACGGCGTCGACATAGGTCGTCCAGTGGAGGTGCGGCTCGACGCCGATCAGACCGACGACGTCGCGTTGCCCGGCGTTGCGCTGGACGACGAAGTGGTTGGCGGGCCAGACGATCTCGCGGATCTCGTCGTCGATCGTCACATGAGGTCGCTGTTGGGTGAAGTCGTAGAACGGGTCGGGGTCGATCGTGCCGACCGTCACGGCGTGGTCGGCGGAGACGAAGGCGCTCACGGCCTGTGTCGCCGCCCCGGCGACGTCGAACCAGCCTTCGAGTCCGACGAGCATCACGGGCCGGTCGAGCGAGCCCATGTCGCCCATCCCGAAGCTGAGCACGTCGGTCGCCTGCATGCACCAAACCTACAAGCGCCGGCCGGCCGGCAGACCGCCCGCGAGGGCCGACGCCGTGACAGCAGGACGGCGGTGTACCGGCGGTCAGGCGAGTTGGTCGACGACGTGGTCGATGCAGCGGGTGAGCGCGTCGATGTCGGCCGGATCGATCGCCGGGAACATGCCGACGCGCAGCTGGTTGCGGCCGAGCTTGCGGTAGGCATCGGTGTCGAGAATCCCGTTCGCCCGCAGCGCGGCACAGACTTCGTTCGCGTCGATCGCATCGTCGATGTCGATCGTGCCGACGACGTTGGAGCGCTGCTGGGGGTCCGCGACGAACGGCGTCGCCCACGATCGAGACGCAGCCCAGCCGTACAGGGTGGACGCGCTCGTCGCACTGCGACCTGCCGCGAAGTCGAGTCCGCCGTTCGAGTTCATCCAGTCCAGCTGCTCGGCGAGCATCACGAGCGTCGCGACGGCCGGCGTGTTGTACGTCTGGTCGAGGCGCGAGTTGTCCAACGCGATCTTCAGGTCGAGCGACGCCGGTCGCCAGCGATCGGACGCGCCGATCTCCTCGATCCGCTCGACGGCGGCGGGCGAGCAGGCGGCGAGCCACAGCCCGCCGTCAGAGGCGAAGCACTTCTGTGGGGCGAAGTAGTAGACGTCGACCTCGGTATGATCCCAGTGGAGCCCGCCGGCGGCCGACGTGGCGTCGACGACGACGAGGCCGTCCGCAGCTGTTGTCCCGGCCGGTCGTCGCAGGTGCATCGCGACACCGGTGGAGGTCTCGTTGTGGGTCAGCGCGTACGCGTCGATGCCGTCCTCGGCGACCGGATCGGGGTGACCGCCCGGATCGGCCGTGATCGTCGACGGTGCGCCGAGATGGGGAGCGGCGGCGCAGGCCGCGGCGAACTTCGAGGAGAACTCGCCGAACACGAGATGCTGGCTGCGGTCACGAACGAGGCCGAACGTCGCGACGTCCCAGAACACGGTCGAGCCGCCGTTGCCGAGCACGATCTCCCAGTCGTCGGGCAGGTCGAACAGCGCGGTCAACCCGGCGCGTACGGCGCCGACGAGACGCTTCACGGGCGGCTTGCGGTGTGATGTGCCGAGCAGCTCGGTGCCGGCGGCGACGAGCGCCTCGACCTGTTCGGGGCGGACCTTCGACGGCCCGCAACCGAAGCGGCCGTCGGCCGGGAGCAACTCGGCGGGGATGATGATGTCAGCAGCGTCGGCAGGCACGCCCACAGGATGGCGTGCGTTGCCCGGAATCCCCCAGACATATCGTCCGCGGCATCGTGCAGCGGTTCTGTGGACGTTGTGATGCGGGTTCCGCAACGATCCGTCCCGAGAACGACTCACCGGCGGCGAGGGAGACCGGGATCGGCGCGCCGGTGCCGGCCAGTAGGCTCCCGCCCGTGAACCGCACCGAGAATCGCACGTCCGCCCGCCTCGCCGGCATCGCCCCGTCCGCCACGCTGGCGGTCGATTCGAAGGCGAAGGCGATGAAGGCGGCGGGCGAGAACGTGATCGGCTTCGGCGCCGGCGAGCCGGACTTCGCCACCCCGCAACACATCGTCGACGCGGCGACGGCGGCGTGCGCGGACCCGAAGAACCACAAGTACTCCCCGGCCGGCGGCCTGCCGGAGCTGAAGCAGGCGATCGCCGACAAGACCGAGCGCGATTCCGGTTTCGCCTGCGAGCCGTCGCAGGTCCTCGTCACCAACGGTGGCAAGCACGCGGTCTACACGGCGTTCGCCGCGTTGTGCGACCCGGGCGACGAGGTGATCCTTCCCGCGCCGTACTGGACGACCTACCCGGAGGCGATCACGCTCGCCGGTGGCGTGCCGGTCGTGATCGACACCGACGCCGAGAGCGGCTTCCAGGTGACCGTCGACCAACTCGACGCCGCGCTCACCGACAAGACGAAGGTCCTGCTGTTCGTCAGCCCGGACAACCCCTCCGGTGCCGTCTACCCGGCCGAGGCGGTGCGGGCGATCGGCGAGTGGGCCGTCGCCAACGGGGTGTGGGTGATCACCGACGAGATCTACGAGCACCTCACGTACGGCAACCACGAGTTCTCGTCGATGCCGGTCGTCGTGCCCGACATCGCCGACCGGTGTCTGATCGTGAACGGCGTCGCCAAGACGTACGCGATGACCGGGTGGCGGGTGGGATGGATGATCGGCCCGCAGGACGTGGTCAAGGCGGCGTCGAACTTCCAGAGCCACGCCACGTCCAACGTGTGCAACGTCGCCCAGCGGGCGGCGATCGCGGCGGTGTCCGGGCCGCTCGACGACGTCGCGATGATGCGCGCGGCGTTCGCTCGCCGGGCGGGCGTGATGCACTCGATGCTCAACGCGATCGACGGGGTCGTCTGTCCCGAGCCGCAGGGCGCGTTCTACTGCTACCCGGACCTGACCGGCCTCCTCGGTCGAGAGATCCGCTGCGGTGGCGGCACGAAGACGGCGACCACGACGATCGAACTCGCCGACCTGATCCTCGAAGAAGCGAAAGTCGCGTTCGTGCCGGGGGAGGCGTTCGGGCTTCCGGGCTACGGCCGGTTCAGCTTCGCGCTCGGCGATGACGACCTCTCGGAAGGGATCCGCCGGATCGCCGACCTCGTCGCGACCTGACCGCCATCCGACGAGAGCACGAGGACGTCGTCGAGGCGCCGCGGCTCAGTGTCGAGCGAGCGCCGTCGACACCGCGTTCAGGATGTCGACAGCGGTCATGCCGTTGTCCTTGGCGAGCGAGATCGCCTCGGTGATCGCGTCGACGTCGGGGTGCTCGGCCCCGGCGTCCTGCGGGCGGGCGAGGACGACCGTGCCGCGCCGCCCCCGCGCCCGGACCAGCCCATCGGCGTCGAGTTCGCGGTACGCCCGTGCCACGGTGTTCGGGGCGACGTCGAGGTCGCCGGCGAGTTGGCGGATCGTCGGCAACCGGTGGTCGACCTGCAGTTCGCCGGTTGCGATCAGCTCGATGATCGCCGCCTTGATCTGCTCGTACGGGGGCGCCTTGCTGCCCGGGTCGATTGCGATCGTCGTCACGACGGCTCCCCCGATGGCGCCGCGGACGGAACTCGCCGGAACCACGCGCGGCGGGGGAACGCCCGAAGCGACAGGTTGGCCCCGACGAGCGTCATGACGAGCCCGACGATGAGCGAGAGGTTGTTGATCCAGCGGAACGCCTCGCTGCGGCCGCTGTCGTGCAGCGTCGTCGAGGTCGCCAGACGCACGGAGATGACGCCGAGCACCAGCATCAGCGCTCCGCTGATCGAGATGATCGTCGCCGTGCGGATCGCGTGGCGGACTGCGACGACGGCGGGAGTTGCGGCCGGGTGCGGGGCCTCGGCGAGCCTGCGCAGCAGCACGATGCCGACGAGCGCGACGCCGAGTGCCGCGCCACCCAGCCCGACGATCACCCGCGCGCTCGGGAGGGGATGCAGGTTCGGAGCCGAGGAGTTCGGTGCGTACATGAACCAGCCTCCGCCCGGCGTCAAGCTGAGCGCAGTGACGACCTGGGCGGCCACCACCGCCGCCCCGAGCGCGATCGCAGCGATGACCCAGGGCCGGACGTAGGTCTGCACGGTGCGGCGGTCGAGGCTGGCGGCGCGGCCTTCGTCCGGCTGGCGGCGGCGGGTGAGTTCGTCGGCGAGTGACCCGCAGCCGAAGCCCACCGCGATGTAGCCGAACACCGACCAGCCGTCGGTGCCGATCGTGATCGAGCCGGCCATCAGCGCGACCAGCGCGCCGGTCAGTCGGAACCGTCGGCTGCGCTGCAGCGTCTGGGTCAGGAGCGGGTGATTGGCAGAGGTCAGGGGGACGGCGTAGTAGTCCGCGAAGACCGCCACGTCGGCGTCCGACGTGGGGCGCGTCACCCACCAGGCGAGGAGTGCCCAGAGGGCGAGCAACACGATCAGGAGGATCATGAGATATTTGTATCAATTGTACTGATACAAATGCAACTGGAATCTCGAAAGACCGCGCTCAGGACGCCGGAACCGGCTCACTCGCTGGTTCAACCGTGACGAAACGCCTGCTCACTGCGTCGATCACGACGACGACGGCGCAACCGACGAGGGCGATCAACGTCGGGATCGCGACATCGTCGGCGGGCGCCGCGAGCGTCGTCGTGTTCGTGCCGCCCGGCCACGGCCAGAGCACCCGCATCGAACCGATCATCAGGCCGATCATCCCGGCGAGCACGAGGTCGTGGAAGTTCTCGAGCGACCAGTTGAGCAGCGTGGAGAACAGCGCGAGGCCGACGACCGCGCCGAGCATGAACGCGATGAGCGACACGATGTCGCGGTCGTTGACCGCGCCGAGCACCTCGGTGTACATCCCCATCATCACGAGCAGGAACGACCCGGAGATGCCCGGCAGGATCATCGCGCAGATCGCGACGGCGGCGACGGCGAAGAAGACGATCGGTGGCTCGGTCACGACTTCCGCCGCATCGGCCGCGACGACCGTGTCGGAGCGCAGACCCAGGAGGAGGAACAGCGTGATGCCGACGCCGAGCATCACCCCCACCGTCTGGGCGTCCACGCGCTTCAGCATCCGGTACGCGACCCAGATCGTGCCCACGACGAGCCCGAAGAACAAAGCGCCCATGCGTATCGGCTGTTCGTCCAGCAGCCGCTCGAGAATCGCCGACAGCGTCGCCACCGCGGTGAGGATTCCGGCCAGGAGCGAGACGAGCCAGACCCACTCGATCTCCTTGAGCGTCGCCGAGAAGCCGGCGAAGTCACCGGTGAGGAGCCGGCGGAGGCCGCCGGCGCCGAGCCGGACGTTGTGGATCAACCGGTCGTAGATCCCGAGGACGAGCGCCACGGTGCCGCCCGACACGCCGGGCACGATGTCGGCGGCACCCATCGCGTATCCACGGACGACTTGCGCGGCCGGTGCCGGAATCTTCACGCCGTGAGGCTACCGACGGGTCATCGCCACCAGAGCGCGTGGTGCATCGCGAGCCCGGAAGCGACGACGAGCACGATGCACTCGACCACCTGCTCGACCGCGCCGAGGATGTCGCCACTGACGCCGCCGAACAACCTCCGCACGGGCAGTGCGACGAGGACCGCGCCGCCGATCGCACCGCCGCCGAGCGGCACCACCCACCAGCCGGTGGCGGCCGCGCCGGCCGCGACGGCGATCGCGACGCCGGCGGCCGCGCCGGCGGGGCTCACCGATCGCATCGAGTCCGCTCCGAGGCCCGCGGTCGGTACCGGCGGCGCAAGCGCCATCGTCGCGACCGCCGCACCTCGCGCCAGCGAGTGCGCGGTGACGAGTGCGGCGAACGCGTGGGCCGGACCGAGCGACGCGACGCACACGATTCGCAGGACGATCGATCCGCTCAGCGCCGCAACGCCGTACGTGCCGTGGCGGGAATCCTGGAGGATCTCCCGCCGCCGCTCCGGAGTCGTGCCGGCCAGCGCATCGGCGGTGTCGGCGAGCCCGTCCTCGTGAAACGCTCCCGTGATCACGACGCCGGACAGCACGGCGACTGCGGCGGCGACGGTCGCGGGGACCAGCTCGATCAACCCGGCGGCCACGGCGCCGGTCGAGAGGCCGATCAGCGCCCCGACGACGGGGAACCACGGAACGGCGCGGCCGAGGTCCGGTGCGGTGCGCAGCCTGATCGGGATGCGGGTCAGGAACTGGACGGCCGCGAGAAAGCCGATCGGCCTCCGCCCGTCACCCACCGAACCACTCGGCGAATGTCGGGACCTCGGTGATTCCCGCGCACGCCATCGCGATCAGTGGGACCGCAGCCATCGCACCGGAGCCCTCTCCGAGGCGCATGTCGAGATCGAGGAACGGGCGCTTGCCGATCCGTTCGAGCAGCTTGCGATGCCCAGGTTCGGCCGAGCAGTGCCCGACGACGCAGTGATCGAGTGCGGCCGGTTCGGCAGCGAACAGGGGCAGTGCCGACGCCGTGACGACATAGCCGTCGAGCACGACGGGAATCGATCGATGGCGTGCCGCGATCGTGGCGGCGGCGAGCGCCGCGAGTTCCGCACCGCCGACCTCGCGGAGGATCTCGATCGGGTCGGTGATGCCCGCGATGCGGCGCTGAGCCTGCTGCACCGCGGCGCGCTTGCGGGCGAGGCCCTCGTCGTCGACGCCGGTGCCGCGCCCGACCCACGACGTCGTCTCGCCGCCGGCGAGCGCCGCCGCGATCGCGGCGGCCGCGGTCGTGTTGCCGATGCCCATCTCGCCGAGGACGAGCAGATCGCAGTCCAACCGCTCGACGGCGTCGAGGGCGACCTGCACGACCTCGTCGAAGCGTTCTGCTGACATCGCCGGCTCGGTGCGGATGTCGCCGGTCGGGTACCCGACGCCGACGTCGACCGCCGTGACCGACGCCCCGGCGATGCGGGCGAACGCGTCGATCGTCGATCGGCCTGCCCGGTAGGCCGCGAGCATCTGGGCGGTGACGTCGGGCGGGTACGCACTGACCTCGACCGCGGCGGCGATGCCGTGATCCGCAGCGAAGATCAAACCGGCCGGCCGACGGACCGCCGGCTGATCGGAGCGCTGCCACCCGGCCATCCAGACCGCGGTCTCGTCGAGCCACGCCAGCGCACCGGTCGGGCGGAGGATGTCGACGGCACGCTTCTCGACGGCGGCTCGGGCGTCGGCATCACACGTGGGCAGGTCCGCGATGCGGTCGTGCAACAGCGTCATGGGGCGAGTCTTGCTCACCGCAACTCGTCGAGCAGCGTCCGCGGGTCGTCGAGGCGGACCGCCCGCCCTGCGACCATGTGCAGCACGGTCGTCGCCCGCGCCGCCCACGTCTGGTTGACCCATCCGTGGATGTCGCGGTAGCGGCGGGCGACCGCGTTGTCCGGCACGATGCCGAGCCCGACTTCGTTCGTGATCGCGACGATCGGGCCCCGACGACCGGCGGCCGCTGCGGCGGATGTTTCGGCGCGCACGCGGATCTCGTCGTCCGCGAGGTCGTGCCAGATCAGGTTCGACGTCCACAGCGTCAGGCAGTCGAGGATCACCATGCCGGGCGTCGCGCCCTGGAGCGCGGCGGCGATGTCGAGCTCGGCCTCGATCGTCACCCACTCCGCCGGCCGCTCCCGGCGGTGCCGGGCGATGCGCTGCTCCATGTCGGCATCGACCGCCGGCGCCGTCGCCAGATACGTGACTGCTCCACCGCCGGCGGCGTACCGCCGCGCGAGGTCGACGGCGAGTGCCGTCTTTCCACTGCGGGCCCCGCCGATCAACAACGTCAGCGACGTCTCGTCCATCGGTCGGTCAGTAGTCGAGTCCGCGCATCGCACGGATCCCGGCGTTGTACGCGTGCTTGACGTCGCGCATCTCGGTCACGGTGTCGGCCAGATCGATCAGTTCCGGAGCGGCATCGCGCCCGGTCACGATCACGTTGACGTGACGGGGGCGCGCGGCGATCGGGCCCACGATCTCGGCGATGTCGACCCAGCCGAACGACGACAGATAGGTCAGCTCGTCGAAGATCACCAACTCGTGCTCGCCCGCGTTCATGATCTCCACCGCGGTGGCCCAGCCCTCGGCGGCGTGGGCCCTGTCGTCGTCGAGGTTGTCGGAGTCCCAGGTGAACCCGTCACCGAAGGCGTGCCAGTCGACGCCGAGCTGCCGGCCGATCTTCTCCTCGCCGACCTTCCAGTTGCCGGACTTGACGAACTGGACGACGGCGACGTTCCAGTCGCGGGCGAGGGCACGGATCATCATCCCGAATGCCGACGACGACTTGCCCTTGCCGTCGCCGGTGTTGACGATCACGAGCGAATCGGCCCGGCGCAGCCCGTCCGGACGCGGGTCCTCGGTCGGGACGGCGCCCGCGTCCGCTGCGGCGGTCTGCTCGTCTGTCATGCGAGTGGGAGGCTACGCAGCGCGCAGTACGATGTCGACACCAGCACAAGTCGTGCGTGTAGCGAAGTCCGGTGAGATTCCGGCGCTGTCCCGCAACGGTGGTCGTGATCCGGTCGCAGACCGTGTCACGCGAGCCCGGTCGCCTGCCCGCACGACGCGACAGACCCTCGAGGCAAGGGAAGGTACGCACCCGGCTCCGCCGGACGGGCCCAGCTTGTTCTCCCAACGGCTCCGCGGAGCATCGGAGACACACATGCGTTCAGGAACACGGGTACTCGGCGCGCTCGTCGGGTTGGCGCTGCTGACCGCGGCCTGCGGCAGCGATGCCACCGACGCGGGGCCGACCGCCGACGCCGCCACCGACACGACCGCAACCGGCCCCGGACCGGACGGAACGGTCGCGGGGACCGACGTGCCGGGCCCCGAGGGGGACGTGCCGGAGCGGATCGTGTCGCTCAGCCCGACGCACACCGAGATGCTGTTCGCGATCGGCGCCGGCGACCTGCTCGTCGCCGTCGACCAGTTCTCCGACCATCCGGCGGAGGCACGACAGCTCCCGAACGAGCTGTCGGGATTCGAGCCGAACGTCGAGGCGATCGCCGCATACGCGCCCGACCTCGTCATCACCGGTGGTGACTTCACCGGGCTCGGCGACCAGCTCGCGGCACTCGACATCCCGGCGTGGGACGGCCCTGCGGCGGTCACGATCGAGGACACCTACGACCAACTCGGCCAGCTCGGCGCGATCACCGGTCACGATGCCGAGGCGGCAGCGGTCGTCGCCGGGATGCAGGCGCGCGTCACCGAGATCGTCGCCGGCCTCCCCGTGATCGAGCGCCCGCTGACCTTCTACCACGAGCTCGACGACACGCTCTACAGCGCCGACTCGACGACGTTCATCGGTGACATCTACTCCCTCGTCGGGCTGCACAACGTCGCCGACCGCGCCGAGGGGGAGAACTTCGGTTTTCCCCAGCTGAACGCCGAGTTCCTCGTCTCGGCCGATCCCGACCTGATCTTCCTCGCCGACACGAAGTGCTGCGGCGTGGACGCGGAGGCGGTCGCTGCTCGGCCGGGCTGGGACACGATCGCGGCAGTCGAGAACGGCAACGTGATCCCGATGGACGACGACATCGCCTCCCGCTGGGGGCCGCGGATCGTCGACTATCTCGAGGCGGTCGCCGCCGCCGTCGAGCAGGCCGCCGCATCGGCCTCGTGAGCTGAGATGGACACCGCTCGGCGGGACCGTACCTGGCTGCTCGCCGGCGCCGCGTTCCTGCTGTTCGCGGTCGTCGTCGGTGCCTCCACCGGCCCAGCCGGCCCGGATTGGTGGCGGGTGCCGCTCGAACTCGTCAATCGGCTGCCGCTCGTCTCGTTCGACACGGGGGTCAGTGAGGCGGAATGGAAGATCGTCTGGCAGATCCGGATGCCGCGCGTCGCACTCGGCGGGCTGGTCGGCGGCATGCTGTCGATCGCCGGTGCCAGCTATCAGGGCGTCTTCCGCAACCCGCTCGTCGACCCGTACCTGCTCGGCGCGGCGGCGGGTGCCGGCCTCGGGGCGACGATCGCACTGACGATCGGTCGAGGCGTCACCGCGTCGTGGCCGCTCGATCCGGTTCCGACGGTGGCGTTCCTCTTCGCGCTCGCGACGGTGATGGTGACGTACACCGTCGGCGCGGCGTTCGGCGGCTCGCGATCGGGCGTCACTCTCGTGCTCGCCGGTGTGGCGGTCGTGTCGTTCGCCACCGCGGTGCAGACGTTCATCCTGCAGCGCAACCTCGAAGTGATCCGAGAGGTGTTCCAGTGGATCCTCGGTCGGCTGTCGGGGGCGACGTGGGCCGATGTGCGGCTCGTCGTGCCCTACGTCGTCGTCAGCTCGATCGTGCTGATGCTCCACCGCCGTCATCTCGACGTGTTCCGCGTCGGCGACGAGGAAGCCGCGACCCTCGGCGTGTCCGTCGGTCGGACCCGGCTCGTGATCGTGGTCGCGGCGACGCTCGGCACCGCCGCCGTCGTGTCGGTCAGCGGCCTGATCGGCTTCGTCGGCCTCGTCGTGCCGCACGTCGTGCGGCTGCTCGCTGGTGCGGGCCACCGGCGCCTTCTGCCGCTGTCGCTGATGGGAGGGGCGGCGTTCCTGATCCTCGCCGACGTGCCGGGCCGGATGCTGACGAGGCCGGCCGAGACACCGATCGGCGTCGTCACCGCGTTCATCGGGGCGCCGTTCTTCATCTACCTGCTGCGCACCAGGAAGGTCACGGCGTGAGCGGCGTCGGGCTCGACGGCGTCACCGTCACGTACGGGCGGCGCGCGAGCCGCCGGACGACCGCGGTCGCACCGTTCACCGACGAGGTGGCGGCGGGCGAGTGGGTGGGCCTGATCGGGCCGAACGGTGCCGGCAAGTCGTCGCTGCTGCGCGCGATCGTCGGGCTCGTCGAACACGGCGGTGAGATCGGGATCGACGGTCGCGACGTCCGGGAGATGTCTGATCGCGAGCGGGCCGCGCTCATCGCCTACGTCCCGCAGCAGCCGCTGATCCCCGACGACATGACGGCGCGCGAGTATGCGCTGCTCGGCCGCTCGCCGTACATCAACTACTTCGGTTCCGAGTCCCACAACGACCGGGTGGTCGTCGCCGACGTCCTCCGGCGGCTGGAACTGGAACCGTTCGCCGATCGCCTGCTCGGCGAGTTGAGCGGCGGTGAGCGCCAGCGGGTCGTCCTCGCCCGCGCGCTCGCGCAGCAAGCACCCGTCCTGCTGCTCGACGAACCGACGTCGGCGCTCGACATCGGCCATCAGCAGCAGGCGCTGGAACTCGTCGCCGAGCTTCGGCGCCACGACGAGCTCACCGTCGTGTCGGCGATGCACGACCTGACGCTCGCCGCGACGTACACCGATCGGCTGACGATGCTCCACCACGGCGTCGTCGTCGCGTCGGGGGTCGCGGCGGACGTGCTGACCGCAGAGCGGCTCGGCGACGTCTACAACGTCTGCGTCACCGTGGACGTCGAGACCGATGACGCCACCGGCGACACGACCGTGATCGTCGTCCCGCGTCGCGGCGCCCCCGCACCGTGAGGTGTGACACGGGCTACCAACCGCGGAGGTCGACGGGCCACCGGTCGACGATGTCGTCGCCGTCGACCACCCACAGTTGCTCGTGCTTCGCGACCGTCGGATCGACGTGGGCCGGTTGCAGCCGTACGAGGTCGCCGACGCGCCAGTCGGCCGCGACGTCCGGCTGCAGTGTCGTGTGCTCGTCGGAGCAGAAGAAGATCCGGCCGTGCTCCCACGACGGCTCTCCGTGGTCCATCCCCAGGGCCTTGAGACCGGCATCGACCACGATCCAACCCTTGCGGCTGACCGAGATCACGGTCGCGAGGACGTTCAGCGCGAGGTCGAACGGCAGGTCGAGCTGGAGGTACTGGGTGTCCATCAGGCAGTAGCTGCCTGCCTGGATCTCGGTGCACCACGTGTTCGTGTCGAACGTGCCCGTTCCGCCGCCGGACACGATGCCACCGCCGACGTCGGCCGCTGCGTCGAGCAGTACCGTCGTGGCCGCGGCGACTCGCTCGATTCGCTCCGCACGGTCGGCGACCATCATCAGATGGCCCTCGTAGCCCATCACGCCGCGCACGTCGAGGCCGGCGGCGCGGGCCCGGTCCGCCAGGCGGCCGGCGTCGGCCGGGTCGCAGCCACACCGTGGCAGGCCGATGTCGACGTCGATCAACACGGCGCGCACGCCACCGGCGGCTGCCGCGGCGATCGTCTCCTCGGAGTCGACCGCCACCGTGATCGCGGCGGTGTCGGCGATCGCTCCCAGACGCCTGACGTCGAGCGATTCGTTCGCGAGGAGGAGGTCGTCACCGAGGCCGGCCGCCGCCATCCCCTCGATCTCGCGTGCGGTGGCCGCGCAGAACGCGTTGTGTCCCGACCGTGCGAGGCGGCGGGCGAGCGCCGTGGACTTGAACGCCTTGACGTGTGGACGCAACCGCGGCCCGGGTAGCACGGCGTCGATCGCCGCGCAGTTCGCCTCGAACACCGAGGACTCGACGACGAGCGCCGGCGTCGTCAGGTCGGCGAGCGTCGCAGGATCAGCGGGTGATGACATCGGCACAGTCTGGCCGGACCCCGGCGAGCGGGCGCCGTCCGGGGGCGGGCGGCGGTCGTGCCAAGCTGAGCAAATGGGTGGCCTGCCGTCCGGGACGGTGACGTTCCTACTGACCGACATCGAGGACAGCTCGACGCAGTGGGAGGACGCGCCTGCCGAGATGCGGCGCGCACTGGCCGTCCACGACCGGGTCGTCGCGGAGGTGATCGAAGCCGGTGCCGGGTCGATCATCAAGCACATGGGTGACGGATGTTGGGCCGCGTTCCAGAGCGCGCCGGCCGCCGCGCACGCCGCGATCGAGATCCACCGACGATTGCAGCAGGAGTCGCCAGAGGTGCGCGATCGGCTGCGGGTGCGGATCGGACTGCACACCGGTGATGTCGAGCCGACGGATGACGACTACTTCGGGCCCGTGCCGAACCGGTCGGCACGGGTCGCCGACCTCGGCAACGGCAACCAGATCGTGTGCTCGGCGGCGACGGCGGGCCTGCTGCCCGGCTTCGATCTGCGCAGCGAGGGGTCGCAGGTGTTGCGCGGCATCGGTGTCGAGGAGGTCTTCCGGCTGCGGGCCGACGGTGTGGAATCGGACCCGCGCCCGCTTCGCCGCGCCACGCCGCCGTCGAATCTGCCGCGCATGCGGACGTCGATCCTGGGGCGGGCGGACGAAGTTCGTGCCGCAGTGGCCTTGCTCGGTCGCGGTCATCGTCTCGTCACGCTGATCGGCCCCGGCGGCGTCGGCAAGACCCGGCTTGCGATCGAAATCGGCCAGCAGATCGCGACGGCGAACGAGCGCGCGGTCCGGTTCTGCACGCTGGCCCCGGTGGCCGATCCCGATGCAGTGCTCGGATCGGTGGCCGACCAGATCGGCGCACGGCAACAGGCCGGCATGGACCTGCTGACCTCGATCGCCGACTTCGTCTCGGAACGCGACCTGCTGCTCGTCTTCGACAACTGTGAACACGTCGCGACCGCGGTGGCGGGGATCGTCGACCGGCTGGCCGACGCGCCCGGCGTGGCGATACTCGCCACGAGTCGCGCCGCACTCGGCGTGCCCGGTGAGCAGTTGCTCGACGTCGCGCCGCTCCCACCCGACACGATCGGGGTCGAGCTGTTCGTGAGCCGGGCGATGCAGCACGACATGACGTTCTCCCTGACGGACGGCAACGAGACGGCAGTCCGCGACCTCGTCGCGCGAGTCGACGGGATCCCGCTCGCGATCGAGGTCGCGGCGGCCCGGATTCGGCTGATGACGCCGCAGGAACTCGTCGCCGGACTCGGTGACGATGCGCTGCGTCAGGACGAATCTGGGCTCGACCCGACGGGCGGTGTGCTGCGCGAGACGGTGCAGTGGTCGTATCGGCTGTTGTCCCCGCAGGAAGCTTCGGTTTTCGAGCGGCTGTCGGTCTTCGCCGGCGGCGCGACGTTGGCGGACATCGCCGCGATCTGCAGCGACGGCGACGTTGCCGCCGGTGAGATCCCCCGACTCGTGCTCGCCCTCGTCGACCAATCGATGGTCGTCAGCACGCTGGAGGACGGCCACCGTCGATTCAGCTTGCTCGAGACGATGCGCAGGTTCGCTGCCGACAAGCTCGCCGTCCACGAACGGCAGGAGCGCTACCAGGAGCGTCACGCCACACAGCTGCTCGCCATCGCTCGTCGCGAGAGCGAGCGGCTGTTCACCGCGGCGGAACCCGACGCCTGGCGCGTGCTCGACAACGAATGGGACAACCTGCGCGTCGCCGTCGACACGTTCAGCGCGGCAGGCGACGTGGAACGTCGAGCGGAGATCGTCGTGTCACTCGCCTGGTACGCGACGTTCGCGATGCGTTCGGAGCTGTTCACCTGGGCGTCCGACCTGCTCCGCGCACCGGAGATCGAAGAACATCCGCGCTTCAGTGACCTCTGCGGCATCGCCGCCCTCGGGGCGTACCTCACCGTGAACGGTCAGGTGACCGAGCTCGCCGAGGCGGGCCTCCGGACGAACCCCGACGATCCCGGCGGGTTCTGCCGGACCGCACTCGCGGCGGTGTTCCTGAACAGCAACTTCACCCGCGAGGCGAGTGACGAGCTCACGTCCGCGTGGTTGGCATCGCGCCCGGCCACGGTCGGCAGCCGGCTGTGGGCAGAGGCCTTCCGCACGTTCCACCTGGCGACATACGGCATCACCGACGAAGCGCGAGTACACGCATCGGCGACGTCGCGGATCGCCACCGACACCGGATCGGTGAGCGCTCGTTCGCTCGCCGCGTGGGCGCAGGGGATGTCGATCGCGGCACACGACGTCGACACGGCGCTGACGATCTGGTCCGAGGGTCTGGAGTGGCTGCATTCGATGCCGCGCGACCACCTCGTCAAGCACCTGCTCGACGGGCTGATCCTGCACTTCACGGTCGAACGCGTCGACGTCGCCGAGGCGTTGCGGCACTGCCGCTCGGCGATTCGGGAGGCATTGGATCGGCACTACTACGTCGGCGCGAGCCATCTCTTCGGCGTGACGGCGATCGCCCTGACGCGCGGTGGCGACGCCGAGACGGGGGCGCGCCTCGTCGGGTCGATGATCGGGCACGGTCACCGGCCGCGTGCGAACGCCAGGCGGACGCTGGCGACGGCGCTCGGTGACGCGCTCGACGTCCACCAGTCCGCCGGTGCGCACCTCAGCGTCACGCAGGCCGGGCACATCGCGATCGATGCCCTGGATGCGGCGCTCGAGCAGTCTGGCGCCGAGCGCGCGAGCTGAGGCGGGTCAGACGCGTTCGAGCGGCGTCAGCGTCCCGGCGGGGTAGCGCACGGCGATCGGGTCACCCGGTCGCACGACGCCGCCGGCGACGACGACGCCCATCACGCCGGTCCGCCCGACCTTCCTGCCGTCGTGGTCGACGAACATCTTCTCGAGGAGGCCCCGGTCGAACGCTTCGATCTGCTTGCACGGGTTGCGCAGCCCGGTGATCGCCACGAGCGCGGTTGCGCCGAGCCGCAACATCGCGCCGACCGGGAGGCCGACGAGATCGAGGCCCGAGGTGGTGATGTTCTCGCCCAGCATCCCGGGTTCGACGCCGTGGCCGTGGCCGTTCACCTCGTCGAGCAGCTCCGACGCGATCAGGTGGACCTGGCGCAGGTTGGGTTGATCTGGGTCCTGCGCAACGCGTGAGCGGTGACGGACCGCGGCACCGGCGTGGGCGTCGTCGTCGACACCGAGCCCGGCGACGAGTTCGATCGCCGGCACCGCCGACTTCGAGAACTCGTGGCTGCGGTTGCGACTGACGGCGACGACGGTCCCGGTCGCGTCCGGTTGCGTTTCGGCCATCCGGCCATCGTAGAACGGCCCGGCGCCGACGGTCGTCGCAACGTCCGCCGAGTGTCGGAGAACCACCAGGTAAGAGCCCATGTTCGCCGGTTCGTCATCGGAGTAGTGTCTGCGATTCTCCAGGACATCACCTGGACTCGACGAAGAGGAGACGAAGTGCTCAAGAAGACGATGCTGGCGTTCGCGCTGGTGTGTGGGACCGCGATCGTCGGTTCCCCGGGGGCCTCCGCAGGACCCCAGTCCTGTGAGTCCCGTAGCAACAACACGATTGCCAAACTGCTGGAGTGCGTGACGGTCGACGGCGTCCGCGAACACCAGGCCGCGTTCCAGGCGATTGCAGACGCAAACGCAGGAATTCGTACCTCGGGCACGCCCGGTTACGACCAATCGGCGGCCTATGTGGCCGACCGGATGACCGCGGCCGGTTACAAGGTGACCGTTCAGAGCTTCCAGTTCCAGACGTTCATCTCGCTGACCCCGTCCGTCCTCGAGCAGTTCGCGCCGACCCCGGTCGGGCCCGTCGTGAACAACATCATGTCCTACTCCGGCAGCGGTGACGTCACCGCCCCGGTCAGCACGCCGTCGGCGATCACCGGATGCGTCGCGAGCGACTTCGCAGGCTTCACGCCAGGCAACATCGCGTTGATCAGCCGCGGGGCGTGCACGTTCGCAATCAAGGCGACGAACGCGTTCAACGCGGGTGCGGCCGGTGTCGTCATCTACAACAACATCCCCGGCACACTCAACGGCACACTCGGCAGCACGTTCACGCTGAACATCGGGGTGACGGCCGTGACGCAGGCGGTCGGCCAGCAACTGGCCTCCACGTCGGGGCTCGTGATGCGGCTGAAGACCGACACGTTCCGGGGCCAGGCCACGACGTCGAACGTGATCGCCGAGACGAAGCACGGCAACAAGAACAACGTCGTGATGGTCGGCGCGCACCTCGACTCGGTGAACGCCGGGCCGGGCATCCAGGACAACGGTTCGGGCAGCGCGGCGATCCTCGAAGTCGCCGAGCAGATGGCGAAGGTGAAGCCTCGCAACGCGGTCCGCTTCGCCTGGTGGGGCGCCGAGGAGTCGGGCCTGGTCGGGTCGACACACTACGTCAACGGTCTGTCGACGGCCGAGCGCAACAAGATCGCGCTCTACCTCAACTTCGACATGATCGGGTCGCCGAACTACTTCTTCGGCGTCTACGACGGTGACGAGTCGACCTTCGTGAAGCCTCCGGGGTTCGTACCCCCGGGTTCCGCTCAGATCGAGGACACGTTCGAGCGGTACTACAACTCGGTCGGCGAGCCGTTCCAGGACACCGACTTCTCGGGACGGTCCGACTACGGGCCGTTCATCGCGGTCGGCATCCCGGCCGGTGGCCTGTTCACCGGTGCCGAGGGGATCAAGACCGCGGCCGAGGCATTGACGTACGGTGGCACGGCCGGACAGCAGTACGACCCCTGCTACCACCTCGCCTGCGACACCTTCGCGAACATCAGCCTGCATGCCCTCGACGTCAACAGCGACGCGGTGGCCTACGCCACGCTGAACTACGCGATGAGCACCGAGCTGATCAACGGCGCGAAGAGCAAGGGCAACTTCAAACCGGATCACGACCACGACGAGGTGGCCGCCTGACGGCCGTCCTCGCAACGAGATAGACCACGGCAGCCGGCAGGCTCGCGAGATCCTGCCGGCTGCCGTTGGCGTACGCTGACGCGATGGCCGACCAGTACCCCGAGTTCCCCGGCGTCGAGCCGTATGGCACCGTCCGTTCTCCGGCCGCCGAGCGCGCCCACCGCAAGCGGATGTGTGCGCTCGGGTACCGCATCTTCGCCGCCCAACGCTGGGGCCAACTGGGCGACGGGCACATCTCCGCCCGTGACCCGGAGCTGACCGACCACTTCTGGCTGCTCGACTGGGGCGTGCCGTTCGCCGAAGCGACCGTCGACCGCCTGGTACTCGTCGGCCCGGGAGGCGCCGTGATGGACGCCGACGGCAAGAGCACCGGCGCGGTCAACGTGGCGGGCTACAACATCCATGCGCCACTGCTCGCAGCCCGACCGGACGTCGTCAGTGCATGCCACACCCACACCCAGTTCGGCACGCCGTGGTCGGCGAACGTCCAGCCGTTCCGCGCGCTCAGCCAGGAATCGACGGCGTTCGTGTTCGACCAGGCGATGTTCGACGACGAGGAGGTCGAAGTGCTGTCGACCGACGGCGGCAAGCGGATCGCGGCGGCGCTGGGCGACGCAAAACTGTGCATCCTCCGCAACCACGGCCCGCTGACCGTCGGCCGGACGGTCGAAGAAGCGGTCGGCTGGTTCGTGATGGCCGAGCGCGTGGCCGAGGTCCACGTGAAGGCGCCGGACGGCCGGGCGATCTCCGACGAGGCCGCGACGATCGCGGCGTCGACGATGGCCCAGGACCTCACGGGCTGGCGCGTGTTCCAGTGGCTGTGCCGATCCGTCGTACCGGATCCGTCGGTCGTCGGTGGGTTCGACGGGCGTCAGTAGTCGATCGCCGCGAACTCGCGCAGCTTCTTCATCCGGTGGCGAGCATCGATCATCCGGACCGTGCCGCTGCGCGAGCGCATCACGAGGCTCTGCGTGCGGGCGCCGGCGGTGTCGAAGCGGACGCCGCGCAGCAGCGCACCGTCGGTCAGACCCGTCGCGGCGAAGAAACAGTTGTCGCCCTTGATCAGGTCGTTCTGATCGAGGATCTGGTCGAGGTCGTAGCCCGCGCCGAGCAGCGCGTTGCGTTCTTCGTCGCTCTGCGGGCACAGCTGGGCCTGGATCTCACCGTCCATCGCCTTCATCGCCGCGGCGGAGACGACGGCCTCCGGCGTACCACCGATGCCCAGCAACACGTCGGCGCCCGCGTCGGGCCAACACGTCGCGACCGACCCGTAGACGTCGCCGTCGGTGATCAGGCGGATCCGGCAGCCGCTCTCGCGTACCTCGGCGATCAGCTCGGCATGCCGCGGCCGGTCGAGGATGATCGCGGTGAGGTCGCGGACGTCTTCTCCCTTCGACTTCGCGATCCACCGCAGGTTCTGGGTCGGACTGGCGGTGATGTCGATCGCGCCGACCGCAGCGGGACCCACTGCGATCTTGTTCATGTAGTACGACGGGCCGGGGTCGAACATCGACCCGCGATCCGACACGGCGATCACCGACAGCGCGTTCGTCTTGCCCATCGCGGTCAGCGTCGTGCCGTCGATCGGGTCGACGGCGACGTCGACCTCCGGGTCGGTGCCGTCGCCGACCAGCTCGCCGTTGTACAGCATCGGGGCGTGGTCCTTCTCGCCCTCGCCGATGACGACCGTGCCGCTCATCGAGACGGTCGACAGTGACAGCCGCATCGCTTCGACCGCCGCCTGGTCGGCGCCGTTCTTGTCGCCGCGTCCGACCCAGCGCGCCGCGGCGAGGCATGCCGACTCGGTCGCCCGCACCAGCTCCATGGCGAGGTTGCGGTCCGGGTTCTCACGAGATGAAGCCATCCGCCCACCGTATCGGCCGACGGCATCACGACGATGGCCGGCGACGTGGTGCCCGGCACCGGATCACCGGGCCCGTACAGTCCGGGCATGGACGCGCCGATCCCGATCGAGCTGTTGCTGGCGGGCAGGGACCTGACGGAGCCGAAACTGTCTCCGGACGGCGCGTTCGTGGCGTTCGTCGAGCGGTGGCGTGGTGCCGCGTCGATCGTGATCGTGCCGACCGTGGGCGGGCCGGAGCGGCTGCTGACCGCCGGGCCGGACCCGTCGCCCGGGCGCGGGCTCGGGGGCGGCTGCTTCGACTGGCACCCCGACGGGACCGGCATCGTGTACTGCGCCGCCGGCGAGTTGTGGTTCCAGACGATGACGGGCGGCGCGCAGCAGTGGACGTCACTCGGCGGGGACGCCCGCGCGCCGGCGTTCGCGCCGGACGGATCGTTCCTCGTGTTCGCGCTCGACGAGGGGCAGGTCTGGCGACTCCCGCTGGATGGTGAGAGCGTCGCTGGTGATCCCGTCCGTCTCGACGACGGCGCCGACGAGTTCTGCTTCGATCCGGCCGTGGCACCGTGCGCCTCCACCGTCGTGTGGCAGGCCTGGAACCCTCCCGCGATGCCGTGGGATGCCGCCTTTGTCGTGACGACGAACGCCGCGACGGGCGCGATCGAGCGGTGGCGCCCGCCGGGAGCGGCGGTCCAACAGCCAGGCTTCATGCCCGACGGCACCGGTGTCTGCGTCCACGATGCGTCCGGCTGGTTGAACGTGCACATCGGTGACGATCCGCTGCTCGCCGAGCCGTTCGAGCACGCCGGGCCGACATGGGGGATGGGCCAGCGCTCGTTCGTGCCGTCGCCGGACGGGCGCCACGTCGCGTTCTGCCGCAACGAACGCGGCTTCGGTCGGCTCTGCGTCGTCGAGCTCACGACCGGCACCGTCACCGATGTCGGCAGAGGCGGGCACGGTCAACTGACGTGGCGGGGTGCTGACCTCGTCGCCCTGCGCACCGGCGCGGTCACACCGACGCAGGTCGTTCGCTACGACATGGCGGCGCTCGACGACTCACCGGGGACGAAGCCCCCGCGGACCGTGCTCGCCGTCGGGCCGCCGTTCGGGTGGTCCGGCCACGGGCTGCCCGAACCACAGTTGATCGACGTCGCCCGCGGCGACACGACGCTGCACGCCCGGCGGTACGCCGCTGGATCGGGGCGGCTGCTGTGCTGGGTCCACGGCGGGCCGACCGACCAGTGGCAGGCCGACTTCCGGCCGCGGATCGCGTACTGGTGGAGCCGCGGTTGGGACGTGCTCGTCGTCGATCCGCGCGGCACGACGGGCCACGGCCGCGCCTACCAGCAGGCGCTCAACGGACAGTGGGGCCGGCTCGACGTCGACGACACAGCGGCGCTGATCGCACATGCGCACGTTGCGGGCTGGGCCGGCCCGGAGTCGACGGCGATCATCGGGGGGTCCTCCGGCGGGCTGACGGTGCTCGGGCTCCTCGCAGATCATCCCGGCCTCGTCGCCTGCGGCGTCGCGTCCTATCCGGTCAGCGACCTCGCTGCACTGGCCGAGGCGACGCACCGATTCGAAGCCCACTACACCGACACGCTCGTCGGATCGAGCTCGTTCGAGGTGCTGTCGCCGATCAACCGGGCGGACCGGATCTCCGCGCCCCTGCTGATGTTCCACGGCACCGACGACGACGTCGTCCCGCTCGCCCAGAGCGAGTCGGTCGCCGCGGCGATGCGATCCGCAGGTGGATCGGTCGAACTCGTCGTCTACGAGGGCGAGGGCCACGGGTTTCGCGATCCGGCCAACGTCCGTGACGAGTACGAACGGACCGAGCGGTTCCTGGCCGGTAGCGTGACACCGTGGCAATAGTGAGCAGAGGCGGCGGCGCCGAGCAACAGAACGAAACCGCCGACAGGGGTCAGCCGATCGAATTCGATCCGAACGACGACACGATCGTCAAGGTCCACTACGACCTGTCGGCGTGGACATTCGAGCAGCAGGCCGAGCTGTCCGAGGCAATGGCCGAGGCGACGGTGCCGCATGCCTGGGTCGGCGCCGAGCTCGTCGTCCCGGAAGTCGTCGAGGAGCGCATGGACGAGCTGTTCGAGCAGCTCGAACAGCTCTTCGGGCCGTTTCCGATCGGTCTCGACGAAGATCAGCCGTCGACCGAGTTCGGTCTCGACGAGTGGACCGACGCCGACCGCAGCGTGCTCACCGACGCGCTCGTGGCCTCCGAGGTGCCGCACCGGTGGGAAGGCACGACCGTCGTCGTCGCGGCCGACGCCGAGGATGCCGTCGACGACCTGCTCGATGCGATCGAGAGCGGCGAGCTGCTCAGCGCAGGCGACAGCGGCGATCACGAGCCACCCGACGGTGCGCTCAGCACGATCTTCCTCGCGGCGGACAAGCTCGCGAAGGACCCGCTCGACGCGAAGTCCCGCCGGAAGTTGGTCGAGTTGCACGACGTGATCGACAAGCGGCATCCGCCATACGCGTTCGCCCCGCGGACCTGGGCGAGCGCGGTCGACGGTGTCGACCGGATCGTCGAGCGGTTCGTCGCCGACGCCGCCGGCACGGCGGGGGCGTCGAAGGACGACGACGATGTCGCCGCGTCCGACGTCATCGGCCTCGCGCAGGAGCTGCGTTCGCTGCTGCGCCCCTACGTCTGAGTCGCACTCGCGGCGATGTTGCTGGCCGAACTCGAGATCTGGCACACGCGGCCCGCGGTGCCGACCCGGCGCATCGCACTCGGTCACATGGTGTTGCCGGTCGACCCGAGCCCAGGCTTCGGCGGGCTGTTGCTCGGGTCCGTCGTCGCCGCCCACCTCGACGGCATCGCCGACGACCTGATCCCGGACGTCCATCGGCTGATCAACGAAGTCGGTGACGGCACGCGGGTGGTGCAGCCCCGGCTGCGTCACCGCTTCCAGATCGACCGGCACGGGCTCGCGGTCAGCCATCACCGGCTGCTCGGCGACGGCGACGACATCTCGTTCGACTTCAACAGCGCCGGCACCGACCTCGCGCAGGTACTGGGTGCGGTGTATGCGACGGAGCGGTTGGCGCCGGAACACCGCAACGGCGTCACCAAGGTGCTGCAGAAGGCGGCGCGCTGGCGAGGGCCGATCGGGCCCTCCCTGATCGCCCATCTCGCCGGATCGCAGACGACGACATTGGAGGCGATGGCCGATCCGCTCTCGTGGGCGTTGGAAGTTCTCGGTTTCCCGGCGGGCGAGAAGCGGCCGTCGAAGCGTCAGGTCACTGCGAACTTCCGGGAGCGGATGCGCGGCGTCCACCCGGATCACGGCGGTGATCGGCTCGACGCGGCGAAGGCGATGAGCGATCTCGCCGAAGCCCGCCGGATCCTGATGGTCGAGACGTGAGTACCGGTCGCCGCGCGCGCCGGGTCACATGATCGTCAGCGGCGCGTCCTCGGGGTTGAGTTCTTCGAGTTCGGTGTGGGCGGTCTCGGGGTACGACGTCAGCACGATCAGCGTCACGATCAACTGGGCGCTCGCCAGCAGCAGCATGACCGCACCGTAGGACCACCCGGCGTCGATCAGCCGACCGGTCAGCACGAGCCCGCCGATACCGCCGAGCAGGGCTGATGCCGTGATCAACCCGGCGGCGCGGCTGCGGTTTCCCGTCGGGAACAGCTCGGCGCGGTAGACGGCCATCGCGGGGTAGGCCATGCTGCCGAGCGTCGCTGCGAGGAACGCAGACGCCCACAGCAACGGCGGCCCGAACGAGAACGCGAGCACGACGGCGACCGCCGAAGCAGGGAGCACGAGCGCGATCAACGGCTTGCGGCCCCGCGTGTCGGCGATCCGGCCACCGATGATCAGCCCGATGCCTGCGGGCGTGCCGACGACGATCGAGAAGACGCCGATCGCGAGGCCGGAGAAGTCCCGGACATCGGTGAGGTAGTTGTTCTGGAAGAAGCTCGCCGGGGCGACGAACACGTTGCCGATGAACGCGACGGCGGCGAGCAACGTGATGCGGCGCCGGTCGAGCCGCGGCGCACGGGTACGAACCGAGATCGCCGTCGGCCAGCCGGACGCGGCGGGGTCGGGGTGGTGCGGCTCGTCGTCGACCCGTCCGCCGTCATCGACGCGGGGCCCGACGAGGCTGGTCTCGAGTCGTGCGTCCGTTGCTGCGAGGTCGGCGGCTTCTGCCGCAGCGCTCGCCGCGAACCTGCGGGTCTCCGGCAGCCGCCGGGTCAGGTCGAGTGCGACGAGGCACCAGACGAGCGACACGACGTACACGAGGCGCCAGCCCGACTCGCCGAGGTCGGCGAGGCCGAGCGACATCACCGCCACGCCGGCGCCGAACCCGCTCGCCATCGCGAGCACGCTGATCGCGTACGCCCTGCTGCTCTTCGGCATCTCCTCGGCCGCCACGACACCGATCAGGAACGCGAGTGCGATGCCCATCGGCCGGGCGACCGTCTGCGTTGTGACGAGCACCGCAAAGTTCGGTGCGAGCGCGCCGAGCAGCGACAGCAGTGGCGCGAGCCAGGCGACGATCGCGATGATGCGCCGGCGGCCGACGCGGTCGGCCATGATCGCCGCCGGCAGGGCGATGATGATGCCGGCCCGTACGATCGCCCCCGCGTAGCCGATGCCGGCGTCACCGACGCCGAAGTCCTCTGCTGCGAAGTTGACCGTCTGGGTGAACAGCGTGTTGATGAACGCGGCGCTCATCGACGCTGCGGCGAGCAGGCCGATCACGAGTACCTGGGTCGCATCGAGCTGATCCGGCGGTGTCCACCACCCCCGAGACGAGAGTCGGCGGGCGATCACCTGTCGGACCGGGACCTTGAACAGCCAGCCGAACCAGGGGATCGTCAGGCGGTAGGTCGTGCGCTCGACGATCTCGTCGGCGGTGACGTCGACGACGCGCTCGTAGCTGGAGAACGGGCCGTGCTCCAGGTCGAACGTCGAACGGGTGGAGCCGCCGGTTTCGCGGTCGTCGCCGTCGTCGGCGGAAGGCGCCCGGACCTCGCGAACGAGGTCGTCGCGAGGGGCCATGACCATCGACCGGTGCTCGTCGTCACTCGGCCAGGTTCGCGTCACGATGCGACCGCCGGGCTTCACGCCGGGAGCATACTGGGGGGCGATGAACGCAACCCCGACCGACACGATCGTCGTGCGCAGCAGCGGCCCACTGGCCGGAACCGTCGACGTCCCCGGCGCGAAGAACTCCGTACTCAAGTTGATGGCGACGACGATCCTCACCGACGGCAGGTTCGAACTGACGAACGTCCCTGACATCGTCGACGTCGCGATCATGGGGGAACTGCTGGCGGCGATCGGCGTCGAGATGATCCGGCCCGAGCCCGGCGTGCTGCTGTTGACGAACACGGGCGACATCACGCCGGTCGCGCCGTACGAACTCGTCGAGAAGATCCGGGCGTCGATCAACGTGCTCGGCCCGCTGCTGACCCGTTGCGGTGAGGTCCGGCTGTCGATGCCGGGCGGGGACGACTTCGGTTCGCGCCCGATCGACATGCACGTGTCGGGGCTCGAGGCGATGGGCGCGGAGTTCAAGTTCAGTCACGGCTACCTCGAGGCGCGCTGCGAGCGGCTGCACGGTGCCGACATCATCTTCGACTTCCCGAGCGTCGGTGCGACGGAGAACCTGCTGACCGCTGCGGTGTTCGCCGACGGCAGGACGACGATCGACAACGCCGCCCGCGAGCCGGAGATCACCGACCTCTGCAACTTCCTCGCGGCGATGGGTGCCGACATCAGCGGCATCGGTACGTCGAAGCTGACGATCGAGGGTGTCGGGCGGGACGGTTTGCGGCCGGTGCGGCACCACACGGTGCCCGATCGCATCCAAGCGGCGACGTATCTCGCAGCCGCGGCCGTCTCGCAGGGCGAACTCGACGTGCGCGGGATCCGTCCGGCCGACATGACGATGCTGCTCGACCGGTTCACGGACATGGGGCTGCAACTCACGGACATCGCGGACGGGCTGCACGTGCACGCGCCCGAGCGGCTGCGGTCGATCGACATCGCGACGTTGCCGTACCCCGGCATCGCGACCGACTACAAGCCGCTGATCATCACGATGCTCGCGGTCGCCGACGGGGTCGGGATCGTCACCGAGAACCTCTACCCGGGCCGGTTCCGCTACGTGGAGGAACTGCAGCGGCTCGGCGCCGACGTCACGACGACCGGCCATCATGCGGTCGTGCGTGGCGTGCCTCGGCTCTCCGGCGCGCCGGTCAAGGCGCATGACATCCGCGCCGGTGCGGCGATGGTCGTCGCCGGCCTCGCAGCCGAGGGCGAGACGACGATCTCGGGGGTGCACCACATCGATCGCGGGTACGACGACCTCGTCGGTCGCCTCTCCGCGGTCGGCGCCAGCATCGCGCGCTGCTGACGCGCTTCGAACCGGATGGTCAGCCGCCCGCCACGGTGACGTGCGCAGTTCACGTCTGTTCGAAACGTCGGTTGCGATGATGATGTCCCGTCCCGGGCGGGGACATCATCACCGCCCGACCTCGATGGTCGAAATCGAACAGAGGTGAACGGCGCGAGGTGTCCGACCATGCCGGCGCCGGGAGGGTCGCCGTCGTGGCCCGACCGGCGGTCGAGCAGCGACGGCGCACGTCGCGCACGCTCGCTTCGCCGGTGACGGTCCGCCAGTACGATGCGGCCGCGATGGCTGTCTCGGTCGCGCCCGGTCTCGCCGCAGGACGCTGATGCCTGCCCTGCTCGCGCTCGCATCTGCCTGCACGTTCGGCGTCGCGGACTTCCTCGGCGGACTCGCCACGCGCAGGGCGTCGGTCGCCGTCGTCACGTTGATCACCAACATCTCCGGCGGGTTGCTCGCCCTCGTGCTCGTGGTGATGATCGACGGTCGGTGGGGCGGGGCAGCGCTCGGGTGGGGCGCCGCCGGCGGGCTCGCCGGCCTCGTCGGGCTCATGCTGCTGTACGAGGGCCTGGCGGGCGGACCGAATCGGCTCGTCAGCCCGCTGAGCGCGATCGTCGCCGCCACGGTGCCCGTCGTCGTCGGTGTCGCAACCGGCGATCGGCCGGACGGGTTCGCCATCGCCGGCCTCGGTCTGATCCCGGTCGCGGTGTGGCTCCTCGCGGGCGGCGACCTCCGGCTGAGCGACGCGTCGCTGCGGCCGGTCTCACTGGCGGTCGGCGCGGGGCTCGGATTCGGCGCGTTCTTCGTGCTCCTCGCGCAGACGCCGGACGATGCCGGCGCCGTGCCGCTCCTCGCGGCACGTGTCACATCGGTCACCGCGCTGCTCGTCGCCGCCGCGATCATCCGACCGTCCCCGCCTCCGCTGCGAACCGCCGGCATCGCCGTCAGCGCGGGAGCGCTCGACATGACGGCCAACGGGTTCTTCCTCTGGTCGACGCTCGACGGTGAGCTCGCCATCGTCGGCGCCCTCGTCAGCCTCTTCCCGGCGACGACCGTGCTGCTCGCCGTCGTCGTCCTCGGCGAACGGCTCGACCGCAGACAGACCGCCGGCCTCGCGCTCGCGATCGGCGCTGCCGCCCTGCTCAGCTGACCCCGAAAGTCCCGGGCACGACGCCGGGCGTCCCACGTAGTGTGGCCGCATGCACCTCGCCGACCGGATGCAGCTTCCCGAGACCTACTCGGCACGCGCCTACCGCGGCCGGTCCGATCACACGGTGATGGCGCCGATCCTCGGCGCGTACCGGCAGCACCACGGTGACCCCCAACTCCCGACCGTCGAGCAGCTCGACACGAGCTACGCCCATCTCCAGGACTGCGACCCCGACACCGACATCGCGATCCTCGAACACGACGGCACGCCGGTCGGCTACTCGCGGGTCTCGTGGGAGGACCTCGGCACCGGCGTGCGTGATTGCGTCGTCTTCGCCCCGACGCTGCCGGACCACCTGAGCCGATCGCTGTTCGGCGCAATCGTCGAGGCGCAAGAGGCCCACATGAGCCCGTGGGCGGCCGATGCGGACGCGGCGCGCTACCGCGCCTACGCGAGCCACCCCGGCCACGGCGAGCCACCGGTCGGCGAGGCGGCGTGGCTCGAGGAACGCGGCTACACCCCGACCGAATGGGAAGCGTTCCTCGTGCGGCCGCACCTCGACGACGTCCCCGACCGAACGCTGCCCGACGGCGTCGAGGTTCGTCCGGTCACCGAGGACCAGATCCGTCCGATCGTCGAAGCCCACCACGAGGCGTTCCGCGGTGAATGGGACTTCCGCGAGCCGACCGAGGAGGACTACGCGGAGATGATCGAGGACCCCGATCGTGACGAGTCGCTGTGGAAGGTGGCGTGGGCGGGCGACACGATCGTCGGCCAGGTGAAGCCCTACATCAACCACGAGGAGAATGCGCAGCGGGGCTACCTGCGCGGGTACACCGAGTACATCTCGACGCACCGCGACTGGCGCAACCGGGGCATCGCGGGAACACTGCTCGCGATGAGCCTCCACGAGCTGAAGAAACGGGGGATGTCCGAGGCTGCGCTCGGCGCCGACACGAACAATGCCGGCGGCGCGTTCCAGCTGTACCAGCGCCTCGGCTTCGAACTCCGAGCGCTCGAAGCCGTCTACACCAAGCCGATCTCCTGACGCGGATGGATCGGCGGGTCCTGATCGGGCAGGCGACCCTCGCGGCTGTCGGCGCCGCCGCGGTGCTGATCGCGACGCGCGACGACCCGGTCCTCAGCGCCGACTCGATCACGTACCTGTCGGCCGCCGAGAACCTGCGCGACGTCGACGGCTACCGGGACTTCACCGGTCAGCAGCTGGCGCATTTCCCACCCGTCTTCCCAGCGCTCCTCGCGATCGGTGGGCGCAGCCTCACGTGGGCTGCACTCGTCGGCGCGGCCGCCGCCGCCGTCACCGCGGCGTTGCTCGTCGGAGTCCTCGCGGCGCGGGTTCGTTGGCCCGCGGCGGTTGCCGGCGGGCTGCTGTACGTACTGGCGCAGGCCGCGATCCGCACGGAGCAGACGGTGTGGAGCGAGGGCCCGTACGTCGCGCTGTCGCTCGCGATGATCTACGTGTTGCGGCGCGAGGGGGTGACGACGCGACGGGCCGCCGGGGCCGGTCTGCTCGCCGGGCTCGGTTTCCTGACGCGCTACGCGGGTGCCGGGCTCGTCGTGACCGGGCTCGTGATGGTCGTCGTGGCATCGCGCGCCGATCGGCGTCGCGCCGTTCGCTGCGGCGGCGCGTACCTCGGTGTGTCCGGGTCACTCGCGACGATCTGGATGGCCCGCAATCTCGCGGCGACCGGTGACCCTCTCGGCCCGCACTTCCGCGGCGGCGCCGGGGAGTCGCTCGACACGCTCGTCGACCACCTCGTCGTGGCGCTCGGCCGGCTGGTGATCGACCTCGACGACGTCGGCCCGATGACCGAGCCGGCCGGGGCCGTCGCCCTCGTCGGTCTCCTCGGCGCGGTGATGGCGGTCGCCCTGCAGCGTCGCTGGAACGTCCTCGACGCGGGGATGGCGACGTACGCGCTCACTTCGATCGTCCTGCCGCTCGCTTCGCGGGCGCTCACCGGGACGCACATCGAGGCCCGGATCCTGTTCCCGACGCTGATCGCGCTGATCTACTTCGTCGTCGTCGCCGCTGATGGTCGCCTCGGCCACCGGGCCGTTCGAGCCGGTGCGACCGTGGTCGCCATCGCTTGGATGTTCGCCGGGATGCTCGCGGCGTGGAACGGCCCGGACCGGCTGATTGGTTCGGCGGCGAACCCGCAGCAGTTCTCACCGGCGCTGTACGAGCGCGTCGACGCACTTCCGGACGATGCCGCGGTCGTGACCAACAACCCGTGGCGCGTGTGGTGGCACACGGAACGCGACCGGGTCGAATTCGCGTTCACGCGGCCGACGCCCGGCAACAGCCACTTCCCGCTGTCGCCCGGCGAGCTCACGCGCCGGGCCTGCGACCGACCGACCTACCTCGCCTGGTTCCCGGGGCTGCTCAACGCGAATGGCGGGACGCCGTTCGAGATCCGGCCCGATCTCCTCGCGGTCGTCGAGTTGGCGACCGTCGAGGCGGTCGACGGCGGCGAGCTGTTCCGGGTGACGCCGCGCACTCCCGTCGCGTGCCCGCCACCCGGGTGATCAGAGCCCGTCGAACGCCGGCGGGTAGATGACCGTGCCCCGCAACGACGGGTCGTACGCGCTGAGGCGCATCACCTGGGCCGCCTCCGGCGGTGCCCAGTCGGGCAGGTCGATGTGGATGCCCAACCCGGCGGCCGGCTCGAACCCGAGCCGCGTGTAGAAGGCAGGTCCACCCTCCAACACGACGAGCGGTTCGCCCCGTCGGTCCGCGATCGAGGTCACCGCCCGCACGAGCGCGCTGCCGACGCCCTGCCGCTGATGGGCGGGGGCGACGGCGAGCGGCGACAGCATCATGATCGGGAGGTCGTCGTCGGCAGTGCGCAGCAACGCCCCGCTGACCATCACGTGCCCGACCACCTCGTCCGCGATCGTCGCGACGAGCGCCAGCTCGGCGACGTACTCGGGCGAGGATCGGATCGCTTCGACGAGGTCCGCTTCGTCGTCGGACCCGAACGCCGAGGCGACGACGCTGTGGATCGCGTCGTGGTCGTCCGCCATCTCGGGCCGGATCGCCGGAACACCGGCCATCAGCGATCGTCCCGCGGAACCCCCGACCGCTCACCGTCGAGCGCATCGACGCGACGCTTCGCGAGCACGAGCAACGCGGCGATGACCAGGATCGGGACGCCGATCAGCGCGATCTCGTCCCATCCGCCCTGGTGAGCGAGCAGCGGCCCGGCCGACCGGGCTGCGAACATCGAAGCCACGGCGAAGGATCGTACGGCCTGCGCTGATTGAATGAACCGCGGATCAGGAAAGATGAGGGCGATGCGGACACAAGTGGAAGCGACGATCGAGGTCATCCGTCCGGCACTCCAAGCCGACGGCGGCGACATCGTGCTGCACGAAGTGCACGAGGACACCGGCGTCGTCGAGGTCGAACTCGTCGGGGCGTGCGTCGGCTGCCCCGCATCGACGCAGACGCTCAAGGCCGGTATCGAACGAATCATGCGCGACCGTGTCGACGGCGTGACCGAGGTCGTCAACATCGCCGAAGAGGCGCTGGCCTGAGGCCAGGGCCCGCCCGCACTCCCCGTGGCCCGTCGACAGATCCCGCCCGCCGAACTGTTCCGCGCAGCGCTCGACGGTGATCGCCGTGCGCTCGCCCGGCTGCTGTCGCTGATCGAACGGGGCGACGACGAGGCGCGCGAGGTCGGCCGGCTCGCGTACGCCCACAGCGGCGATGCCTACACGATCGGGATGACCGGCGCACCAGGGGCCGGCAAGAGCACACTGACCAGCGCGATCATCACCCACCTCCGCTCGCTCGAACTCGAGATCGCGGTGCTCGCGATCGACCCGTCGTCGCCGTTCACGGGCGGAGCGATCCTCGGCGACCGCGTGCGGATGCAGGAACACGCGACCGACCCCGGCGTGTTCATCCGCTCGATGGCGACGCGCGGCCACCTCGGCGGCCTGTCGCTGGCGACACCGGAGGCGGTCCGGCTGCTCGACGCGATCGGTCGGCACTGGATCATCGTCGAGACCGTCGGCGTCGGCCAGGTCGAGGTCGAGGTCGCGGGGAAGGCCGATACGACCGTCGTCGTCGTCAATCCGGGCTGGGGCGACAGCGTCCAGGCGAACAAGGCCGGCCTGATGGAGATCGCCGACGTGTTCGTGATCAACAAGGCCGACCGCGACGGCGTCGAGGAGACACGCCGGGACCTGATGCAGATGCTCGACCTCTCCGAGCTGCCGGCCGACGCGTGGCGCCCGCCGATCGTGGCGACCGTCGGGTCGACCGGAGAAGGCGTCGTCGAGTTGTGGGACGCCGTGCTGCGCCACCGCAGCGCCGCCGAGGAGTCCGGCGAACTGCAGCGACGACGCACGTTCCGGCTCCGCCAGGAGCTGCGCGAGATCATCGCCGCGCGGCTCGGCCGGCGGGCACGGGAGATCTGCACGGGCGACCGCTGGGACGAACTGACGGAGGAGGTCGTGGCGCACACGATCGACCCGTGGTCTGCCGCGGACGAGATGCTCGCCGCCGTCGATGCCTGACCCGGTCCTGCGATGGGCCGCTGCGGGCGGTGATCGGGCAGACTCGCGCCATGGCCTACGAACTGCTGACGCTGGAACGACGCGACGACGGTGTCGCCATCGTGACGCTTGCCAACGGCAAGGTGAATCCGCTCTCCCAGGAGTTGCTCACCGAGCTGCGCGCGGTCGTCGACGAGCTCGCCGCCGACCTGCCCGGAGCGGTCGTCGTCACCGGCGGTGAAAGGATCTTCGCGGCCGGTGCCGACATCTCCCAGTTCGGGGGCCAGGAGGAGGCGGGGCCGATCGGTGAAGCGTTCCACGCGACGATCGACGCGCTGGCCGCACTTCCCCGATTCGTGATCGCGGCGGTCAGCGGGTACGCGCTCGGGGGCGGGTGCGAACTCGCGCTGGGCTGCGACTATCGCATCGCGTCCGAGCGGGCGGTGTTCGGCCAGCCGGAGATCCTGCTCGGCATCATCCCGGGCGGTGGTGGCACCCAGCGCCTGGCGCGAACGGTTGGTGCCAGCCGTGCGAAGGAGATGTGCATCACCGGCCGTCCGGTCAAGGCCGACGAGGCGCTGCGGATCGGCCTCGCCGACGAGGTGGTGGCTCCCGAGGAACTGCACGACCGGGCGATCGCGCTCGGGGCCGAGGTCGCCAAGGGCGCGCTGACCGCTCAGGCGATCTGCAAACGGGTGATCGACGCCGGTCTCTCGACGTCGCTCGCCGACGGCCTCGCGGGTGAGCGGGCCGGCTTCGTCGAGGTGTTCGGCACCGAGGACTCCCAGATCGGCGTCAAGAGCTTCCTCGAACACGGCCCCGGAAAGGCCGAGTTCACCGGCTCCTGACGACAAAGTTGTGTCAGACACAACTTTGTCGGGTCGGTTGTCGCGTCAGGCGAGACAACCGACTGGACACGGCTACGAGGCGGTGTTCGACGATGCCCCGAGTGGCCGAGTGATCCCCCACGCCGAGCGGGCGAGCCACAGGCCCGTCGCCGTCATCGTGGCCATGACGACCCCGGCGACGACATACGCCGTCGCCTGACCGAACCGGTCATACAGCGCTCCGGTCGTACCGGCCATCACGCCGGCCGAAACAGCCTGTGCCGCGCCGATCACGCCGTGCGCGCCCGCCTGCCGGTCGTCGGGAACGACCATCCCGACCGCGACGCCCGACGCCGAGATCGTCAGCCCGTCGGAGATCGCGTGGACCATCGCAACGGCGAAGATCAGCCCGCCGCTGGGCAGGAAGCCGTAGATGCACATCAGGATCGCGGCGAAGAACAGCCCGATCGAACTCAGCCGGAACGGACCCCACGTCTGCGCGAGTCGCCCGCCCGGTGGCCCCAGGAAGATCAGCGGGATCCCGAACAGCGTGATCCCGAGGTTCGCGATCCAGTCGGACGTCCCGAGGTCGTTGTGGACGACGTCCCACAGTGCGTCGAACGCACCGATCATCACGAACGCGACGGCGCCGAGCACGACGGCACCGGCGAACGGGCGGATCCGGAGCAGGTCGAACGCGAAGCGCCGCTGCGGCGGTTCCTCCGCCTCGACGACATCGACCCGGGCAACGAACGGCACGAGTACGAGGGTCGCGGCGGCAACGACGACGAACGGCGCCGGGATGCCGAACGGCCCGACCAGCACGGCCGAGATCGCCGGCCCGATCGCGAAGCCGAACACGTCGGCGGCGAGCAGCCGCCCCATGTTCTGACCGAGGTTCGTCGGGTCGGCCAGGATGACGATGCGCTTCACTGCCGGGCTGGCCGTGCCGATGCCGATGCCCGACACGAACCGCCCGATCAGAATCGGTGTCAGCGTCGTGCCCATCGCCATCAGCAGCAGCCCGGCGACGTTGATGACGACCCCGATCAGCACGAGCCGTTTCGCGTGCCCGCGATCGGCGAGTGGCGCGATCGTGATCTGCGCGAGGAAGCCGGACAGGAACCCCGTGCCGATCACGATGCCGATCGCCGATTCGCTGATGCCGTACTCGTCGCGGTAGTCCGCGACGATCGTGAACAACACGCCGTACCCGGCCGCGAGCGAACCCATCAAGCCGCCGAACGCGACGAGCAGTCGCATCGGCGAGGGCGGAGCGCCGGCGGGCACCCGAGGTGACGTCACCCGCATCCGGCGATCGTACCGAGCCGGAGCCGCCGGCCCGGGGGCGGAATCCCGGTGTCGGCCCGGCGCAACGCGGGGTCAGCCCAGGGCGACGAGGCCGGTGTCGTACACGCTGCTGAGCGCCGGGTGGAAGGGCAGCGCCCTGGCCGTCACGCCCCATGGGCCCGAGTCGGACGGCGCGAACGAGCCGCTGAAGACGCCGTCCTCGCCGGGTTCCAACGCGACGCGCTCCATCCGCCGTTCGTCGAACGCGCCGTCGCTGGCGATCGGGCCGTGCACGACCTGCACGACGAGTTCGTCGACCCGGAGTTCGCCCGAGTCGACGCGCACCCGCACCTCGCGCGGTGCACCCGAGACGCCATCGGTGATGTCCGAGGCATCGTCGAGCAGCTCGACGGTCACCGCATCCCACACCGAGGCGACCCCGGCCTTCCACGCGGCGAGTTCTATTGCCACCGCTGCGCCGTCGGCGCGGCACAGATCCGATGTCGCGGCGGCCGGCTCGTACAGCGCGGTGACGTAGTCGCGCACCATGCGTGCGGCGATGACGTTCCAGCCGAGCGTGGCCCAGTTGGTCTTGATGCGGCCGATCCAACCGAGTGGAACATCGTCCGTGCGCTCGTAGAACAGCGGCACGATCTCGCTCTCGATCACGTCGAACGTGGCGGAGGCCTCGCGCCGGTCGCGCCGGGCGAGGTCGTGGTCGTCGTCGAACGACGGAATGTCGAAGCCGTTGTCACCCGTCGACATCTCCGCCCACCAGCCGTCGCTGATCGAGCAGTTGAGCACACCGTTCAGCGCCGCCTTCTCACCGCTCGTACCGCACGCCTCGTTCGGGCGGCGGGGCGTGTTCAACCACACGTCGCACCCGTGGTACATCGTGCGGGCGATGCCGATGTCGTAGTCGGGGATGAACACGAAGCGGTGGCGGACGTCGGCGTCGGCGGCCATCCGTGCGATCTCCTGGATCAATGCCTTGCCGGGGTGGTCGGCCGGGTGGGCCTTGCCCGCGAAGACGAACTGCACGGGCCGATCGGCGTCGAGCAGCAGGGCCTTGAGACGGTCCATCTGTGCGAGCAGCAGGTTCGCCCGCTTGTACGTCGCGAAGCGGCGGGCGAAGCCGATCGTCAGGATGTCCGGATCGAGCAGATCGTGGCCGAGGCGCTCGCGGACCATGTCGACGAGCTCCTGGCGACCGGCGCGGCGGACGGCCCAGATCCGGGCGTCGTCGATGTCATGGACGCGTGCCCACGCCTCGGGCCCGGTGAGGTGCCAGTCGTCGCCGATCACCGTCGTCAGCAACTCGTCGGTGCGATCGCTCACCCAGCTCCGGGCGTGCACGCCGTTGGTCACGTGGCCGATCGGCGTGTCGCTCGGCGGCAGGGCCGGCCACATGCCCCCGAACATCTCGCGGGAGACCTCGCCGTGGAGCCGGGCGACGCCGTTGGAGCGTGCCGCGAGCCGCAGCCCCATCACGGCCATGTTGAACTTCTCGTCGGGCTCGTCGGCTCGTTGCCCGAGGGCGTACAACTCCTCGAACTCGACGCCGCACTGCTTCGCGAAGTCCGCGAAGTACGGCTCGAACAACTGCCGGGGGAACCGGTCGATGCCCGCGGGGACGGGCGTGTGGGTCGTGAACACGCCGCCGGCCCGGGCGGCCTCGATCGCTTCGGCGAACTCGAGACCGGCCTCGGTGAACTCGCGGACCCGTTCGAGCCCGAGGAACCCGGCGTGCCCTTCGTTCGTGTGGAACACCTGCGGGTGGAGGTCGAGCGCGCGCAGGGCGCGCACGCCGCCGATGCCGAGCACGATCTCCTGGCGGAGGCGGTGCTGTTCGTCGCCGCCGTACAGCCGGTTCGTGATCGCGACGATCTCCGGTGGGTTCTCGGGGTCGTTCGTGTCGAGCAGGTACAGCTCGATGCGGCCGACATCGACCCGCCAGACGTTGACCTTGGCGGTCACGCCCCACAGGTCGACCTCGACCGACCGGCCGGTCGGGCGGATGCCGAGGGCGGCCGGGTCGATTCGCTCGTTGTGCTCCTCCTGCCAGCCGTCGCTGTTCAGCTGCTGATGGAAGTAGCCCTCTGCGTAGAGCAGGCCGACGCCGATCAGGGGCACGCCGAGGTCGGACGACGCCTTGAGGTGGTCGCCGGCGAGCACGCCCAGGCCCCCGGAGTACTGCGGCAACGCCTCGGTGATGCCGAACTCCGGTGAGAAGTACGCGACCGACTGGAGCGGCGACCCGGGGTCGGCCTGGCGGTCGGTGAACCACGTCGGCCCGTCGATCGCTCCGGTCAGGCGAGCGTGCGCGGCGCGGACCTCGTCGACGAAGGCGTCGTCCGCAGCGAGGTCCTGCCAGCGCGTCGGCGACGTCCGACGGACGAGGTCGACGGGATGCTGGCCGGTGAGCCGCCATGACCGGCCGTCGGTCGAACCGTCGAGGCGATCGAAGATCGCGGCGAGTTGACGGTCCCACGCCCAATGGAGATTGGCGGCGAGGTCCGGGACGGCCGACAGCGACTCGGGGATCTCGCTGACGACGTTGAATTGGTGATTCGGGCGCATTGCGTCCGCAGCGTAACGACGTGTCCGCTCAAGAGGCACGGGCGGTACGTGCAGCCTGGTACACCCTCGCCGTCGACACGGCGATCGCCTGCCACGAGTACTTCCGCTCGATCAGTTCCCGGGCGTTGGTCGTCAGCTCCGACGCGAGGAACCGGTCGTTGAGCACCCGCTCGATGCAGCTCGCCAGGTCGTTCGCGCGGCCGGGTTCGAATGTCAGGCCGGCGTCGGTGCCCTCGATCAGCTCCGAGAGGCCGCCGGTCCGCGCGACGATCAGCGGCGCCCCCGCAGCGAGCGCTTCGAGGGCGACGAGCCCGAACGGTTCGTACAGGCTGGGGATGACGACGCAACCAGCGCGCTGCGTCAGCCGCCGCAGTTCGACGTCGTTGACGAACCCCGGCAGGTCGATGATGTCGCTGACGCCCTCGACATCGAGCTGGGACTGCAACTCCGGCAAGTAGCTGCCGCGGCCCGCGATCGTGCAGTGCACGCCGGGTACCCGCGTCCGGACCAGCGTCATCGCCCGGGCGAGGACCTGGAAACCCTTCTCGAACTGCACCCGTCCCCACGACAGCACGAAGGGTTCCCGCTCGACAGGTTCCTCGCCGGGAACCTTCCACAGGTCGGGATCGATGCCGTTCGGGACGCGTGCGACGAGCTCCGGCGGCAGCTCGAAGCCGGTGATCAGCTGGTCGACCATGAACTTCGTCGGCGAGATCAGCCGGTCGGCCTGGAACGCCAGCCACCACTCGATCGAGTTGATGTCCGACGGCGTCCCGGGTGGCAGCTCGCCGCCGTGGCGCACGCGTTCGGTGCCGTGCATCGTCAGCACGAACGGCACGTCGAACAGTGCTGCGACCGTGTCGGCCGTCCACCCCATCCGCCAGTCGTGGCCGTGCACGACGTCGGGGCGCCAGCCATCGAGCAGGTCGGGCAGGCTCGCCCCGAGCTTGACGAGCGCGTGGTTCGCCGACGCGGTCCGCGACACGGGCTCCGTCTTCGGCAGCCACGGCAGATCGGTCACGCCACGCACGACCCGTACCGGGCCGACGCGTTCGGCCTCGCGATCGACGCGCGGGTGGGCAACGGTCAGGACGACGACGTCGTGGCCCTCGGCGGCGAGCGCCTGGCTCAATCCGGCGACGTGCGCGGCGGTGCCACCGGTCTCCTTCGGAGGGAAGTCCCAGGACGCCATCAGCACACGCACGTCCGCGCACCCTACTGTGGGTGCCGATGACCTCTTCTTCGCATCCGGCCGGCTCGCAACGGGGACCCTCGAGTTCGATCGGGGAGCTCGATCTCCACCTCCTCGGTGAGGGCAACCACCGCCGGCTGTGGGAGGTGCTCGGCCCGCAACCGGTCGGCACGGCGGGTTCGCCGTCGGTGCGGTTCGCGGTGTGGGCGCCGAACGCGCAGGCGGTCTCGGTCGTCGGAGACTGGAACGGGTGGCAGCCCGAGGCGATGACGCAGATCACGACGGACCGCCCGACCGGGGTCTGGTCGGTCGTGTGCCCGTCCGCGGCAGGCGGTGATTGCTACAAGTACGAGATCCTCGGTTCGAACGGGCGGACGCTGCGCAAGGCCGACCCGATGGCGCGCCAGACCGAGGCACCACCGAGCGACGCGAGCGTCGTACCGACGCCGACCGAACACACCTGGGCCGACGACGACTGGATGTCCCGGCGCGCGGCGACCCTCGAGGGCGACGCGCCGATGCGGATCTACGAGGTTCACCTCGGTTCGTGGAAGCGCGGCGTCGAGACGTGGGACGAGCTGGCGACACAGGTCGGCGACTACGTCGCCGACCTCCGATTCACGCACGTCGAGCTGCTGCCGGTCGCCGAGCACCCGTTCGGTGGTTCGTGGGGCTACCAGGTGTCCGGATACTTCGCCCCGACCGCCCGGTTCGGCAACCCCGACGGGATGCGCCGATTCGTCGACGCGCTCCACGCCCGCGGCGTCGGTGTGATCGTCGACTGGGTGCCCGCGCACTTCCCGAAGGACGACTGGAGTCTCGGCCGCTTCGACGGCACGCCGCTCTACGAACACCCGAATCCACAGCGCGGCGAACAGCCCGACTGGGGCACATACGTCTTCGACTTCGGCCGCAACGAGGTGCGCAACTTCCTCGTCGCGAACGCGTTGTACTGGCTCGACGAGTTCCACGTCGACGGTCTGCGCGTCGACGCGGTCGCGTCGATGCTGTACCTCGACTACTCACGCGACGACGGGGAGTGGTCGCCCAACCGGTACGGCGGCCGCGAGCACCTCGAAGCGATCGCGCTCCTGCAGGAGACGAACACGGTCGTCGCGGAGGAGTTCCCCGACGCGTTGATGATCGCCGAGGAGTCGACGGCGTGGCCGGGCGTCACGCACCCGGTCGCCGACGGCGGACTCGGCTTCAGTCACAAGTGGAACCTCGGCTGGATGCACGACTCGCTCGGCTTTCTCGCGCACGACCCCATCCACCGCAAGTACCACCACAACGAGATGACCTTCGCGCAGCTGTACGCGTACAACGAGCGGTTCGTGCTGCCGCTCAGCCACGACGAGGTCGTCCACGGCAAGGGCAGCCTCCTGCACAAGATGAGCGGCGACGATTGGCAGAAGTTCGCCAACCTGCGCTGCCTGCTCGCCTGGCAGTGGGCGATGCCGGGAGCACCGCTCGTCTTCATGGGGACCGAGCTGGCGTCATGGCAGGAGTGGAACGACGGCGCAGAGTTGCCGTGGCATCTCGCCGAGTACGCACCGCACCGGGGTGTCCACGACCTGATCCAGTCGATGAACGCGACATCGGACACGTGGCCCGCGCTGTGGGAGCGCGACACCGATCCGGCGGGGTTCGAGTGGCTCGATGCCGACAACGCGCAGGACAGCGTGTTCGCGTTCACGAGGTGGGGCGTCGACGGCGCGTCGGCAGTCGTGTGTATCGCCAACTTCACGCCGGTACCGCGGCCGGGCTACCGCGTCGGGCTGCCGTGGGGCGGGACGTGGCAGGTCGTGCTCGACACCGATTCGCCGAACTGGTGGGGGAGCGGCCACCGTGGCTTCGACGCGGACTCGGTCGCCGCCGGAGTCGACCCGGTCGACGACGTCGTCGGGGAAGACTCGCCGTGGCAGGGCCAGGCCTCGTCGGCGATGCTCGACGTCGGGCCGCTGTCGGTCGTGTGGCTCGCCGCGCCCAGCCCCGGCTGAGGTCAGCCGCCTTCGACGATGCGCTTGAGGCCGCGCAGGTTGCGCTTCCAGATCGCGCCGAGCACGAACCGCCCGGCGATGATCTCCCCGAGCCGGCCACCGAGGTACCACGGGAAGTCCAGGTTCTCGGACCAGGTGAACTTGGAACCGGTGCCGTCCGAGAGCGGCTCGATCGTGAACACGCCGCGGCCCGTGACGACACCCGTGTGCACGACACCCATCACACCGTCGACGCCCGGTGAGTCGGCGTCGGCGTCGACGGCGGGTCTCCATTCGGTGATCTCCATGTGATCGGTCAGCCGGATCGGGCCGACCTTGGTGTCGCACAAGAACTTCGTTCCGACGCCGCGGGTCTGTTCCGTCTCGAACCGGATCGCGACCGCGTCCGCCATCCAGTCCACGTGCCGCTCGATCGGTTCGACGACCGCCCAGACCTCCGCCGGGCCGGCGTCGAGATCGATCGAGACCGTGACGTCGCTCATCGGGCGATCACGCCGGGGCGGCGACGGATCGCAGCGTGCTGCACGCCTGCTCGGGCGGGACGACGTTGATCATCACGCCGGTCCCGCGTTCGAAGCCGGCCTGCGTGACCAGGTTCGGCCACACGTGGGCGTGCCAGTGGTACTGACCGGTGTGCTGATGCGGCGCGGTGTGGAAGCCGAGGTTGTAGGCGACGTCGCCGATCACGGCGTTGAGGTGGCCGATTGCGTCGCGCAGGGCGAGCCCGACAGCGACGAGGCTGCTGTCGTCCGCGTCCTGGAGGTGCGGCTCGTGGACGCGGGGGATGATCAGCAGCTCGAAGGGTGAGCCGCTCCAGTACGGGGTGATCACGACGACGTCGTCGGTCGCGAAGACGACCCGCTCGTCGGCGGCGATCTCCGCTTCGATCGTCGTGCAGAGCAGGCAGCCGCCGGCGAAGCGAGCGAACGCCCGCTCCTCGTCGAGCACTTCGCCGGGTACGAACGGCAGGCCGAGGATCTGCCCGTGCGGATGGGCGATCGACGCGCCGGCTTCGCGTCCGTGGTTGACGATCGCCTGCGTGTAACGCACTTGGGTGATGTCGGAGTGGTCGGAGAACCGGCGGCGCAATGCGTGCATCATGTCCGCCGCGTGCTGATCGTCGAGTTCGTGGAGACCGCTGTCGTGCTCCGGCGTGTAGACGAACACCTCGTGGATGCCGCTCGCCTCGGCCTGGACGAAGACCGGACCGAGGTTGTGCACCGCGAAGCCGTCGTCTCCGTCGAAGGCCGGGTAACGGTTCGGGATGACACGCATCGACCAGGTGCCGTCCGCCTCGGTCGTCTCCAGGGCCGGCGGCGTCTCCTCCTCGTTGCCGGGGCAGAACGGGCAGCGGCGGTCGCCGTCGGGGTCCTCCGTCCGGTCGCGGGGCGCGAAATCGCTCGGCCGCTTGGCGCGCTCAGCGACGATCGTGACCCATCGCCCGTTGAGCGGATTCAGACGCATTTGACTCATCGTGTGCCAATGCTAGGACCGATCGGCCCGGCCGCGGTGACAGCGCCCCCGCCGAGGCGCGTCGGGTCAGCCCGCACCGGTGCTGATCGTGCGGGCGATCTGACGGTCGAGACGGTCCTGATTCCAGCGGTGCAGGCCCCAGCCGATCACCGCGCCGACGCCGAAGACGACGATTCCGCCGACACCGTCGATCCAGTAGTGGTTGCCGGTCACGACGATGCAGAACAGCGTCGCTGCCGGGTAGAGCAGGAGGGCGATCTTCGTCCAGCGTCGGCGCAAGAGCGGCCAGACCGCGATCGCACACCATGTCGACCACCCGATGTGCAGGCTCGGCATCGCTGCGTACTGGTTCGAGATCGAGGCGATCGTCTCGGAGTCGAACGACCACGGCCCGCCGTAGTCGGCGAGCGTGTCGACGAAGCCGAACCCGCCGCTCGGGCGGACGTCACTCGGGATGCACCGGCCGCCGTAGCGCAGCGGATCGCGGCCCGGGATCGGGCAGGGTTCGTCGAGCAGCCGCGGGGGCATCAGCGGGAAGAACGCGAACCCGATGATCGCCAGGGCGGTCATCGCGGCGAGCGTGTTGCGCCACTGGGGAAAGACGTCGGCGCGCTTGACGTAGAGGACCACGAACACGGCCAGGGTGACGACGAAGTGGGCCGTGCCGTAGTACACGTTCCAGAATTGGATGAACCACCGATACGGCAGGAACCAGCCCTGCACGGTCTCCTCGTGGTACAAGCCCATCCACTGCTCGAACCGGATGACGCGCTCGGCGTTGGTGAACGCGTGGACCGGGATCCCCGTCGAGGCGATCGTGTTCGAGCCGAACAGGTTTCGGATCCACGTGTAGATCACGTAGAAGGTCGCGACGATGAGGGCTTCCTTCCACCAGTACTTCCGGTGTTCGCGCTCGGGCGCGAGGGAAGCGGGTGCGACCTTCATGCGGGTCACACTGTACGGCAACTCGGCATCTGACGACGCGGGAACCGTGGTGCAACGGATACGTCACGCTGGCACGTGACCCGATGTCACGATGCCGAACACTTCTCCATGAAGTGGTCGAGACCGACGACGACGCGGGTGATCTTGCCGGCCGCGACCAGCCCGCCCGCATCGCTGGCCGAGACGTCGAACTTGAGCCGACGGCCGTCGATCTTCTTGAGCACCGCCTCTGCGAGCACCTCCGCACCGACCGGAGTCGGCTGCAGATGGTCGAACTGCACCCGCATGCCGACGCTCGTCTTGCCGGCGTCGAGGTGTCCGTTGAGTGCGTTCTGACACGCCTCCTCGCAGAGCGCGATCAGGCGTGGCGAACCGAGCACGTCGACCGTGCCCGATCCGAGTGCCGCCGCCGTGTCCGCCTCGGTCACCGTCAACTTCGCATCCCCGCGCATACCCGTTTCGAGTTCCACTTCGAAAACGCTAACGCAGTTCGGAGCATCACGGCACTTTTCATCACCGAACCGTCATCGGCCTGTCATCGTTTGGTGCGGCCCCTATCCTCTGCGGGGTGATCGACGACGACGTCCTGGAACGAGTACTCGCCGGTGCAGTGCGCACGGGCGCCGATTTCGCAGAGGTGTACGCCGAGGACAAGGCGTCGACGTCGGCAGGTCTCGACGACGGGCGAATCGAACAGGTCACCAGTGGTCGCGACCGGGGGGCCGGCATCCGCGTCATCGCGGGTGAGACGACCGGCTTCGCCTACACCTCGGATCTGACCGAGTCGGGGCTGGCGCGCGCCGCCGATGCCGCGGCATCGGCTGCGAGTTCGGGCGGCGGCGGCGTACGCACGGTGGCACTCACAAAGTCGGCCCCGCACCGACCGAACACCGTCGTCCACCTGCCCGACGCGATCGCGAAGGCGCGCAAGGTCGAGTTGCTCCAGCGGATGGACGACGCGGCGCGTGACTCCGGCCCGGAGATCGTGCAGGTCTCGGCCGGGTACGGCGACAGCAGCAAGCGGACACTCGTCGCGAACACCGACGGCGTACACGTCGACGACGAAGTCGTCCGCACCCTGTTGCGGATCAGCGTCGTCGCCGACGGCGACACGGGCATGCAGACCGGGTTCCAGTCGATGGGCCACACCGTCGGGTTCGAGATCTTCGACACCGTCGACGTCGAAGCACTCGCACGCGATGCGGCGCGCCAGGCGATCACGAAGCTGCGCGCCCGCCCGGCGCCCTCCGGCGCCGTCCCCGTCGTGATCAAGAACGGGTCGGGCGGGGTGCTGTTCCACGAGGCCTGTGGCCACGGCCTCGAGGCCGATCACATCCAGAAGGACGCCAGCGTCTACGCCGGCAAGGTCGGGCAACTCGTCGCCTCCCCGCTCGTGACGCTCGTCGACGACGGCACGATGCCGGGTGAGTGGGGCACGCTCGGCTTCGACGACGAGGGCCACATCACGCAGCGCAACGTGCTGATCGAGGACGGCGTGCTCACGGACTACATGTGGGACTACCTCCGCGCCCGCAAGGAAGGTCGGCCGCAGTCCGGCAACGGGCGCCGCCAGAGCTACCAGCATCTGCCGATGGTGCGCATGACCAACACGTTCGTGCTCGACGGGCCCAGCGAGCCCGACGACATCATCTCCTCGACGGCCAACGGCGTCTACGTGGCGAAGCTCGGCGGCGGCAGCGTCAACACGGCCACCGGCGATTTCGTGTTCGGCATGACCGAGGCATACATGATCGAGAACGGTGAGATCACCGAACCACTCCGCGAGGGGAACCTGATCGGCAACGGCCCGCAGGTGCTCAAGGACATCGACATGCTCGGCAACGACTTTGCGATGGGCAACCCCGGCACGTGCGGCAAGGACGGCCAGGGCGTGCCGGTCGGCGACGGCCAGCCGACCTTGCGCGTCACGGCGATGACGATCGGTGGCACCGCCGCATGACCGCCGACGGCGGCACCGGGTTCGAGTCCGACCTCCAGACGGTCGCTGATCGGGTCGTCGCCCAGGCGGTGCCGGGCGAAGAGATCGAGGCATACGTGACGCGCGGGGGCGAGACCGAAGTCCGCGTCTACCAGGGCGCGGTCGAACACTTCGTCGCCGCGCAGAGCGAAGGCATCGGCATCCGTGTGATCCGCGACGGCCGTACGGGCTTCGCGTACGCCGGCACGCTCGATCCGGGTGCGATCGACGAGGTGCTCGCGGAGGCCCGCGACAACCAGCAGTTCGGTCAGCCGGACGAGTTCGCCGCGCTGGCGCAGCCCGATGGTGTCGAGGTGACTGCGCAGTCGCTCTGGAACGAAGCGCTCGCCGAGTATCCGACCGACGACAAGATCGATCTCGCGAAACAACTCGAGAAGCGCACGTCGGGCGTCGACCCGCGGGTTCGCGTCGACGACGCGAACTACGTGGACGCGTTTGGCGAGTCGGCCGTCGCGAGCACGACAGGCATCCGCAAGTCCGGACGCGAGAACGGCTGCTACGTGTCGGTCTCGACGCTCGCCGACGAGGGCGATGGCGACGACGCCGAGACACAGACCGGATTCGGCTTCTCGGTCGGGCGTTCCCCGCACGACTTCGACCTGGACAAAGCAGCTCGCGAGGCGGCCGATCGGGCGACTCGGCTCCTCGGTGCGACGAAGCCTGCCAGCAAACGGTTGACCGTCGTGCTCGACCCGTTCGTCACGGCGCAGTTCCTCGGAGTGATCTCGTCGACGCTGAACGGCGAGGCGGTCGTCAAGGGTCGCTCGTTGTTCCGCGACCGCCTCGGCGACGACGTCGCTGCGTCGAACGTGACACTCGTCGACGACCCGACGAACCCGCTCGCCTACACCGCGACCGATGTCGATGGTGAGGGTCTTGCGGCGCGGCGCAACGTGTTGATCGAGAACGGCGTGCTGCGCCGGTTCGTGCACAACTCGTACTCGGGTCGCCGTGCCGGCACGGTCTCGACCGGCAACGCGACTCGGGGCGGATTCGCCGGCACGCCCGGCGTCGGTTGCCTCGCGCTGTCGCTCGTGCCCGGCACCCGGTCCCAGGCCGAGCTGATCGCGGACGTCGACGACGGTCTGTTGGTGCAGTCGATGCAGGGGCTGCACTCCGGTGTCAACCCGATCAGCGGCGACTTCTCGACCGGCGCCGCCGGGCTGCTGATCTCCGGCGGCGAGGTCGGCGCACCCGTGCGCGAGTTCACGATCGCCTCGACGCTGCAGCGGATGCTGACCGACATCGTCGAAATCGGCGGCGACATCGACTGGCTGCCGATGCGCGCCAGCGGGATGAGCCTGGTCATCCGCGACGTCACGATGTCCGGGGTCTGACGCCTGCGGCGTCAGACCGGCGACTGCGGTGCAGTCGCCGGTTCCAGCGGCGGTGCCGCTGCCCCGGAGTCCTCGGGCGGTGCCCGAGCGGTCGCCTGCGGCGCCCGGCGCGGGTGTCGTGTGCGGCGTCAGTTCGGCGACTGCGGTGCAGTCGCCGGTTCCAGCGGCTGTGCGTCGAACGTTGTTCTGTGGACGGATCGTTGCGGATTCCGCATCACAATGTCCTCAGAACGGTCAGCGGGCGGTTCAGCGGCCGAGGAATTCGTCGATCGGGCGGCACACGATGCCGAGGTCCAGCGCGCGGCGGGTGTCGAGCACGACGCGGGCCGGGCGCACGAGTCCGGCTTCGGCGATCGTCGACGTCTTCAACGCGAGCGAGTCGAGGCCGAGCCACCGTGCGACGGTGCGAGCGAAGTCGGCCCGGCTGACGGGCTCCGGCCCGGCGACGTGCAATGGGCCGGAGACCTCCGGCCGCCGCGCGAGTTCCGCAACGGCCGCGGCGACATCGGTGGCGTGCGCCGGGCACCGGATCTCGTCGGTGAAGAACGTCATCGGTTGCCGGTCGGGCCCGCTGAGGGCCCGCCGGACGTCGTGCTGGATCGTCGCGACGTCGTCGGTGCCGTACAGCAGCGACGTCCGCACGACGACCGCGGCCGGGCAGGCACTGAGCACCGCCTGTTCCGCATCGCGCTTGTGGCGGCCGTACTCGGTGAGCGGCCGCGCCGGATCGTCCTCCCCGTACGGCGCCATCCGACCGGGGAAGATCACGTCCGACGACAGGTGGACCAACCGGGCGCCACATGCCGCGGCCGCCTCCGCGACGTGGCGACTTCCGTCGACCGTCGTCGGCCGGTCGCCCTTGCGGTACGCCAGGTGGACGACCGCAGTGGGCTTCCAGTCGGCGATCGCAGAAGCGACCGACGACCGCCGACGCACGTCCATCGACGCCGACGACGGGGCGATCAGCTCCCACTGTGCTGTCGCCGCGCCCTGGGTCAGATGGCGGCCGAGGAACCCAGATCCGCCCGTGATCAGCATGAGTCGCCTGCGACTACGCACTGCCATCGGCCCAGCGTAGGTGCCCGGGTCGGCAGCCGTGACCGGATGCGATGCCCGCCCGACCGGCGGGGGACCGGGTAGAACTGCGTGGTGCCGATCTTCCACGCGATCGTCCTCGGCGTCGTCCAGGGCCTCTCGGAGTTCCTGCCGATCTCATCGAGCGGGCACCTGCAACTCGTCCCGTGGCTGCTCGGGTGGGACGACTTCGACGACGAGTCGCTGAAGAAGTCGTTCGATGTCGCCCTCCATCTCGGCACGTTCATCGCCGTGCTCGCGTACTTCCGCCGCGACGTCGCCGTCTATGTGGTCGAGGGCACGAAACTCGTGTTCTCGCGCTCGCGGCCGGCGACGCCGGACGGGCGCCTCGCCTGGTTGTTCGTCCTCGCGACCGTGCCCGCCGCAGCAGCGGGCGCGCTGTTCGAGAATGCGATCGACACCAGACTCGGGACACCGTTCATCATCGCGATCTCGCTGATCGGGTTCGGCATCCTGCTGGCGATCGCCGACCGCGCGACGGGTCGACGCAAGGTCGAGTCGTTCGGCAAGAAGGACGCACTCGTCGTGGGCGGCATGCAGGCGCTCGCACTGAACCCCGGCACGTCGCGATCGGGGATCACGATGACCGGGGCACGCTGGATGGGCTTCGATCGCGATGCCGCCGTCCGTGCCAGCTTCGTCATGTCCCTGCCGGTCATCTTCGGGGCGGTCGTGTTCAAGATGGCCAAGTTGTTCGCCGACGGCGGCTACGAAGATCTGCTCGTACCGATGGCGGTCGGCATCGTCACGTCGTGCCTCGCCGGCCTCGTCGCGGTGTGGGGCACGATTCGCCTCGTCAGTACCCGCACGCTGATGCCGTTCGTGGTCTACCGGATCGCGCTCGGCCTCGTCGTGCTCGTCGTGCTCGCCGCGGACTGGCGCGACAACATCGGCTAGCGACGGCCCGTCACGGCACGAACAGCAGCGACGCCCGTCCTGCCTGTGCTGCTGCGGCGACCGCCGGGCCGTCGCTCTCGCGGACCTCGACGAACACGACGTCGCCGACGACGTCGACGACGGTTGCTTCAGCGGCGAGCACGACGCCGTCGGACGCCACCTGGACGTCGAGCCCGATCGCCGCTGCAGGGCTGAGCGGATCGACGAGCCCGACGACGACGTTGCCCACCGTCGCGTGTCGTGCAGGGCCTGGTGCGGCGACGACGTCCGCGGCGACCAGGATCTCGCCCGCACCGATGCGCCGGTGGGCGAGCGCGCCATCGGGCAGCGCGTCGATCGCGGTGGCCGGGACGGCCGCGACCGGCAGCTCGACCGTGTCGGCGACGACCGGGCTGTCGGGGTCGACATCGTGCCGGGCGACGAGCACGGGGCGGGTGTCCTCCCACGAGGAGCGCGCCGCTTCCGCTCCGTCGAGCTGCGACTTGACGACGAAGGCCGCGCCCACGGCGATCGCGATGACCGCCGACCAGTAGATCCACGGTTGGCGAGCCAGGAGGTTGCGCAGGCGTGCGGCGACGAACAGGTGAGCGGGCATGGTGACTCCTCGGGACGAACGAGCGGGGGAGGAGTCGGCGTCGACAGGATATCGACCCGCGTGAGTGGTGCGCGGGCCGGGAGTCAGGCCGGGAGGTGCGGGACGGCGGCGCTGATCAGCCGGCGCACGTTGTCGACGTTGCGTGTCACCGTCGCGAACACTGCGTCCATCGTGACCGGCTCGTGACCGTCGACGCCGGCGTCGTAGTCGGTGATCAGCGCGACGGTGGCGTAGGGGATGCCGGCTTCTGCTGCGAGAACGGCCTCGGGATAGCCCGTCATGTTGACGACGTGCCAACCCATGTTCCGGAACCACGAGCTCTCCGCCTTCGTCGAGAAGCGCGGTCCGTTGATGACGACCATCGTCGCGCCGTCGTGGACCGTGACGTCGGTGAGGCTGTGGCCGGCGGAGATCAGCGCCTCGCGGACCTCGGGCGCGTAGGGCTCGGCAAAGGTCTGATGATGGACCGGGCCGTCGGCGCCCGGCGTGCCCTGCGGCGCACCGACGTCGTGGAACGTGTCGTTGCGGTTCGTCGTGCGGTCGACGAGTTGATCGACGACGGCGAACTCGCCCGGATGGAGGTCCGGCTGCAACGACCCGACCGAACACGGCGCGATGATCGAGCGGACGCCGAGCGAGGCCATCGCCCACACGTTCGCCTGGAACGGCACGCGGTGCGCGGCGTAGTCATGGCGGCGGCCGTGCCGTGCGAGGAAAGCGATCCGACGGCCGGCGACCGTGCCGATCGCGACCGGTGCCGCCGGCGATCCGTACGGCGTGACGATGTCGACGTCGGTCGCGTCGTCGAGGAAGTCGTAGAAGCCCGATCCGCCGAACACGCCGATCTCGGCGCCCAACTCGGACGCTTCGTCGACGAGGGGGATCAGCATCAATCGGACTTCGCCGCGGCCGGCACCGGGGCCGTCGCGGACTTGGCGTCCTTCGTGCTCTTCGACTTCGGGTCGGCCGTCGTCGACGGTTCGGTCTTCGAGTCCGACGCCGGGGCGTCGCTCGACGAGGCGCTGTCGGACGAGGACGATGACGACTTCGAACCGCGGTTGTCGGTGCGGAAGAAGCCGCTGCCCTTGAACGTGACGCCGACGGGCTGGAACACCTTCTTGACCGGGAGGACCGCTCCGGTCGTGGGGTGCACGTACTCGGTCAGGGTCTCGTCGGTGAACGACTGCTGGACCTCGATCGTCTCACCCGAGTCGATGAACTTGTACACGTACGTCGGCATGGCAAGGTCAAAAGATACCGACTTCGGGCCGCGTTGAGTCCCGCCGGCGGTCCGGGCGCATCGCGGGTCGGGTCGGTATGGTGGCGCCCATGCAGGTCCGAAGTGCTGTGATTCCCGCCGCCGGTCTCGGCACGCGCTTTCTCCCCGCGACCAAGGCCGTCCCGAAGGAACTCTTCCCGATCGGCGACCAACCGGCGCTGCAGATCGTGATCGACGAAGCGCTCGGTGCCGGCATCGATCACATCGTGGTCGTCAGCAGCCGTGACAAGCCGGCGATCGCTGATTACTTCGAACGTGACGACAAGTTGATCGCCGCGCTCGACGACGCCGGCAAGACCGACGTCGCCGACCGCCTCCGGGCGATCGGCAAGGACTGGCGCGCCACTGTCGTCTACCAGGACGAGCCGCGCGGCCTCGGGCATGCGGTCGGCTGCGCCCGCGAAGCGGTCGGCGACGAACCGTTCGCGGTGATGCTCCCCGACGAACTGATGGGGTCGTCCGCGCTGCTCGCGCAGATGAACGGCGTCTGCTCGTCGACGGGCGGCAGCGTCGTCGCCGTCGTGAACGTCCCGCGTGAGGAGGTCAGCTCCTACGGCGTCATCGATCCCGCAGGCGAACTCACCGCCGACGGCGTCATCCCGGTGAAGGACCTCGTCGAGAAGCCGGACCCCGACGACGCTCCGAGCAACTTCATCCTGACGGGTCGGTACGTGCTCACCCCCGACGCCTGGACCGAGATCGCGGCCCTCCGGCCGGGGCGCGCCGGCGAACTGCAACTGACCGACGCGCTCCGCGCGCAGGCAGCCCGGTCGCCGTTCCACGCCGTCGTCTCCGATGTCAGCCGGCATGACACGGGCAACCCGCTCGGGTTCCTCATCGCGACGATCGAACTCGGCCTCGTCAACCCCGATCTGCGCGGCCCGCTCGCCGAGTTCCTCGCCGAGCTCAAGCACTGACCTGGCGGCACCGCGATCACACGCGGCGGAAGTGATCCGGGTAGTCATGGACGAGCCCGTACTCGTCGACGTCGAACTCGGTTTCGAAGCCCGAGTCGAGGTTGGCGTACGCGAAGCGCCGCTCGCGGACGTGGTGGTAGCGCTGGCGCACCGGGACGACGCCGAGCGTCTCCACATCGACGACCGCGGTCGACAGGTCGGCAGCGTGGCCGACGTCGAGTTGCAGCCGGCGGATCGGCACCGTGTTCGTGAACGGTGTCACCGGCAGGTCGATGTCGTGGCACCCGTCGAGGTCGGGCCGGTGGGCGCCGTTGATCTCGCCCCAGCGGCCGGACCCGTCGTTGCCGAGCCACAGATCGGGTTCGTCCATGTCCCGGAACAGGAGGAACTGGCGGACCTGCCACATCGCGGACAATCGCAGGACGTAGCTGACGTTGGCGCCGGCGACCTCGCCGGTGGCCGTCCACCCTTCGTTCTCCCAGCGCAGGTGGATCGTGTCGCCGCCCTGCTCGTCCCAGCGTTGCCAGCGGGCCGTGTAGCCATCGGCCGGGAAAGCGGTCAACGCCGTCGTCATCACCTCGACCTTACGACGCGACGATCGCAGATGTCCGTACGATCGGGAAGATGACGCCGCTGGAAGATGCGCAGGCCTTCGTGCTCGGCTCCTGCCCGGCACTGCCGCCGACATCGGTGCCGCGGGCCGAGTCGATCGGCCTCGTGCTCGCGGAACCGGTCGTGGCGGCCGAAGTCGTTCCTCCGTTCGCGAACACCGCCGTCGACGGGTATGCGATCCGCTCCGACGACGTCGCTGCCGTGCCGAAGGTTCTCGTCGTCGTCGGCGAGATCGCCGCCGGCGCCGCGCCTGATCGTGCGGTCGGCCCCGGCGAGGCCGTCCGGATCATGACCGGCGCACCGCTGCCGCCCGGAGCGGACGCGGTCGTGATGGTCGAGGACACCGAGCTCCTGCCGACGGACGGCGGCGTCGAACGGGTGCAGGTGAACGCGAGCGTGCACCAAGGGGCTGCGATCAGGTCGGCAGGTGACGATGTCCGGATCGGCGATGAACTCTTCCCGGCGGGCATGCAGGTCACGCCGGCGATCGCCGGCGTGCTCGCGAGTGTCAACGCCCGGTCCGTGCTCGTCCACCCTCGCGTCCGAGTCGCAGTGCTGTCGACCGGTGACGAACTCGTCGACGACGGTGCACCGCTCGAACTCGGCCAGATCCGGGAGAGCAACAAGACGATGCTCGCTGCGCTGCTCGCGGAAGCAGGCTGCGACGTCGTCGACCTCGGCGTCGTCCGCGACGACCCCGACGAACTCGAGCGCGTCCTGCGCGGTGCGGCCGCCGACTCCGATGCGATCGTGTCGAGCGGCGGGGTGTCGATGGGCGACTACGACGTCGTCAAGCACGTCCTCCGTGCGATCGCCGACATGACCTGGATGCAGATCGCGATCAAGCCGGCGAAGCCGTTCGCGTTCGGCCGGCTGCTCGGCAAACCGATCTTCGGCCTTCCGGGCAACCCGGTGAGTTCGATCGTCAGCTTCGAGTTGCTCGCCCGACCGGCACTGCGCAGGATGATGGGGCATCGCACGCTGACGCGGACCCACCTCGTCGCTGTCTCCGACGCCGACCTGCGGCGTTCGCCGGACGGCAAGGTCCACTTCATGCGCGTCAACGGCGAGTTCGCGGACGACGGACGGTTCCACGTGCGCCCGGTCGGCGCGCAGGGCAGCCATCAACTGGCCGCCACGGCCGCCGCCGACGCCATGGCGGTCGTGCCCGACGGCGACGGCGTGCCTGCGGGCGGAGACGTCGCCGTGCTCATGCTCCGGTGACCTCGTAGACTGTGCCGATGTCTGCGGCGCACCAGGATCTGATCGATCCGTTCGGGCGTCAGATCAAGGATCTGCGCATCTCGGTCACCGACCGCTGCAACTTCCGCTGCACCTACTGCATGCCGGAGGAGGGGATGCAGTGGCTGCCGCGGTCCGAGGTGATGTCGTTCGAGGAGATCGAACACCTGTCGCGCCTGTTCGTCGAGCGCTACGGCGTTCGCGGGATCCGCCTGACCGGTGGCGAGCCGACCGTCCGGGCGCACCTCCCGGTGTTGATCGAGAAGCTCGCCCGCCTCGAGTCGGCCGACGGGCCGATCGACCTGGCGATGACGACGAACGGCGCCACGATGCGGCTGATCGCGCCGACGCTGCGCGACGCCGGCCTGCGGCGCGTGAACATCAGCCTCGACACGCTCGTCCGCGAGAAGTTCGTCCGAATGACCCGGCGAGACGAACTCGACAACGTGCTCGACGGAATCGCAGCGGCGCAGAAAGCCGGTTTCGATCCCGTCAAGATCAACGCAGTGATCGAACGCGGCGTCAACGACGACGAGATCGTCGACCTGGCGACGTTCGGCAGGGAGCGGCAGGTGGAGGTTCGGTTCATCGAGTTCATGCCGCTCGATGCCGACGGACACTGGCTCTCCGAGCAGGTCGTCGGCCAGGACGAGATCGTCGAGACGATCAACGCCGTGTACCCGATCGAGCAGATGCCGGCGCGCGGTGCCGCCCCGGCCGATCGGTTCCGCTATCTCGACGGTGCCGGCAAGATCGGGGTCATCCCCACGGTGACGAAGCCGTTCTGCGGCGACTGCGACCGCGTGCGTCTCACCGCCGAGGGCGAGTTCCGGACGTGCCTGTTCGCGACGAAGGAGTTCGATCTGCTGTCGGCGCTGCGGGCCGGCGAGAACGATGATCAGATCGCGGCCCGGATCGAAGCCGCCGTCGCGACGAAGTGGGCGGGCCACCGGATCAACCAGGTCAACTTCATCCGCCCGGGCAAGTCCATGTCGCAGATCGGCGGCTGACGCCGCGCACGGGCGTCAGGTGAGGTCGGTGAAGGCGCGGAATCTTCGTGCGACGACCTCGTCGCCGACGAGGTCGACGTCGCCGTCGCGGCGCCACAGCCACAGCAGGACGTCGTGCGCGGTGCCGCGGATCTCGGCGTCGGCGCGACGGCGCCCGCGGCTGAACCTTGCGGCGGGTTCCTTCATCGCGGCGACGAACCAGTCGCCGTCGACGTCCGATCGGCCGGTGTCGGTGCAGTGCAGTTGGACGGTTCCGCCGACCTTGCGCGCCCCCTCGCTGCGTTCGCGCGCCGCGAACCACGTCAGGAACTCGTCGACGCCGTCCGCCGCGACGACGGTCGGTACGGCGTTCCGGCGACCGACCGCGTCGCCGGCATCCCACCGGTGCACCGCGGTCTCCTGGGCCATGCGTCGTCGAACCCATTCGACGTCGCGGTTCGCTCCGGTCCACGTCCACACCGGGGTGTCGGGGGCCGATTCCTCCAATGCCACGGACAGCCGCCGGAGCTGATTCACCAGTCCGCCGAGCAGCTCGTCGCCCGCCAGCGGTGGCGGGCGGTCGATCGTCCTGAGGTCTCCGACGTCGGTGATCCGCTGCTCGACGAGCGACGCCCAGAAGTGCCACACCCCGCCGAGATGCCGAGCGAGTTCGCCGAGATCCCAGCCGGGACACGACCGCACGGTCGCCGCGTGGTCGGCTCGGGTCAGCAGCGCGATCAGCGCCTCGCCGTCCACGCCCAGTTGCTCGACCGCGTCGTAGGGCAGCGACATGGCGGGATCGTAACGCCGGCGGCAGCGCCTGTACCGACGCGCATCGCCGGCGCGGCTACCGTTTGAGAGCACATGAGCGATCTCCAGTTCACCCACCTCGACCCCGCCGGTCACGCACGCATGGTCGACGTCGCGCCGAAGGAACCGACACACCGCAGAGCGGTTGCCCGGTGCAAGGTGATGATGAAGCCCGAGACGACCGCAGCGATCGCGAATCGAGAGGTCAAGAAGGGCGACGTCCTGTCGGTCGCCCGGGTTGCGGCGATCCAGGCCGCCAAGCGGACGTCGGACATGGTGCCGCTGTGCCATCCGCTCTTGATCTCGAGCGTGTCGATCAACTTCGAGCTGGGCGACGACCACGTCGCGATCGAGGCCCACGTCGAATGTGTCGAGCGAACCGGCGTCGAGATGGAGGCGCTGCATGCCTGCAGCGTCGCCGCGCTGACGGTCTACGACATGTGCAAGTCGGCCGATCGATCGATGACGATCACCGAGCTCGCGCTGTGGGAGAAGACCGGTGGCCGCTCCGGTACGTACCGGCGTGACGATGCTCGCGCCGAGACGGTGACCTGACTCGCAACCGAAATGTGACCGGCGGCACCGTAGATGTTGTCCTTACTGTCACAAATGTCGTAGAATCGTCACATCAGCCAGGCGACGACTCCCCGTCGCCATCCGCCGGCCACTGCCGCTCGAACAGAACGAACTCTCGATCTCATGGCAAAACTCGTCCTCCTCGTCGTCGCGGCTGCTTGGGCCGCCGTGCTGATCCCGCCGATGCTCCGCTCGCGGATCGACAACCGGCCGAATTCGTCGGTGTCGGACTTCCGTCGCCAGCTCAACAAGTTGCAGAGTTCGGCGACACCGGCACGCGGTTCGGTCCGTGCGATGGGGCGGCCGCTCACCCAGTCGCCGCTGCAGCGGCAGGCCGCGGGTGGCCGTCCGGGCCAGTTCTCAGCGCAGCGGCACGCCCCCAGCCGCCAGGTCTCGGCCCGCCACGCCCCGAGCCGGGGCGGCACGGCGACGCGGCAGCGGCCGGCACCCGTCCGTGATCTCACGGGCGAGTCCACCCGCTACCGGAGCCACGGCGACCCGTCGGGTGGCCACCGCCGTCCGGAGTCGGGCGGGTTCCAGACCGGCCGCCACGAGCGTCCCGTCGATCCGATGTCGTCGGTCAAGCGGCGCCGGATGAACGTGTTGTTCATCCTCGTCGTCACTGCGGCCTCCACGATGTTCCTCGCGGCCACGACCCAGTCGTCCGCGATGCTTTGGGCCTTCGGGCTGTCCTTCCTCGGCCTCTGCGGGTACGTCTACGTCCTCGCGCAGGTCCGCGAGCGCGAGGACGAGCACTGGGGCGACGGCTGGCTCGAACACCGCTGAGATTCCGCCCCCGCACCGGTACACTGCGGGGGTCCTCGGGGCTATAGCTCAGTTGGTAGAGCGCGTCGTTCGCAATGACGAGGTCAGGGGTTCAATTCCCCTTAGCTCCACGCAATCCGCATTCTGGGCCCGGCGCTCCCGGCGATGATCTATCGTCCTGTCAGGTGTGCAGCACGCACGCCCCGGAAGACAGGAGCACACGGTGAGGGACATCATTGTCGGCATCGATCGGTCCGAGACGGCGCGGGCCGCGGCGAAGGCAGCGGCGGAACTCGCCAAAGCGTACGACACCAACCTGCACGTGGTGATGTGCGTCGAGCGCACGAAACCGGTCAACATCAACGTCGGCGGGGATGTCTTCCACTCCGATTGGGTGACGCAGGCCGAGGAGTACCTCGACTCCGTGGTCCGCTCCCTGCCTCACGACGCGATCAGCAGGTCGGTCGGTGAGGGTGATCCCGCCAAGACGCTGTGTGCCGAGGCCGAGCAACTGGACGCGCGGGCGATCGTCGTCGGCAACAAGCGGACCAAGGGTGTCGCGCGGATTCTCGGCTCGGTCGCGAGCGACGTGATCAAGCTCGCGCCGTGCGACGTCCTCGTCGCGAACACCGAGGCCGCCGCCGACTGATCGCGACGAAATCAGGAGTCCCGCGCGGTCCGGCCCGGGATACTGTGCGGCGATGGTCGAACTCTCACGGCACGTCGCCGAGAACCGTCGCCACTGGGACGCGACTGCCGACCGATGGGTCGTCGCCGGGGAGCGGGCCTGGTCTCGCGCCGAGCCGACCTGGGGGATCTGGGGCGTCGCCGACGCCGACCTCTCGTTGCTGCCGGCGGACATGACCGGCCTGGACGCCATCGAATTGGGCTGCGGCACGGGCTACGTGTCGGCGTGGATGCACCGTCGCGGCGCGTCGGTCTGCGCCGTCGACATCTCCGCCGAGCAGTTGGCGACCGCGACGCGGCTTGCCGACGTCCACGAGATCGACGACATCGCCTGGGTGCAGTGCAACGCGGAGGCGGTGCCGCGACCCGACGCGACGTTCGACTTCGCAGTCAGCGAGTACGGTGCCGCGATCTGGTGCGACCCGGCGCAGTGGATCCCCGAAGCCCATCGGCTGCTGCGAACGGGTGGCCGCCTGGTGTTCCTCGGACACCACCCGCTGGCGATGATCTGCATGTCGCCCGCGGGAGACGAGCCGGCCAGCACGACGTTGCAGCGCCCGTACTTCGGTCTCGGTCAACTCGACTGGACCGACGCGATCGAGGACCCGGGCGGAATCGAGTTCAACCTGACGATCTCGGCGTGGATGGCGCTGTTCCGCACGACCGGCTTCGAAGTCGAGGACTACGTCGAGGTGCGCGCCCCCGACACCGCCGCGGGTGAGGAATTCTGGATGCCCGCAGAGTGGTCGCAGCGGTACCCGTGCGAACAGGTGTGGTTCCTGCGCAAGGTCTGATCGGCCGCACTCAAGCGCCGAGCAAGAACGCATCGAGCGCAGCGGCGTCGCGCTCGGCGAGTGCCGCATTGACCCGTTGCCGCTCGAGGATCTGCTCCAGCGTCTTCGCCGCTTGCGGGATCGGGTGCTCGGCGAAGAACGACTGGACGTCGACGACGAGCTCCGGATCGGTCAGCAGCTTCACCGAGTCGACCATCCGCACGATCGTGTTGCTCGGGAACGCCTCGGTCGCTTCCGCCCAGTGCGTGCGGAGGAACGTCCAGGCTGTCGGCCCGTGCTTGCGGTTGGCGATCGCAGCTCGGAGCAGGAACGGCGCATTCTGCGTCTTGACCGCCGGGCTCATCGCGAACTCGCACGTCCGCAGGATCAGGGTCTCGCTGTCGAACTCGGCGAGCGCGAAGAGGTGGCGGAGCTGGTCCTGCGGTGTCGTCGCGTCGAGGAACGCCTGCTGCATCCGCTCGTAGTCGGCGGTGTCACCGGTCGTCGCGACGACCGACGTCGCGGCCGCCGTCAATTCCGGATCGACCGCGGTCGGATCCGCTCCTGCCGCCGCGAACAACTCCCGGCAACGCTCTCGTGTCGCCGTGTCGGCGCCGAGTACGCCGAGCGCAGCCGTCAGCAGCCCGCGCAACTTGCCGTCGAGGTCGCTTTCGTCGTCGGTCGGTTCGCCGAGCGACGTCAGCGCCGGAGTCACCAGCGAACGGACGCGGGCCTCGAACTCGGGCCGAGCCGCGTCGCCGACGAGCCGGCCGAGACCGCGCAGCGCGATGACGATCGACTGCCAGACGGCGTGCTCGCGTTCGTCGGCAAAGCCTTCGAGCACGTCGAGGAGGTCGACGGCGGACAACCGGCCCGCGACCGTCGACGTCCATGCGTCGTCGACGAGGCTGTAGCGCTCGAGCGTGCTCATCGATGCGAGCGTCTCGCGACCGAGCCGGCCGCGCAGTGCGTCGTCGTATGCGACGCGGAAGAACCCGTGGCCGCCGGCGTTGACGACGACGGGAGCTTCGGGTTCCGACAGCGGCAGATCGACGTGTTCGGCGTCGAGCAGGACGACCGACACCTCCTCACCGTTGCGCACGTGGATCGGCACGACCCACGTCTGGTCGTGGGGAGTGTCGGCGGCGGCCGGATCGAGCAGGAACCGACGCTGTGCCAGCCGCAGCGTCGTGCCGTCGTCGCGCAGCGACGCCGAGATCAGCGGGAAGCCGGGCTGCCAGATCCAGGAGTCCATGATCCGGCGGACGGGTTCGCCCGACGTCGCCTCGATCGCGTCCCACAGGTCGTTCGTCTCGGTGTTCTTGTAGGCGTGGACCCGCAGGTAGTGGCTGACGCCCTCCCGGAACTTGTCCGGCCCGAGGTACTGCTCCAGCATCCGCAGCAGCGCCCCGCCCTTCTGGTAGGTGAGTACGTCGAACATGCCCTCGCAGTCGGCGGGCGAACGAACCTCGAACTCGACCGGACGAGTGCTCTCGAGGGCATCGACGTCGAAGGCGATGCTGCGCTCCAGGCCGAAGCTCGTCCAGCGTTCCCAATCGGGCCGGTAGGCGTCGCACGCCGCGATCTCCATGAACGTCGCGAACGCCTCGTTGAGCCAGATGCCGTTCCACCAGCGCATCGTGACGAGATCGCCGAACCACATGTGGGCGAGTTCGTGCGCGACGACGTCGACGACGAGTTGCTGCTCGTTCTGCGTGCTCGTGGCAGGATCGACGAGCAACAGGCTCTCGCGGAAGGTGATGCACCCCAGGTTCTCCATCGCACCGGCGGCGAAGTCCGGCAAGCCGGCGAGGTCGACCTTGTTGCCCGGGTAGGGGATGCCGTAGTACCCCTCGAACCACCGCAGGCAGAACGTGCCGACATCGAGCCCGAACGCCGTGAGCCCACGCTTGCCCGGCACGTGGACGACGCGCATCGGCGTGCCACCGACATCGACGCGGTCGGTTGCCTCGAGGTGGCCGACGACGAACGCTACGAGGTACGTGCTCATGACCATCGTGTCGGCGAACCGGATCACAGTGCGGCCATCGCCGGTCGTCCGTTCGATCTCGGGGCCGTTCGAGATCGCCGTCAGCCCGTCATCGATGTCGAGTGTGATCCCGAAGACCGCCTTGAAGTCGGGTTCGTCCCAGCACGGGAACGCCCGGCGGCAGTCGGTTGCCTGCATCTGGGTGGTGGCGATGACCTGCTCGTTGCCGTCCGCGTCGGTGTAGGTACTGCGGTAGAAGCCGCGCAGCTTGTCGTTGAGGATGCCGGCGAAGCCGATCGTCAGCTTGGCACTCCCGGCCGGGATCGTCGTCGCGGGGCGGACGATCATCCGCTCGCTCTCGTCGTCGAGTTCCCACGATGCGTCGACGTCGTCGAGCGAGCAGTGGTCGATCGTCAACTCCGCTGCGTTGAGCACGAGCACGTCGGTCGGCACGGCGATGTCGAGCCGGATCGAGACCACGCCGGTGAAGGACGAATCCGGCAGCGACGGGGTGAGCCGCACGTCGTAGCGGGTGGGCCGCACGGACGTGGGGAGCCGATATGGATCGAGCGTGTCCTGCAGGTCGTGCGCGGTGGCTGCCATCGAGCGGATGGTACCGGCGGTATCGTTGCCGGTCGTGTCAGAATTCCCGTCCGAATCGTCGGTCGAGCCCCCGAGCATCGACGTCGTGGGGATCGGCAACGCGCTGGTCGACGTCATCGCCCACGCCGACGACGACTTCCTCGACGAGAACGCCCTGGTCAAGGGTGCGATGACCCTGGTGGAGACCGAACGTGCGGTCGAGTTGTACGCGTCGCTCGACGCGGCCGTGGAGATGAGCGGCGGCTCAGCGGCCAACACGATGTGCGGCGTCGCCAGCCTCGGTGGCAAGGCGGTGTACATCGGCAAGGTCAACGACGACGAGCTCGGCCAGGTCTTCGGCCACGACCTGAAGGCGGTCGGCGTCCCGTTCCGCGGCGGCGGGCTCGATCACGGTACGCCGACGGGGCGCTGCGTGATCGTCGTGACGCCCGACGCCGAGCGGACGATGAACACGTACCTCGGTGTGTCCAGCTTCCTCGGTGTCGACGACGTCGACGACGAGTCGGTCGCCTCGGCGAAGGTGCTGTACATGGAGGGCTATCTGTTCGATCGCCCCGATGCGAAGGCGGCGTTCCGGCATGCGGCGAAGATCGCGCATCGCCACGGTCGGACGGTGTCGCTCACGTTGTCGGACTCGTTCTGCGTCGACCGGCATCGCCTCGACTTCAGGTCGCTCGTGCGGGATCACGTCGACCTGCTCTTCGGCAACGCCGACGAACTGCGGGCCCTCTACCAGGTCGACCGCTTCGACGATGCGGTCGCCGCGGTCCGATCGGAGTGCGCGATGGCTGCCGTGACGCGTGGGGCCGAGGGTTGCGTCGTCGTCACACCGGATGCCGTGCTCGAGGTCCCGGCCGTGCCGGTCGAGCGGGTGGTCGACACGACCGGCGCCGGTGACCTCTTCGCGGCCGGCTTCCTGTTCGGTCTGACGTCGGGACGCGATCTCGCAGCGTGCGGCCACATCGGATCGGTGGCTGCCGCCGAGGTGATCAGCCACGTCGGGCCGCGGCCGCTCGTCGAGTTGCGTACCCTCTTGACGGATGACTGAGACCAGCGGCCCCACGGAGACCGATGTGCTCGCAACGGCCACAGCGTGGCGCGACGCCGAGCCGGACGACGACATCCGCGCCGAGTTGGTCGCCTTGATCGACGCTGCCGTGGACGGTGAGGCGGGCGCCGTGGAGGAGCTCACGGCGCGCTTCGCCGGACGTCTGCAGTTCGGTACGGCCGGTCTCCGTGCCGCGGTCGGGGCCGGTTCGATGCGGATGAATCGCCTCGTCGTACGTCAGGCGGCGGCCGGACTCGGCCGGTGGTTGCTCGACTCGGTTCCCGACGCGGCGACTCGGGGCGTCGTGATCGCTCACGACGCCCGCCGCAAGAGCGATCTCTTCGCGTACGACACGGCTCGGGTGCTGGCCGCGATGGGCATCAAGACGATGCTCCACCCCGGGGTCCAGCCGACGCCGGTGCTCGCGTGGTCGATCTCAGGGCTCGCAGCCGCCGCCGGCGTCGTCGTCACCGCCTCGCACAACCCGCCCGCCGACAACGGGTACAAGGTGTTCCTGGAGACCGGTTCGCAGATCGTCAGCCCGGTCGACACGGAGATCTCCGAGCGAATCGGCCAGTTCGACCCGCTCAGGGTTCCGGTGGCCGCGGAGGACGACCACCTGATCACCTGGCTCGACGACTCGTGGTCCGAGGCGTACGTCGCGGCGGCACCGCTCGTGCGGCTCCGGCCCGAGGTCGCCGGCGTGCGTGTCGCGTACACGGCAATGCACGGTGTCGGGGGCGAAACGATCGCGCGGGCCTTCATCGCCGCCGGGTTCGATCCGCCGACGGTCGTCGAAGCCCAGCAGGAGCCGGACGGGACGTTTCCGACGGTGTCGTTCCCCAATCCCGAGGAACCGGGGGCGATGGACCTGCTCCTCGAAACCGCAGCCGCCGCCGATGCCGCCGTGGCACTCGCCAACGACCCGGACGCCGATCGGCTCGGGGCGGCGATCCCGACGCCCGACGGCGGGTGGCGGCGGCTCTCGGGTGACGAGATCGGCTGGCTGATGGCCGACCACATCCTCGGCAACACCACCGGCGACGACCGCCTCGTCGTCACGACGCTCGTGTCGTCGTCGTTGCTCGCCAAGATGGCGGCGGCGCACGGCGTCCACAGCGAGGAGACGTTCACGGGGTTCAAGTGGATCGGCAAGATCGCGACCGAACGCGCCGCGGTCGGTCAGCGATTCGTGTTCGGCTACGAGCAGGCGCTCGGCTACCTCGTCGCTGATCGACCGCTCGACAAGGACGGCATCACGGCGGCGGTGCTGATGGCGGAAATCGCGGCGCTCGCAGCTTCCGAGGGTGTGACGCTGCAGGAACGCCTCGACGCGATCGCCGCCCGCTTCGGGCGCTACACGACCGCCGAGCTGTCGGTCAGGATTCCGCCGTCGGTCGGCGCGACATGGGTCGCCGAGATCGAAGCCGATCCGCCCGCGGACATCGGCGGCCGGCAGGTCGAGTCGGTGTCGTCGTACCCCGAGGCGAGCCTCGTCCGGTTGGTGCTCACCGATGGCGTGCGCTTGCAGGTCCGCCCGAGCGGCACCGAGCCCAAGGTCAAGTTGTACGGCGAAGCGGTCGACCTCGACCCCGCCGAGCTCGACCGCCTGCTCCAGGCCCTTGCCGCCTCCCGCGAGTCGTAGCCCGACGACAAAGTTGTGTCAGACACAACTTTGTCGTCCACCAGCGAGACGTGTCACGTGCTCGACGGCGTCGGCGAGCCACGGCTCAGCTGCGGCGCGTCGTGCCGCCCGACGAAGCGCACGTTGGAGCGGGACCTCGTCTTCGAAGCCGAGCATGCGAATGACTCGGCACCGATCGCCGTCGGAGAGCCGCTCGAGGACGAGCAGCAGCAGCGTGCGTCGCACGCCGGGGCCGACGTCGGCGTGTCGCTCGGCAACGACCAGTTCCACGATCTCGGGCAGCGCATCAGGGCCGACCGGCCACAGCGCCGACCGATCGTTCGAGACGAAGTCGTCGAATGCCTGCCGATCCTGGCCGAACATGTCGAGCACGGGCCCGGTGTCCATCCACGTGGGTGCGCGCCGATGTCCGAGGTACGTCCGGTGACTCGACCACCGATAGCGATCGACCGCGCAGACCCCCGGAATGTCGAGCGCATTGCGGTGTACGTAGCGGACCGTGTTCAACAGCTGGTGCTCGTCGGTGATGCGGATCGAGCGAAACCGGCCGCGGAAGAGCGGACCGTCGCGCCCGCTCCGCTCGTTCGCGTGGCGCGTGAACACGGAACCGAGCTGCTGCATGGACTCGGACAAGTGTCCGTCCGGGCAGTGAAGGACCAGGTGGAAGTGGTTGTCCATGAGGCAGTACGAGTGCGTCGTGACCCCAAACCGCTCGTGGCCCAGGGCCAACAGTCGCCCGAACTCGACTCGGTCCTCCGTGCAGCGAAACGTCGCCTGCTTGGCAACCCCGCGATTCATCACGTGGAAGCGCCCGCCGGGCTCGTCGGGACGTGGTGATCTCCCCATCCGTCGGAGTCTGCGGGCTCGGTGTCACAGCAAAGTTGTGTCTGACACAACTTTGACGGGTCAGGCGGGGGCGCCGAACTGACGGTCGCCGGCATCGCCGAGGCCCGGCACGATGTAGGCGTTGTCGTTGAGGTGGTCGTCGACGGCCGCCGTGAACAGCGTGATGTCGATGCCCGACTCCTCGACGGCGGCGATGCCCTCCGGGGCTGCGAGCGCGACGACGACCGTGATGGGCTGTTGTGCGCCGGCGCCGATCAGCAGCTCCAAGGTGTGGATCAGCGACCCACCGGTCGCCAGCATCGGGTCGACGACGATCACCGGCCGACCCTGGAACGACTCGGGCAGCTTGTTGACGTACGGCTCGGGTTCGTGTGTCTGCTCGTTGCGGGCGATGCCGATGAAGCCGATGTCGGCGGCCGGCAGCAGGTGCTGCGCCGGCGCGAGGAAGCCGAGACCGGCGCGCAGGATGGGCACGATCACCGGCTGCACCGCGAGGCGCCGCACCGCGGCCGTCGTGAGCGGCGTCTCGACCTCACCGTCGACCGTCGGCAGGGTCAGCGTCGCCTCGGCGATCAGCAGCGTGCCGATCCGTTCCAGGTTCTGGCGGAAGAGCGCGTTCGGCGTCGTCACGTCCCGGATCCGGGCGAGGGCGTCGGTCACCAGCGGGTGGTCGACGATGACGGTGTCGACGCCCATCAGCCGACCCCGAGCGTCTGCTCGGCCTGCAGCATCGCGTACCTCGGCTTGATGATGCCGTTGATCAACTTGAGCCGCTCGGGAAACGGCGCGAACGCGGATTTCATCGCGTTCACCGTCAGCCACTGGAAGTCACTCAGCCCCCAGCCGAACGCCTCGGCGAGTTGGATCATCTCGTTGCTCATCGTCGTGTCGCTCATCAACCGGTTGTCGGTGTTGACCGTGACGCGGAACTGCAGCCGTCGGAGCAGCCCGATCGGGTGCTCGGCGATCGACCCGACGACGCCGGTGTTGACGTTCGACGTCGGACAGATCTCCAACGGGATCCGGCCGTCGCGTACGTAGTTCGCCAGCTGGCCGAGTGTCGCGTCGCCGTCGGGGCCGACGTCGATGTCGTCGACGAGGCGGACACCGTGACCGAGTCGTTCGGCACCGCAGAACTGGACCGCCTCCCAGATCGACGGCGGCCCGAAGGCCTCACCGGCGTGGATCGTCGAGTGGAAGTTCTCGCGCTTGATGTACTGGAACGCGTCGAGGTGGCGCGTCGGCGGGAAGCCTGCCTCCGGTCCGGCGATGTCGAAACCGACGACGCCGGCATCGCGATGACGGACCGCGACTTCCGCGATCTCGAGGCTGCGCGCCGCTTGACGCATCGCCGAGCAGAGCGCGTAGATCGTGAGGTCGGTCCCGGCCGAGCCGCGCCGGAATCCCTCGAGCACCGCGACGACGACGTCGTCGAGCGTCAGACCGGCCTCGATGTGCAATTCCGGCGCGAACCGCACCTCGGCGTACACGACTCCGTCGGCGGCGAGGTCCTGGGCGCACTCGAACGCAACGCGCTCGATCGCGTCGCGATGCTGCATCACGCCGACGGTGTGGGCGAACGTCTCCAGGTAGAGCACGAGGTCATTGCGCTTGGCGCCACGGTTGAACCACTTCGACAGTTCGTCCGGGTCGGTCGTGGGGAGGTCGTCATAGCCGAACTCCTGCGCCAGCTCGACGACCGTTGCCGGCCGCAACCCGCCGTCGAGGTGGTCGTGCAGGAGTGCCTTGGGCGCTCGGGTGATCAGTTCGGCCGTCGTCATGGCATCACGTTAGCCACGCGGCGCCCGAGTCGGCCGGTGGCGGTCAGAGCGCGCCCAGGGGCATGTCTGCGGGCCGCTGCAGCCAGTTCCAGCTCGGGTAATCGGCAGCGGCCGAGATCGCATGCAATGAGTACGCATGGCGACTCGTCGCCGAGTGGTTCGGCCCACTCCAGTGGGGCAGCAGGCCGTGCAACACGACCATCGTCCCGGCGGCGACCTCGAGCGGCACGAACGAGGTCTCGCGCGGGTGATGGACGTCGGCGGGCGGTGTCGGCAACGCAGTCGCATCCAGCGCTTCGAAGACCGCTCCGGTGGCGCGGGCGGGGTCGTCGGGGTCGTCGCGCTTGAACAGCTGACGCAGTGGGCCCCGATGCGCGCCCGGCGCGGCCCACAGACACCCGTTGTCGAGCGTCGCGTTCTCGATCGCGAACCAGAATCCCGTCACCGTGATCGGGTCCGTGTAGAGGAACGTCGCGTCCTGGTGACACGTCACTTCGCCGCCGATGCGGGGCTGCTTGAAGATGTACATCGACTGCAGCGCGAGCGGTTCGACGACGCCGAGCTCGCGAGCGATCGTGCCGAGGCGAGGGTCGTACGAGAAGCGCCGGAACTCGTCGTCGGTGTCGTGCTGGGCGTGGCCGATCTTGTTGATCGAGAGCTCCTTCGGCTGCGTCAACTCGCCGTCGGGGCCGAACGCGTCCTCTTCGAAGAAGCACCACGTGCCGAATCCGCTGTCGAGGAACTCCTGGTTCGAGGTGCGGGTCTGCTCGTTGGTCGTGAACACCGACCGTCGGGCGCTCGGCTCCCATTCATCGACGATCTGCAGGGCGCGCTCGCGCAACCGCGTGCACTCGGCGACCGAGACGAAGTCGGGCAGGACGAGGAACCCGTCCCGGTCGTACGCCGCTCGCTGTTCGGCGGTGAGCACGGCTTACGACTCGGTCACGGTGACGCTCGCGACCATGTCCGGGTGCAGCGAGCAGAACAGCGAATAGGTGCCCGGCTGGTCGAAGGTCACCGCGAAATTGGTGCCCGGGGTGAGCAGGCCGGAATCGAACCGGTCGAGCGCCGGCTCGGCGGGTGTGCCCGCGGTGACCGTGTGCGGGACGGCGTCGACGTTGTTGAAGAACAGTGGCTGGCCCGTCGCGACCGTCAACTCGCCGGAGTAGAGGAAGTCGGCGATCAGCGACTGCTCCGCACCCTCCGGGAAGTCGGATCCCTTGACCTCGCGGGACTCCCTGATCGTCTCCGGATCGAGCACCGGTGTGATCGCCGAGTTCCACATGCTGAAGACACCGAGTTGGTTGTCGAAGTCGTCGGCGACCCACGCGTGCAGCATCCATCCGAGCGCCTCGGAGAAGTTGCCCCCCTCTGCTTCGCACTGTGCCCTCGGGAGGAACGAGTCGCGTCCCTGGGCGTTGCCCCGGCAGAGGTTGTAGTGGATGTGCCAGTTGTCGATCGGGCCGGCGAACGTGGCGGGATGGTCGTCGCCGATCACCTGTGGCGGGATGATGAACGCGGTCCCGACGAGCACGAGCGGGTCGCCGGTCCACACACCGTCGACGCACTGGTCGAGCGCGCCGTCGGGCAGCGTGCCGTCGGCCTGCGCGTAGAGCAGGATCTCCGGTTCACCCGGATCGAAGCCGTTGCCGATCGTGCTGATGTTGTAGAAGTGCGACCCCATGTTCGGGGTCTGGATCTGGTCGCTGATGAAACCGGCCGCGCATGCCGCCGCGACGTCGCGGTGGGCCTCGGCGAACGCGTTGAGTTCGTCGAGCTGCCCGACGAGTTCGGTGAGTTCGGCGGTCGTCATCTGCAGCTCGGCAGGGATCGCCGCGCCCGAGGCGTGGAGCTGCTTCAGGTCCTGGTACGAGCAGGGGAGCGCCTCGTCCTGGCACCGGACCGTGCCGTCGATCGGGCCCTCGACGAGCGTCGGCACGACGCCGTCGGAGTGCTCGCGGAAGACGTAGCGCGAGTACCCGGGTGCCCCGCCGGCGGAGAACGTGAGCCCCTGCGGGAACTGGATGTCTGCGCCGGCCTGGTCGAACGCCGCGGCCTGCGCGATGTACTCGTTGACCTGCGCGATCGACTCGGCCCGCTCGGGGTCGGTCGTCGAGGGCGGTGGCGTCTCGACGGGTGCATCGGTTGCCGGCGGGGCTGCTGTCGTCGGTGCGGCCGTCGCAGCGGGGCTCGTCTCCGCGGGTACGACTGTCGTGGTGGCTGCGGGGGCCGGCGCCGGCTGGCCTGACGCGGGCTGGGTGTCGGCGTCGGCGGAACAGGCGGCCGCGATGAGGGCGGCAGCGACCAGGACGGTCGCGGCTCCCAGGTTCGGCGTGCGTGTCACGGATGCTCCAGCGGGTCAGGCGTCGGTTTCGTTACCCGAGAGTAACCTGGGTGACATGGATCTGACCGTACTGGGGAGCACCGTCCGGCACCCGATCGAACACGTCGAGGTGTTTCCGGCTCCCGCCGACGTCACGTGCGTCACGTTCACGACCGACGAGTTGAGCTCGATGTGCCCGGTCACCGAGCAGCCCGATCTGTCGACCGTCGTGATCGAGTACGTGCCGGGGCAGTGGTGCGTCGAGTCGAAGAGCCTGAAGCTCTACCTGTGGGGATTCCGCGACCGCGCCGTGTTCGCCGAGGCGCTCGCGGCCGAGATCGCCCGCGAGATCATGGCCACGGCGAAGCCACAGCGCGTCACCGTGACACTGACCCAACGCCCCCGGGGCGGCATCGAGGTCCGAGCCGTCAGCGAACTGACGAACGACACCTGACCCATCTCCTCGCCCTTGCGGTGAGAGGTGAGAGGCACAGGTGCCCCCAGATCTCACCGGAGAGTCGGGAGAGTGCGTTCCGGTGAGAGTTCGGGGTGACAGGTCCTCTCACCTCTCACCGCAGCTGGTTATTGCTCTTCGTAGGGTTGGCCGAGCGCGGCTGGGACCCTGGCACCGCGACCGACACTGGCGACGACGACGAGCGTGACGAGGAACGGCGCGAGCTCGAGGAACTCGCTCGGGATCCCGGTGTTGAGGAAGCTGAACTTCAGCGCGAGGGCGTCGGCGAAGCCGAACACGAGCGCGGCCATCAGCGCGCCCACCGGATGGTGCCGGCCGACGAGCACGACGGCGAGCGCGATGAACCCGCGCCCGTTCGTGATGTTCTCGTTGAAGCGGCCGACGTCGGCGGTCCACCAGGACCCGCCGAACCCGCTGATCGCGCCGGCGAGCGTGACGTTGATGTACCGGCGCCGCAGCACGTCGATGCCCAAGGTGCCCGCGGCGGTCGGGTGCTCGCCGACGGCGCGGGTCTGCAGCCCCCACTTCGTCTTGAACAGCGCCCACGCGATGAACGCGACGAGGCCGAGCGCGACGTACACGTAGAACGTCTGCTCGAACAGGATCGGTCCCACGATCGGCAGGCGGTGCAACCCGGGGACCTTCCACTGCGAGATCGTGCCCGTGCCGTTGTACTCGGGGTTGCGGGTGAGCACGCGGGAGTCGATGAACGACGTCAGGCCGAGCACGAAGAAGTTGATCGCGAAGCCGACGATCACCTGGTCGACGTGGAACCTGATCGTCAGCCACGCCAGCATCAGCGCGAGCAGCGCGCTGACGACCATCGCGGCGCCGATCCCGACCCAGATGTTGACGACCGAACCGACGACGGCCGACGTGAACGCGCCGGCCAGCAGCAGCCCTTCGATGGCGATGTTGATGATGCCGGACCGCTCGCACATGATCCCGCCGAGCGCGCCGAACACGAGCGGCGTCGATGCCTTCAGCGCATCGTGCAGCGTGCCGGTCAGCGAGAACTGCTTGCCGGCGGCCGCCCACGCCATCAGCGTGAACACGAACAGCAGGGCAGCGGCGGCGATCAGCGCGGACTGCCAGCGGCCCGTGCCGCGTGAGATCTGCACCCCGCCGAGCGCCGCGAACGAGACCGCGCAGATCCACGCGAGCGGAATGCTGGGGACCCCGAACGTCGAGTCGCCGCCGAGGCCGAACGTCGACGTGCCGCCGTCGCCGCGGGCGAACACGACGAGCGTGACGACCGCGAGCACGAAGTAGGCGATGCCGAGGTTGCGCGACCGTTTGACCTGGTCGGGAGTGCGCGTCACCGATCCGGCGAGGCCGAGGTAGGCGTCGGTCAACGTCGCGGGCTGGTTCATGATCCCCACCCCCCGAACGACGGGCCGGCGGCAGCCCCTTCGGCCTTGATCCGCCAGATCGCCTTCATCAGCAGTGGTGCCGCGATGAACAGGATGATCAGCGCTCGCAGGATCAGCACGAGGTCGACCGGGACGCCCGTGTCCACCTGCATCTTCTGACCACCAGCCTGGAGCGCACCGAACAGCAACGCAGCGAGGGCCGTGCCGGTCGGCGACGATCGTCCGAGGAGCGCGACGGCGATCGCATCGAACCCGATCGAGCCGGCGAATCCCTGCGTCGCCCGGCCCTGCGTGCCGAGCACCTCGCTGGCGCCGGCCAGACCGGCGAAGCCGCCCGCGATGACGAACGACGTGACGATCAGGAGTCCGGGCTTCATCCCCGCGTACCGTGCGGCGCTGGAGTTGGCGCCCTGGGCGCGGATCTCGAAGCCGATCGTCGTACGTTCCAGCAGCCACCAGAAGAAGATCGCGGCGGCGATCGCGATCAGGAAGCCGATGTGGGCGCGCAGTTCCGGCCGGTCGAGGAAGCCGAACAGGCGGGGCAGGCGGCCCTCCGGTGTGACCAGCTTGGAGATCGGGTCGCTCCGCCCCTCCCGGACGAATGCGTCGGTCTTGAGGGTGTACAGCACCAACGACGCGGCCATGAAGTTCATCATGATCGTCGAGATCACTTCGTGGACGCCGGCGCGCGCTTTCAGCAGACCGGGGACGATCCCCCAGAGCATCCCGCAGACCATCCCGGCGAGGATGCCGAGCGGCACCTGCACGATGCCCGGCCCGTTCATCGTGAACCCGATCCAGACGGCACCCATGCCGCCCATCAGCATCTGGCCGGTTCCGCCGATGTTGAACAGCCCCGCCTTGAAGGTGATCGCGACGGCGAGACCCGCGAGGAGCAACGGCGTCGTCGCGACGATCGTCTCGTTCAGCGGCCGCCAGCCGTCGAAGGCACCCTTCGGCAACGCGAGGTAGGCGTCCTTGATCGTCGTCAGGATGCCGCCGATGTCGCCGTCTTTGAGTTTGTCGATGTCGGACAGCGCGATCACGAACGTGCCGATGACGAGCGCGCTGACGAAGGCGAGCAGCGGGAGGACGATCGCGTTGGTCGTGTCGATGCGGTCCACCGCCCGCTGCAGGACGCCCCTGGGGGGCTGCTCGACCGGAGCTGCGACGTCCGTCATGCCGATGCCTCCTGTTTCGCGCCGGCCATGTACAGCCCGACTTCGCTGTGGTTCGTTGCGTCTCGCGCCATGTCGGCGACGATGCGGCCCCGATACATCACGAGCACGCGATCGGCCAGCGCCATCACTTCGTCGAGTTCGGTCGACACGACGAGCACGGCGGCCCCTCCGTCGCGGGCCAGCACGACCTGCGCGTGGATGTATTCGATCGAACCGACGTCGACACCGCGCGTCGGCTGGGACGCGATGACGAGTCGTAGGTCCCGGCTGAGCTCGCGCGCCACGATCACCTTCTGCTGATTGCCGCCGGACAACGTGCCTGCCGGCGTCAGGATCGACGGTGTGCGGACGTCGTACTGCTCGACGAGGTCGGCCGCGGTCGAACGTGCGGTGTCCCAGTCCATCCGCATCCCGTCGCTGAACTGATCGTCGTGGTACCGCGTGAGCACCATGTTCTCGGCGACCGTGAAGTCGCCGACGAGGCCCGATCGCTGCCGGTCCTCCGGGATGTGGGCGACGCCTGCCTGGTGGACCTCGCGCGGTGAGGAGTCGGTCAGGTCGACACCGTCGACCTGGACCGAGCCGCCGAGGATCTCGCGCAGGCCGGTCAGGGCCTCGACGAGCTCGGTCTGGCCGTTGCCCTGCACACCCGCCACGCCGACGATCTCGCCGGCGTGCACCTCGAAGCTGACGTGGTCGACGAGCGTGCGGCCGGTCGGGTCGACGACATGGAGATCGCGGACCTGGAGGGTGGCGTCTCCGGGCTGTGCCGTCTCCTTGTCCACGACGAGCTGGACCGGGCGACCGACCATCATCTCGGCGAGGGCGATCTCGTCGATCTCGGCCGGGTCGGCCTCGCCGACGGTCTTGCCGCGGCGCAGGACGCTGATCCGGTCGGCGATGCGCAACGCCTCGGTCAGCTTGTGCGTGATGAACACGATGCCGCGGCCGGATGCCTTCAACGACTCGACGATCTTGAAGAACTCCTCGATCTCCTGCGGTGTCAGCACCGCCGTCGGTTCGTCGAACACGACGATCTTGGCGTCGCGGAACAGGACCTTGAGGATCTCGACCCGCTGTTGGATGCCGACCGGGAGATCCTCGATCAAGGCCTCCGGGTCGAGGTGCAGGCCGTACTGCGAGGAGATCTCTTCGACCTGGTCGTGGGCCTTGGCGCGGTCGAGTCGGCCGAGGG
>JAHEKY010000133.1:2444-6512 GCA_024644465.1 Ilumatobacteraceae bacterium | reverse complement strand
GCGGCCGCGTAACTCGGCCCGAACGCCTCGGGGCTGGTGTGGCGCACGACGTACGATGCGGTCACGGAGGCGAGCCCGCCGAACATCAGCCCGGTCGTGACTGCGCCGACCGCGACGAGGGCGACGACACCGGTCATGATCCCGGCCAACGCCACCGCGAAGATCGCGAACCCGACGGTCAGCGTCGCCCGCTCACCGATCCGATCTGCGAACACGCCGAGCAGGACGCCGCCGATGATCGCACCGACGCCGACGAGCGTGAACATCGACGACGCGAGGCCTTCGGAGTAGCCGGCGTCGTCCTCCAGCCGCGACGTGAGGAAGGAGATCGCCAGCAGGTAGCAGAAGCCGTACGAGGCGTAGCTGCCGGTGAGCGCGGCCCAGCCCGGCATCGTGCGCAGCGTCCCGAACCCGGCGATGCTGCCACCGCGGCCGACGGGCGCGGCTTCGCGGTGGCGGAGGAACAGCAGGATCGTGACGACGACGACGACGCCGAGCGCCACGTCGATGCGATACACGTCGCGCCACGCCTCGTCGCCCGACCGCTCGCGAACGATGCGGGCGAGTTGGCCGGAGAAGACGATGCCCGCGCCGATCCCCGCACCGATTCCCCCGACCGCCATGCCCCGTCGCTCCGGGCGGACTGCACCGGCGGCGAGCGCCGGCGACGGGATCCAGATCATCGCCCCGCCGAAGCCCATGATGAACAGTGCGACGCCGAGCACGAACGCGCTGGGCGCGAATGCGGCCATCGCCAGCCCGGTGAGCGAGAACACGAACCCGCCCCGGAACACGGCCAGCAGTGCGAACCGCGAGGTCAGCGATGCGACGACGAACGTGCCCAGCAGGTAGGCGGTCACGTTCGCCGTGCCGAGGAGCCCCGCGACCGTGTTGGAATGGTCGAGGTCGTTGCGGATCGCCGGCAGCAGCACGCTGTAGGTGAACCGGCCGAATGCCTGCGCGACGATGGCGCCACCGGCGACCAGCATGATCGCGGTCCAGCCGCGGGCGCTGCGCACGTCGAGCATGTTGCCGGTACCGGCGCTGATCAGGCGAGTCGGGAGACGCGGTCCCACATCACGAGCACGTGGTCGCGCGTCGTCGACCTGGCGCCGATCGAGATCCGCATCACCGAGCGGCCGTCGAGGACGGTGCGTGTGAAGAGCCCCGCCCCACTCGTGTTGGCGGCGTCGATCAGGGCATCGGTCGCGTCGTTGGCGTCATCGAGGTCGGTTCCCGTGCGGGCGATGCAGAGCAGGTTCAGCGGGTGGGGTGCGACGATCTCGAACCGTTCGTCGGCCGCAACGAGCGCGGCCAACTCCTGGGTGATCGCCACGTGCTCGCGAATCATCGCCCGCACCGGGCCGACACCGTCCGTACGCAGCGCGAACCACAGCTTCAGCGCGCGGAACCGCCGGCCGAGCGGCACGCCCCAGTCGCGGTAGTCGATCGCCGCGCCGGCTTCGGTGGCGGCCGACTGGAGGTACGGCGGCAGGATGCTGAGCGCGCCGATCAGGGCTGCCCGGTCCGCCGTCCAGAACAGGTTGCAGTCGAAGTTGATGCCCATCCACTTGTGCGGGTTCGTGCAGTACGAGTCCGCCAGCTCCACGCCCGCATTGACCCATCGGTAGTCGGGTTCCAGCGCAGCGATGCCGGCCATCGCCGCGTCGACGTGCAACCAGATGCCGTGCTCGCCGCAGATCGCGGCGACCTCGGGCGTCGGGTCGAACGCCATCGACGACGTCGTCCCGTGCGATGTGACGACGATGAACGGTACGAGCCCCGCGGCGACGTCGGCGGTGATCATCTCGGCGAGAGCACGCGGACGCATCGCGTACCGATCGTCGTGTGGGACGACGCGCATCCGCGCGGTGCCGATCCCGGCGATCCGGAACCCCTTCTCGATGCTCGAATGGGCCTGCGACGTGCAGTAGCCGACGAGTCTCGTCGTGTCGCCGTCGTCGTTGACCGCACCGCCCGTCGCCCGCCAGCGCGCCGCGAGCATCGCGATCAGTGTCGACTCGCTCGCCGTGCCCTGGATCGCGCCACCCCCGCGTTCGCTCGTCGAACGGAACCCCTCGGGCAACCCGAGCAGTTCCTGCATCCAGTCGAGCATCAGAGTCTCGAGTTCCGTTGCCGCCGGCGACGTGACCCAGGCCATCGCGTTCACGCCCAGCCCGGACGCCAGCAGCTCGCCGAGGATCGACGGGTATGTCACGTTCGACGGGAACCATGCGAAGAAGTCGGGATGCTGCCAGTGCGTCAAGCCCGGGACGATGACGTCGTCGACGTCGGCGAGCACGGCGTCGAACGGCTCCGGCGCCGTCGGCGGATGCTCCGGCAGTTGCGCCCGCACGTCGCCGGGGCCGATGTCAGGGAAGACGCTGCGTCCGCCGACGCCCTCGACGTAGTCGGCGATCCAGTCGATCAACTCGTGGCCGTGCCGGCGGAACTCCTCGGGTGTCACGGGCGCATCGTACGGGCAGCGCGCCGTGGGCATCGCAAGGGCATCAGCTGCCGAAGCACACGCGGCTGCCGGCCGTCATCGCGATGATCGGATCGCCAGGGCCCGGCCCCACGTCGTCGCTGCCGCCGAACACGAACGTGATGCCGTCGTCCGGGCCGGACAGGACGATGTCGAACCAGCCGAAGAAGTCGTCGAACGCGAGTCCCGCGCGCTCCTCGGAACCGTGAACGGCTTCGAGGTCTGCGAGCGTCGAGGTCCCTGGTGCGAGGCCGCCGCGAGTCAGTGGCGAACCCTCGGTCGCAGCCCACTGGGCGAAGTGGAAGGAGTCGGGGCCGCCGAAGGGTGTCTCCGCGTCGGTGAACCGCAGCTGGAGACCTGTCAGGAAGTACTCGAATCCGTTCCCGATGCAGCCGCCGGGTTCTTCCGCCGTCCACTCGAGGAGCTCGCCGCCTTCGCCGAGTTCCTCACTCGAGCTCGTCAGCACTCCCTCCAGGTCGGTCTCGCCGAATTCGATCTCACCGACGCCGCCGCCGAACAGCCTGAACTCGGAGACGCCCCGCCCGATCACGCTCAGGACGGAGCCTGCGCCGCCCTGCGCGAACGAGGCAGTGACCCGGACCTCGCCGGTCTGCCCGCCGGCCTCAGTCGGGGCGAAGACGACGATCAGGTCGCACGATGCCCCGGGCTCCAGCTGGACCGACTCGCAGCCCACGACCTCGAACGGTCCGCTCCCGTCGTCGATCGACGCGGAGACGTCCAGGAGACCGCGCCCGGTGTTGGTCACGATGAATCGGCCGCGGCTCACCTCACCGATGCTGACGTCGCCGAGGTCGAGCTTCCCCGGCGTGATCTCGATGTCGCCGGCGACGCCGTCTCCGGTCACCGCGATTCTGGTCTCGCCGTCGGGTGTTGCCACCACGATCGCGCCGGTGATCGGGCCGCGCTCCGTCGGGGTGAACGCGACGGACATGCTGCAGGACTCCCCTGACAACAGGAGGACGCCGCTACAGACGTCGTCGACGGTCACGCCGGGCGCACCATCGACGATCACCGACTCGATCGTCAGGCCGACATCGCCGCTGTTCGCGAGGACGAGCTCGCGGACGTCGGTCGTGCTGAGCTCGACTGCGTCGAAGTCGACGGTCTCGGGGTCAGCGACGAGCTCGCCGAAGGCACCGACCCCCGTGATCGTGACGTTGACGGTCGACGTGCCGGCGGTCGCGACCAGTTCCGCCACGAAACTGCCGGAACCCGGTGCCGCGAATCCGAGAATGACTGTGCACTGGCCGTCAGGGGCCAACGCCTGCCCCTCACAGCCGGAGGCGTCGAACGTGAACGCGTCGCCCTCCTGGTCGAGACCGACGGTGAGCGCAGGCAACTGGCCGTCTCCGGTGTTGATGAGGGCGATGCCGAGGGGCTCCGCGGTCTGCCCGACCGCGAGCGTGCCGAACTCGAACGTGTCCAGTTCGGTCGACAGCACGCCGCTCGTCGCGCGCCCGACGACGGCGACGTCGAGGTCGTCGTCGCCCGCATCGACGAACACGCGCGCTTCGTGCCGGCCCGGCGCGGACGGTGCGAAGGTCACGCGGAGCGAGCAGTCG
>JAHEKY010000133.1:0-2344 GCA_024644465.1 Ilumatobacteraceae bacterium | reverse complement strand
GGCGCAGCTCCTGCGTGGGCGTGACCGGTTCCTCGGTGCGCGCCAGCTCCTCGGTGGGCGGGTGCTCGTCGGCCGGGTGCTCGGCCTCTGTCTCCGAACGTGACTCTGGCTCCTGCTCCGGGTGGTCGGACACATCGGGCACGATGTTCGCTTCGATCTGGGCGATGTTGTGCTGCGTGAGCGCGGCACCGTCGAAATCACCGGCGGCGAGCCGCAGCTCGACGGCGCGGCGCAACATGTCGGTACCGGCACCGGCGCCCGCGAGCACTTCGGCGCGTGTACCGAGTTGGTGGAGTGCCCACCCGGCGCCGCCCGGGTCTCCGGCTGCGCTCGCCGAGGCGTGGGCGAGTTCGAGCACCCGTTCCCACGCACCCCACCAGCCACGGGTTGCGAGCGTGTCACTCGTCGCTCGGGCCAACCGCTGCACCGCCTCGTTGTCACCTGCAGCTGCGGCGCGCTCGGTGGCCCACGAGACGAACGCCCGGCTCGCTGCCACGTCCTCGGGATCCGCCGACCCGGCCCACTCGGCGGTCGCGGCCACGATCGCGGCCACATCGCCGACGGCCGATCCGGTCACGGTGTCGGTCGACGGAGCGGCGAGGCGGAAACGCGGTGATGCGGCCTTCAGGAGGCCGGCCGCCTCCAACACGGCGAGCTGCTCGTCGGAGATGCCGAGCGCTTCGGCGACACCGGTCGGCATCGCCACCGCCGGCCCGGCCGCGCCCACCAGGCGGAGCGCGCGCGTCTGCTCCGGTGCAGGCGGCGCCACCGCATCGGTCGCCCAGTCGGCGAGCCGTGCATCGCTTCCCCAGGCGTCGTTCGCCAATCGACGGATCTGTCCGGGCCCCGCTCCGGCCGCTCGGCAGGCGGCGACGACCGCAGCACGCGCCTCATCCGGCACCGGTTCGCCGTAGTCGGTCTCGAACAGCGCCACGATGTCGTCATCCTCGGTGAACCCCTCGAGGTTGACCGCCCTGACGTACGCCAAGGCATCGAGGTCGTCGCCGCTCGGGGCGCCGGTCACGACGAACGACGACTGCGGCATCGCGGCGGTGAGCCCCTCGACGTCGCCGGCCGCGATCTGGAGGTCGTCGACGGTCACCAACGCCGCGCGGCCGCTCAGCCCGTCGGCGAGGTCGCTGTCGGTTGCCACGTAGGTGCCATGCCCGGCATCGAGGTAACGGGACCAGATGTCCTGGAGGACGTCGCGCGGCGATGCGTGGTCGGCGGCCTGGATGCACACCGCGCCGTCGTCGTACCCGGCGCCCAGTTCCGCAGCCAGGCTGGCCACCAGCGCCGACTTCCCCATGCCGGGGGCGCCTCTGAACCCGAGGAGTCGTTCGCCGCTGGAGAGCGCGCCCCGGATTCGGCCGAGCGGTCGGTCGCGCCCCAGCAGGGGGTCCGGCGGTTGCGCACATCCGGACACGTGCGGTCGCCGCACCTTGATCACCGGTGGCGGTTCGGCGTCCAGGCGGACGCCGTGTGGCCCGGCGCGCGTCACGTAGCCACCGGAGCGGATCTGGCGGCGCACCGCATCGTCGCGGAGCCGCTCGATGTCACGCCGTACCCACGTGGTGAGTTCGTCGACGTCGTCGAACCAGGCGACGGTCACGTCGCCGTCCTCGACGTGACCGATCCGTTCGAGGAACGACGCCAGTTCCGGATCGCGACGGTGTTCGGCGCCGGGCGGTTTCTCGTACACGAGACACGGCAGGCCGGCGGCGGCCGCGGCCCGGTACTCGTCGTTCGTGTAGTCGCCGTAGCCGAGCCAGAACAGGCCGAGGTACACGTCGCTCGTGACCAGCTCCTCGCGGTACGTGTTCACGATCGTGCCGGGGCGCGCACCGGCGTCGTCTTCGAAGACGAAGGCCTCCACGCCCATCTCGCGCAACGTCGCCGCCACCGCGGCGCGCTCGGCCGCCAGTTCCTGCATCCGGGAGCTGACGAAGACGCGCAGCATCTATCGCCACCCGGGTGCGCGTCGTGGCAGGAGGTCGTCGCGCTCCTCGCCCCTGCGCCGGTCGCGTCCCGTCATGTCACCTTCCACGTTTCGTGGCCGAGCGTACACACTCCGCGATTCGCGTGCTCGGGAACGGGACCCGGGTGGCCGGGGCCCGATCAGCCGCGGCGCCGAACGCCGCGCGCGATGTTGCCGAACACGACGAGCAGCCCGGCGAGCAGCACGCCGAGCACGGCGTACTGCCGCCATCCGCCGCGGTTCTCGTTTCCGCACCCGGGCCGCTCGAGCACACCGATGCAGTCGGTGACGTCACGGTCCTCCGGAAGGAAGTCGTTGGCGGTGACCGGTGGCACGCCGGCGCGTTCGGCGTCGGTCGTCGGGGGC
>JAHEKY010000038.1 GCA_024644465.1 Ilumatobacteraceae bacterium | reverse complement strand
CGCCGCCGGACATCATCACGATGCGCGGGCTGTCGACGTCGGCGAGATCGGCGAGGCCGTCGCGCAGCCGATCGACGAACGGTTCCAACGGCTGGAGGCCATCGCTGTGCCGCACCCGGCTCACGAGGTCGCGATGGACACGTGCGCCGACGACGCGATCGAGCAACGCGTAGCCCACACCGGTCGGCGCGTCGGTCAGATCGGCGACGACGTGCCACACCCCGTCGGTGTCGCGCATCAGATCGATCGCGTAGCTCGTCAACCACCGCTTCGTCGGCCTGCTCCCGATCGCAGCCACTCGATAGCGCCGGCTGCTCCACAGGAGGTCGGAGTCGACGACGCGATCGGTGAGCAGCCGCCGGTCACCGTAGACATCGACGAGGATCCCCTCGATCATCGCCATGCGCGCGATGGCAGCCGCCCGCAGCATCTCGAACTCGGCGCTCTCGAGAACGAACGGGATCGGGTCGAGCCGCCACGGCCGGGACGCGAGCGAGACCGCCCGACCGTCCGACCGAGTCGGCAGGTCGTGGACGATGTGGCCGGCGCCCTCGAACGACAGGATGCGGTCCGCGTCGTACTGGCGCCGGTTCAGATCCGGATATCCGGCGATCTCGTCGAGGAGTTGGTCGGCAGCGGACATCGGGGGTGATCGTAGAGTCGCGGCTCGCTCGTCACTCAGAACCGCAGATATCGCGCGGCGAGCGCATCGTGCAGGCCCGCCAGCGACAGCTGGACCCGGTCCATCGCGTCGTCCAGTTCCGCGCCGTCGTCCGCGTGCGGCCGGCAGTTCTTCAGCTCCCGGTCGGCGCGCTCGAGCATGTGCATCACCGTCTCGTTGCCCGGCAGGCGCAGCACCGACGAGCGGATCTCGGCGAGACAACCGGCGACCGAACGCGGGAAGTGATGGTCGAACAACAGGAAGCGAACCACGTCGGGACCATCGATCGGCCCCGGTGATGCGCGCTGGTACATCTGCAGCGCGGACAGCGAGCGGAGCACGCTCATCCACCTCACCTCGGCGAACTCGTCGTGCCCGCCCGGTGGCAGTTGCAGCAGCGTCGCAGCGCGCACGCCCAGGACGCGCGTCGTCATGTCGCCACGCTCGATGTACCGGCCGAGCCGCCACAGCTCGTATGCCGCATCACGCGTCATCGCAACCGTCAGCACGCCGTCGAGGCGCCTGCTGTCGTTGACGACGCGCAGCAGGAACGCTTCGCGGGCACGGCGACCGATCGACGTCGGCGCCGTTGCACGCACGTAGATCGACAGGTCGTTCACCGTCTGCCATGCCTCGCGCGGGAGCACCTCACGACACGTGCGGAGGTTCTCGCGACACGCTTCGACCGTGTTCAGAATGCTGTTCGAGTGCTCCGGGTCCGCGATGAGGTAGCGAACGACAGGCCGCTCGTCGGAACCGTCCTCGGGTTCCAGTTCGACATCGCTGCCGGCGACTGCGACGAGCGAGTTCCAACGCGCCGAACCGCTCGTCGGGATGTCGGCGAGCACGTCGCCGAAGCTGCGCAGGACGCGAGCGGCGTCCTCGGCGCGCTCGATGTAGCGCGCCGCCCAGTAGATGCGGTCCGCGACTCGCGACAGCAGCACCATCAGCTCGCCCCCTGGGATTGCGACTCGGATTGCGACTGGGATTGCGACTGGGATTGCGACGGCGCACCGTCCGGCGCCGGCACGGCATCGACGATCCACGTGTCCTTGCTGCCGCCACCCTGCGACGAGTTGACGATCAACGAGCCCTTCGTCAACGCGACGCGCGTGAGGCCCCCGGCGGTCACATAGCTGTTCGCCCCGGTCAGCACGAACGGCCGCAGATCGAGATGGCGCGGCTCGAGACCCTCGTCGACCAACGTCGGTGCGGTCGACAGTTGCAGGATCGGCTGGGCGACCCAGTTGCGGGGGTCGGCCTCGATCGCGCCGCGGACGTGGGCGAGCTCGTCCGGGCTCGCCCGGTCACCGATGACGATGCCGTACCCACCGCTCTCGTTCGCCGGCTTCATCACGAGTTCGTCGAGGTGGGCGAGCACGTACTCGCGTTCGTCGTCGTACATGCACCGGTACGTCGGCACGTTCTTGATCAACGGTTCCTCGCCGAGGTAGTAGCGAACCATGTCGGGCACCCACGCGTACACACACTTGTCGTCGGCAACGCCGGCGCCCGGCGCGTTCGCGATGCCGACGTTGCCGGCCTTCCACGACCGCATCAACCCGGGCACGCCGAGCATGGAGTCTTCGCGGAACACCTCGGGGTCGATGAACAGGTCGTCGATGCGGCGGTAGATCACATCGACGCGCTCGAGGCCGTGGATCGTCCGCATGTACACGCAGTCGTCGTCGCCGACGGTGAGGTCGGCGCCCTCGACGAGTGCTGCGCCCATCCGCTGGGCGAGGAACGAGTGCTCGAAGTAGGCCGAGTTGAAGATCCCGGGCGTGAGCACGGCGATCTGCGGCCGGCTCCGACCGTCCGGTGCGATCGACGCGAGCATCTTGTTGAGCTCATCGGTGTAGGCGTCGACGGGGCGGACGCGTTGGCGTTCGAACAGTTCGGGGAAGACACGCTTCGCGACGCCACGGTTCTCGATGACATAGCTGACGCCGGACGGCACCCGCAGGTTGTCCTCCAGCACGTAGAACTCGCCGTCGCCACCCCGGACGAGGTCGGACCCGGAGATGTGGGCCCACACGCCGAACTTCGGCGAGATGCCCTCGCACTCCGGCCGGTAGTTCTCCGAGTCCTCCAACAGTCCGGCCGGGAACACGCCGTCGGCGATGATCCGCCGGTCGTTGTAGAGGTCGTCGATGAACATGTTCAGCGCCCGCAACCGCTGCTTCAGACCGATCTCGACGCGCTCCCACTCCGAGCCCGCGATCAACCGTGGCACGATGTCGAACGGCCACGCGCGATCGATGTTCTCACCGTCGGAGTACACGGTGAACGTGATGCCCATCGTGAGGATCTCGAGGTCGGTCGCACGCTGCCGCTCGCGCAGTTCGTCGAGGCCGAGCGCGTCGAGCCTCGACATCAGTTCACGGGCGATCGGCCGAGGTTGGCCGGTGTCGTCGAGCAGTTCGTCCACGGGTGCGACAGTAACCAGAACTCACCCCGCACCACATTCGAACGGTGACGACAGTGCGAATTCTCGCCCCGGACCGGCCTACGCGGACTCGACGGGGGGCTTCGGTTCCTTCGGGAGGCCGAGGACGCGTTCGCCGACGATGTTGCGCTGGATCTGGCTCGTACCGCCCCAGATCGTCTCGGACCGGGAGAAGAAGAACGACGACATCATCGGGGTCACCGGGTAACCCTCGCGTTGCCGGTCCCGGGTCGCCCCGGGCCACCCGCCGGACTCGGGGCCGGCGTCGATCAGTGTCGCCTCGGCGCCGAAGATGTCGAGCGCGAGTTCCATCGCCCGTTGGTGCATCTCGCTCCAGAACATCTTGTTCGTGGCGCCGAGTGCGATCGTCCCCATGTCCTTCGAACCGTTCAACGTCGCGGTCAGGTTGCGCAGCCCGTTGAACCGCAGGATCTCGATCTTCGTGTAGTACCGCATCAGCCGCTGCCGGACGAGCGGGTCGTCGATCCTGCCGTTCTCCTGCGCCTTCTCCTTCAGCAGCCGGAACTCTTCCGCGAACCTCCGGAAGCCGGTCGTCGCCGACTGGCCGCGTTCGAACGCGAGTGTCGAGTTGGCGACCTTCCAGCCGTTGTTGACGCCGCCGACGACCGCGTCCTTTCGACACCGGGCGTTGTCGAAGAACACTTCGCAGAACTCGGCGGTCCCGTCCGGCTGCGTGATACCGCGGACCTCGACGCCGTCCTGGCGCATCGGCACGAGCATGTAGGAGATGCCGGCGTGCTTCTTGACGTCCGGGTCGGTCCGTGTGAGCAGGAAGCAGTAGTCGGCGTGGTGGCCTTGCGTCGTCCACACCTTCTGGCCGTTGATCACCCACTCGTCGCCGTCGAGCACGGCCGACGTCTTCAGCGATGCGAGGTCGGAGCCCGAGTTCGGTTCGGAGAAGCCCTGGCACCAGCGCGTTGTGCCGGAGAGGATCCCCGGCAGGAACTCCTGCTTCTGCTCCTCGGTGCCCCACTGCAACAGCGTCGGACCGACGAGCGTGTCACCGAAGAAGTCGCCCCGCATTGGCGCCTTCGCGTTCGCGAACTCTTCTGCGAGAACGACACCCTGCATCGTGGACAACCCCTTGCCGCCGTACTCCTCCGGCCACGTCGCACAGATCCATCCGCCGGCGAACAGCTTCGTCGGCCACTGTGCGTTGAACTCGGCGCGCTCGTCGGCGGTCATCTCGAAGCCGTCGTCGAACCAACCTTCCGGCAGGTTCTCGTGCAGCCAGGCCCGGATCTCGGTGCGGAACGCTTCGGCGTCGGTCGGGTACGTGAGGTCCATGCCGTCATTGTGCACGGCCTCGCTCGCCGCGCTCCAACGCAGCGACCGGAATGCGTCCGCGTCGCCGTCGGCGCCATGACGGATTCACAGTTCGTTCACCTGAATCGCACAGAGCCGCAACACTCGCTCCCGTACCATTTCTGGTGCGGTCGCCCGGCCGGTGAGTCGTCGCCATCACCCCCCATCGGCAGCGATTCCCGACGACCGGGCGACCGCCCAAAGAGCGCACCCGAGCGCGGCGTGTCATTTCACGAGGTCGAAACAATGCGGCGACACCCGGTTAACGGGGCCCGCGTACCTTGCGCCCCGCATCCGGGCGGCAACGACGCCACTGGATTCTCCACACCCCGTTCCCACCCCTACCCATACTGGAGGACCCGTGCGCAATCGTGCACTTCGAATCATCTCCGGCCTCGGCGGTGTCGTCGCCGTCGTCGCCATCACCCCATCGATCGGCTTCGCCCAGGAGGTCTCCGAGGCGCAAGCGATCCTCGACAACATCTGGGTGTTCATCGCCGGCTGCCTCGTGTTCTTCATGCAGGCCGGCTTCGCGCTCGTCGAGGCCGGTCTGACCCGGGCGAAGAACGTCGTGAACATCTTCGCCAAGAACGTGGCGGATGCGATCATCGGCATCCTTGCGTTCTTCTGCACCGGGTATGCGATCGCGTTCGGAGGTGGCAACGACTTCTTCGGAACGGACGGCTTCTTCCTGACCGGGCTCGACATCAACGAGCTCGGCGGCAGCGGCGTCATCAACCTGTCGCACGGCACGTTCTTCTTCTTCCAGGCGGTGTTCGCAGCCACGGCGGTGACGATCTGCTCGGGTGCGATGGCGGAACGGACGAAGTTTGCGTCGTACCTCATCTTCGGTGCGGTGATGTGCGCAGTGATCTATCCGGTCGTCGTCCACTTCACCTGGGGCGGCGGTCTGATCGCCGGCATCTCGATCGGCGACGCGGTGTACTCGGACTTCGCCGGTTCCGGCGTCGTGCACATGACCGGCGGCATCGCGGCGCTCGTCGGAGCATTCCTCGTCGGGCCCCGCAAGGGCAAGTTCGCGGAGGACGGGACGCCACGGGCGATCCCCGGCCACAACATCCCGTTCGCGATCCTCGGCGTGTTCGTCCTGTGGCTCGGCTGGTTCGGGTTCAACCCGGGCTCCGAGCTCGCCGCCGACAACCTCGTCACCGGCATCGCGCTGAACACGATGCTCGCCGCCGCAGCCGGCGGTCTCGCCACTGCGGCACTGATCTGGTTCAAGACCGGCAAGCCGGACCTCGCGTTCATCGGCAACGGCGTCCTCGCCGGGCTCGTCGCGATCACCGGGCCGTGCGGCACGGTCACGCCGCTCATCTCGGTACTGATCGGTGCGATCGGCGGCGTCATCGTCGTCTTCTCCGTGCTGTTCTTCGACAAGATCAAGATCGACGACCCGGTCGGCGCGATCAGCGTGCACGGTGTCGTCGGCGCATGGGGCGTCATCTCGATCGGGCTGTTCGCGAAGTTCGACGACGCGTTCCTCGGGCGCGACGACGCCGGCCTGTTCTACGGCGGCGGCGTCGAGCAGTTGATCGTCCAGCTGGTGATGGTCCTGATCATCACGGCCTGGGTCGGCATCGCGTCGTTCGCCGTGTTCAGCGCGTTGAAGGCGACGATCGGCTTGCGGGTCGACGACGAAGAAGAGGTCGAGGGCCTCGATGTCCCCGAGCACGGCATGGCCGGCTACAGCGCCGACCCCGCCTACGCGTGACCACGAACGACTGAGCCAGAAAGAGATCGAAGGAGAGATCACCATGAAACTCGTGACAGCGGTCATCAAGCCGTTCAAGCTCGACGACGTCAAGGACGCACTGAAAGCTGCCGGCTCCGCCGGCATCACCGTGTCGGAAGTACGCGGCTTCGGCCGCCAGGGAGGTCACACCGAGACCTACCGCGGCGCGGAGTACAAGATCGACTTCGTGCCGAAGGTCGAAGTGCAGATCGTCGCCGACGACGGTGCCGTCGACGCGATCGTCGACGCGATCGTCGCGTCGGCGGCGACCGGCAAGATCGGCGACGGCAAGATCTGGGTCACCGACGTCGACCGCATCGTGCGGATCCGCACGGGAGAAGAGGGGGCAGACGCGATCTGAGCCACGAACGGCCGGCACACCTGCCGGCACCACTGTCTCGGCGCAGCGTCGCGTGAGGCACCGCCGGCCCCTTCGTCGACCCCGTTCCCCCGGACCGGGCGACGCAGGGGCCGGTTCGCGTCCCACGGTCGGGCCGGCGCCGAGTTCAACCGGTCGCACGCCCGTCGCTATGGTCGCCCACCATGGATACCGGAAACACCGCATGGGTGTTGACCTCCGCGGCGCTCGTGCTGTTCATGACCCCCGGGCTCGCGTTCTTCTACGGCGGCATGGTCCGCTCCAAGCACGTGCTCGGGATGCTCATGCAGAACATCTTCGCGATGGGCCTCGTTTCGACGCTCTGGGCGGTCGTCGGCTTCTCGCTCGTGTTCGGCGACGGCGGCAACGGCTGGATCGGCAACTTCGACCACTTGTTCCTGTGGGACGTCACCGATCTCGACGGCGACATCCCTGGCATGGCATTCGTCGCGTTCCAGATGATGTTCGCCGTCATCACGCCCGCGCTGATCACGGGCGCCACCGCCGACCGCCTGAAGTTCTCGTCGTACGCGATCCTGATCGGGCTGTGGTCGATCCTCGTCTACGTGCCGGTGGCGAAGTGGGTGTTCAACGGGTGGATTCTCGACATGGGCGCCCTCGACTTCGCCGGCGGGACCGCGATCCACATCAACGCCGGCGTCGCTGCGCTCGCGGTCGTGATCGTCGTCGGCAACCGCAGGGGCCACGGCAAGGAGCCGATGCCGCCCCACAACCTGCCGCAGACCGTGCTCGGCACGGGGATCCTGTGGTTCGGCTGGATCGGATTCAACGCCGGCTCGGCGCTCGCCGCGAACGGCATCGCCGCACAGGCCGTCGTCAACACGCACCTCGCGGCCGCCACGGGCATGCTCGGCTGGTTGCTCGTCGAGAAGGTCAAGTCCGGCCATGCGACGACACTCGGCGCGGCGTCGGGTGCGGTCGCCGGCCTCGTCGCGATCACCCCGTGTGCCGGCTTCGTCGGCGGCGCGTCCCCGCTGATCATCGGCACCGCGGCCGGGGTCCTCTGCTACCTCGCGCTCGCGATCAAGGAGAAGATGAACTGGGACGACAGCCTCGACGTGATCGCTGTGCACCTCGTCGGGGGCGTCGTCGGCACGCTGCTGCTCGGTCTCTTCGCGGACACGACCGTCAACGACGCATTCGACGGGCTGTTCTACGGCGGCGGGCTCGAACTGCTCAAGGATCAGTTCGTCGCCGCCGTCGTCGTCGGTGCGTTCTCGTTCGCCGTCACGTTCGCGATCGCGAAGTCGATCCAGACCACTGTCGGCCTGCGGATCGACGAAGACGCCGAGTATCAGGGTCTCGACCAGTCCCAGCACGCCGAGTCCGCCTACACCGCCTGAGGCAGAGTTGTGTCTGACACAACGTTGCCTCGGACAACGACCCGAGAGGACACGCCATGAAAATCATCACTGCGGTCATCAAGCCGTTCAAGCTCGACGACGTCAAGACCGCGCTCAAGGCGATCGGCGTCGCCGGTATCACCGTCTCCGAGGTCCGCGGGTTCGGCCGCCAGGGCGGACACACCGAGACGTACCGCGGCGCCGAGTACCAGATCGACTTCGTCCCGAAGGTCGAGGTGCAGATCGTCGCCGACGACGCCAGCACCGATCAGATCGTCGACACGATCGCCTCGTCGGCGGCGACCGGCAAGATCGGCGACGGCAAGATCTGGGTCGCAGACGTCGACCGAGTCGTGCGCATCCGCACCGGCGAGGAAGGCGCTGACGCGCTGTAGCTGTGTGCTCAGGTGGTGCCCGGCGATGCCGCGCGCAACGCCGCGAGCGTCTGCCCCGCGCCGGCGTCGACGGATTCCAACGACCGCAGGATCGCAACGAGGTTGCGGTCGCGCTCCTCGATCAGGTCGCGGATCGTGCGGTCGCCGGCCTGGTCGTCGGATTGTCCGGCGATGCGGTCGATCAGCTCGTCGGTCAGCTCGGGCGTGTCCATCAGCTTCGTCCACGGCCACTTCAGCGCCGGGCCGAACTGCGCCATGAAGTGCCGCATCCCGCCCGCTCCCCCGGCGATCCGATAGGTCTCGAACGTGCCCATCTGCGCCCATCGCAGCCCGAACCCGTAGCGGATCGCGTCGTCGATCTCCGCCGCCGTCGCGATCCCGTCGTTGACGAGCCACAGGGCTTCGCGCCACACCGCTTCGAGCAGCCGGTCGGCGATGAACGCGTCGATCTCCACGCGGACGTGCAGCGGGTGCATCCCGAGCGAGCGATAGGTCGACATCGCCCGGTCGATCGTGCCGAGCGCCGTGCGTTCGCCACCGACCACCTCGACGAGCGGCAGCAGGTACACGGGGTTGAACGGGTGGGCGACGACCAGCCGTTCGGGGTGGTCCAACGGCGTCGCCAGGTCACTGGGCTTGAAGCCGGACGTCGATGACGCGATCAACGCGTCCACCGGTGCGAACCGGTCGATCTCGCTGAGCGTGGTGTGCTTGAGGTCGAGCCGCTCGGGCACGCTCTCCTGGACGAGTTCGGCGGCTTCGACGGCTGCGCCGATCGATGAGCAGATCGTCAGCGAGCCACGCGGTTCGGTCGGCAGCTCGAGCGCCGTCCACGCCGCGATTGCATCGGCGTCGACGGCAGCGAGCAGGTCGGCGGCGGCGGGCGACGGGTCGTACGCGCACACGTCGACGCCGCGGAGCCGCAACCGTGCGGCCCACGCGGCGCCGATCACCCCGCACCCGATCACCGCGGCGCGCCGCGGCGGCACGCCGACCGGCGGCTCAGCCATGCCGCGTCAATTGCAGCTCGGCACGCACGTCGGCGGCCGATTTCACACCGACGTTCATCGCGCCGAGGATCGCAGCAGCACGCTCGACGAGGTCCGCGTTCGTCGCGAGCCGGCCCCGGTCGAGGTAGAGGTTGTCCTCGAGGCCGACGCGGACGTTGCCCCCGGCGATTGCCGCGAGCGCCACGTACTGCAGCTGCATCCGTCCGATCGAGAACGCGCTGAACGTCCACCCGTCGGGGATGTTGTTGACCATCGCCATGAACGTGTTGAGGTCAGCGGGCGCACCCCACGGGATGCCCATGCACAGCTGCACCATCACCGGCTCGTCGATCAGGCCCTGGTCGACCAGCGATTTCGCCTGCCACAGATGGCCGGTGTCGAACACCTCGATCTCCGGCCGCACCCCCATCTGCTGAACCTGGCGGGCCATTTCCTGGAGCACCGACGGCGTGTTCGTCATCACGTAGTCGCCCTCGCCGAAGTTCATCGAGCCGCAGTCGAGCGTGCAGATCTCCGGGCGGATCTTGTCGACGTGCGCGAGCCGCTCTGTCGCGCCGACCATGTCCGTGCCGACCTCGGCGAGCGGGAGTGGGCGCTCGACCGACCCGAACGTGACGTCGCCGCCCATGCCCGCGGTGAGATTGATCACGGGGTCGACGTCGGAGGACCGGACGCGGTCGACGACCTCCGCGTAGTAGTCGACCTCGCGCGACGGCGCGCCGGTGATCGGATCGCGGACGTGGATGTGGACGACCGCCGCGCCGGCCTTCGCCGCTGCGATGCAGTCGTTCGCGATCGCCTCAGGCGTGAACGGCACCTTGTCGGACTTCCCGACGGTGTCACCGCTGCCGGTGACGGCACACGTGATGAACACGGAACTCATGTCGCTTGCTCCTCTTTCGTCTCGTCGGCGGCTTTCGCCCGGCGATGCCGGTCGCCCGCTTCGCCGGTGCGCCGCAGCACCCGCAGGCGGGAGAACACGTCGTCCCGGTCGATGTAGCACCCCATCAGCACGCGGTGCCCACCGCCGGAGTCGAACTCGTCGCGTCCGTGCAGCACGCGGCGGTTGTCGAACCCGACGAGGTCGCCGGGCTCGAACCGGTTGCGGATCATCAACCGGGGATCATGCGCGACGCGGGAGAAGACCCGCAGTGCGGCGTAGGCCCGCTCCACCTCCCCGCTGGGCATGTGCGGGGCGAGGCGTACGGGGTAGAACGCCCGCAGCGTCAGCGGCGATGACGGTGCGCCGTGGTTGATGATCGGCCCGATCCACCGATGGTCCCCGTCCTTGGCCCGGTTCGCGAACACCCACTGCAGGGTCGTCAACGCGGCGTACTCGTCGGGATGGCTCGCCGCCAGCTCCGCGACGACCGCCAGCCCGTCGGTCATCCGCGACGCTCCGCCGGCGACCGTGTTCTCGACACAGTGCAGGAACTGGAAACCCGGCGGTGTCTCCCGCGTCGGCAGGTCGGTGTGCTGGCCGAGGTTGAGGCCGGTGTTGGCGGTCGAGTCGGCATCGAGCTTCGCTTCGACGGTGAAGATCCCGCCGAAGTTCGAACCGCGAACCGGCCCGATGCGGTACGCGAGTTCTTCGAGCAGCGTGCGATCCGCCCGGGTGCCGCGCAGTCGCGCGATCCCGAACGAGCACATCGCGCCGAGCCACGCGTCGAGGACGTCGTCGTCGTCGAGCACGTGGGTCCCGTCGAACGTCGGCGGTTCGCCGAGCTGGGACGTCCACACCTCCTGCGGGCCGGGCACGAACGACGGGACGTGTTCACCGCGCGCGATCGAGCTGAGCCACCCGGGATGCGCGACCGACTCGCGACCGTCGGCCCACCCGAGCAGCAGCGCCCCGTCGGCCCTCCGTTCCGCGGACGTCAGGAACTCGGCAGCCGGCAAGTCGCCCGGGTCGACGGTCGCCTCGCGCGTCACCGGGTCGATCGCGACCGTGTTCTCGTACAGCCAGAGTGCATGACAGTCGAGCGACGTCCCGTCCGCCCAGCCGACCACGACGGTCGGGGGCGCGAACCCGACACGATCGAGCGGAATCCACGGGTACGTCGCGAAGTCCGGGGTCAGGACGTCAGCATCCATCGGCGCGGAACACTACACACCCCACCCCACCCCCTCCCCGCAGAACCCTCCGGTGAGAGGTGAGAGCCACAGGTCCACCTGACTCTCACCGGAGCGCCGCTGTGACCCGCTCCGGTGAGAGTCGGGAGCGACAGGTCCTCTCACCTCTCACCGGAACGGGGGTGGGCGTTGATCGGGCGGGGCGGCTCGTTGCTGCAGACTGCGGCCGACGGCGAGACGCTGACCTACAGTCGGCGCCATGACGACCGTCGAGACCGACGCACCGGCCAAGCGCGAGCGCTGGACCGCGCAGTGGAAGGAGCTGTATGCGGAGGTGATCACGAACTCCCTGTGCACGGGTTGCGCGGGGTGCGTCGTCACGTGCCCGCACGACGTGATCGGCTACGAGCACGAGGAGGGCAAATACATCCCGTTCCACCTCGAAGAGGAACTCGGTCTCGACAACTGCATCCACGGCGAGAAGGGCTGCACGACGTGCACCCGGGCGTGCCCCCGCTTCCGGGCCTGGGAACCGTCGGCGGACATGCACCTGTTCGGTCGGGTGCGGGAACCCGACGAAATGGCGGGGATCTGGCGGCAGCTGTACCTCACGCGGGCGAGCGACGACATGGTCCACAAGATGGGCCAGGACGGCGGGCTCGTGTCGGCGATGCTGATCTGGCTGCGCGAGCACGACTACATCGACGGCGCACTCGTGTCCGGCGTCGAGGAGGACGACGCGTGGAAGGCGAAGCCCGTCGTCGTCGAGTCGCGCGAGGAGATCCTCGCGACCGCCGGCTCGCGCTACACCTACTGCGCGAACCCGCTCGCCCTGCGCGACGCCAAGGAACGGGGCATGGACCGCCTCGCGCTCGTCGGCATGGGCTGCCAGACGAGCTCACCACCGACCATGTGGGACCGCAAAGCGGGCAAGGTCTCCAAGCCGTTCCTGTTCAACATCGGCCTGCTGTGTTCGAAGACGTTCGACGACGCGATCTTCGAGGAGCTCTTCGAGGCGAAGTACGGCCTGAAGAAGCAGGACATGCTCAAGATGAACATCAAGGGCGTGTTCCAGATCTGGATGAAGGACGGTTCGTACCACGAGATCAACCTCAAGGAGTGCCACGCCTGGACCCGCGAAGGGTGCAAGACGTGCCCCGACTTCGCAGCGGAGCACTCCGACGTCGCGACCGGTGGGATCGGCGAGGACAACGACTGGACGCTGACGATCGTGCGGACGGAGCTGGGCGAGGAGGTCATCGAGCGGATGATCGCCGATGGCTCGATCGAAGCCCGCCCGGCGCAGACCGACGAGACGGCGATGCGGCTGCTGCGGCTGCTGTCGATCGTCAGCCGCCGCCGCTGGCCGAAGGACGCCGACCCGGCACCCGCGATCGGCGTGCCACCACCGAAGAAGAAGGCTGCCGCGCCTGCGGCCGATGCGACGCCGAAGGATGCGGCACCGTCAGCCGGGGGTGCGGCCGACGGCCGATCTGCGAACTGACGACGACGCCGTCAGTTGCACTCGGCGAGGTCGGCCTCGAACAGGTCGATCGCCGTGCCGGGGCCGGGGTCGTTCGCCGACGCGGTGATCTCGTCGAGCTCGTCGTCGGAGTAGCCGTCGAGCTTCTCGAGCATGCAGTCCCGCGCGGCGCCCGGGTCGGCGAGCGTGTTGATGATGTCCTCGGCGACGCGGCGGGCACTCGGATCCGAGTTGCACGCCGAAACCCCCAGCGCAGCGACGAGGGCCAGCCCTGCGAGCCGCACGCGACGCGCCGGCACCGGTGTCCGGATCACGGTCTCGATCGGGTGCAATTCTGTCGTCACAGGGACGAAAGGCTACTGGCGCGACTCCCCGATGCGGCCCCCGCTCCCCGCTACCGGATCGTCGTGTCAGACCGACGACGAGTCGGCGAGTTCGACCGCGCGGTGGAACACCGCGTCGAGCATCGGTTCCGTCAGCCGCTTCGTGAACGTGTTCTGCTGACTCGGATGGAACGAGCACAGCAGCGTCGGCCCACCGTCGACAGCGACTTCGACGAGGTGGCCGAACTTCGGGCGCGGCCGGACGCCGAAGTGTCGCGCCGCCGCCTGGTATCCGAACCCGCCGAGACACACGACGACCCGCATCCGATCCAGCAGTTCGAACTCCTCGGTCAGGAACGGCGCGCACGCGTCCCGCTCGGCAGGCAGCGGCGTGTTCCCGGGGGGTGCGCAGCGCACCGCAGCGGACACCCACGCGTCGGTGAGCGCCAACCCGTCGTCTGCGCTGACCGAGTGCGGCTGGTTCGCGAGACCGGCGGTGTGCATCGACCGGAACAACCAGTCGCCGCTGCGATCTCCGGTGAACACGCGCCCCGTGCGGTTGGCACCGTGCGCGGCCGGCGCGAGGCCGAGCACGACGATGCGCGCGGTGGGATCGCCGAACCCCGGCACCGGCCGACCCCAGTATGTCTCGTCGCGGAATGCCGCCCGCTTCTCGATCGCGACTCGCTCGCGCCACTCGACGAGACGCGGGCACGCGCGACACGCGACGATCTCCGCGCCGAGTGTGGCCAATGTCCTGTCGTGCTCGCCGGGCTCGCCCATCGATCTCGACAGTAGGTTGGAGGCAACCCATGGCAACGACACGCACCTCACCGGCCCGCTCGGGCGCCAAGCAGCCGAAGTCCACCACCGGAAAGGCGGCGAAGCGATCGTCGAAGCGCGCGCCGACGGCCGCCCCGACGACGATCCTGCTGGTGCGCCACGGCCAGACGCCGACGACCGGCAAGGTGCTGCCCGGTCGGGCGAAGGGTCTGCACCTCGCCGACCAGGGCCACGAACAGGCAAAGATCGCGGGGCTGCGGATCGGCGAGTTGAAGAACGTGCAGGCGGTGTACAGCTCCCCGCTCGAGCGAGCGAAGGAGACCGCCGCACCGATCGCAGCAGCATGTGGGGTGCGCGTGCAGATCGACCGCGGGCTGCTCGAGTGCGATTTCGGCGACTGGACGGGCGCCGAACTCAAGAAGCTGATGAAGCTGCCGGAATGGCGGACCGTGCAGAGCGCGCCCTCGACGTTTCGATTCCCGAACGGCGAGAGCTTCACGGAGATGCAGACGCGGATGGTCACCGCCCTCGACCGCTTGCGCCGGACGCACCCGGGCGGCACGATCGTGTGCGTTTCCCATGCCGACACGATCAAGGCCGCCGTCGCCCACGCGCTCGGCACGCACATCGACCTCTTCCAACGGATCGTGATCAGCCCCGCGAGCGTCAGCGCGCTCACCTGGCACGCCGGCGGGCCGGTCGTGCTCGCTGTCAACTCGACCGGCCGTCCACTGACGGAGTTGCGCCCCGCATGAGCGTCTTCTTCGAGTTCGACGACGTCGACGTGTTCACCACCGGCACGATCGGCGAACCGGGGCACCGGACGTTCTTCCTGCAGGTTCGCGCCGGGGGCCAACGCGTCACCGTGAAGTGCGAGAAGCAGCAGACGAGTGCGATGGTGCAATACCTGCGCAGGGTGCTCAGCGACCTCCCGCCTGCGGAAGACCGCCCGATGCCCGGCTCGCTCGAACTCGCCGAACCGATCGACGCGTCGTTCGTCCTCGGCCCGATCGGGCTCGGCTACGACCGCGCGACCGACAAGGTGCTGATCCAGCTCGAGGAGGTCGGTGACGTGGACGAGGACGGTGAGTTCGTCGACGACGACCGGGGCCACGTCCGCCTCTACGTCTCTCGCGGACAGGCCGCCGCCTTCTGCGATCATGCCGACACCCTCGTCGAGGCAGGGCGCCCGGATTGCCGATGGTGCAGCCACCCGATCGACCCGGACGGGCACGCCTGCGCGCGCATGAACTGATGGGCCCGGTCACCGACGACGAACTCGACGACGACGCGTTCGACGACGAGGACATGCGGACGACCGGAGACGACGACCACGGCGACGACGACCGCGACGACGAGCAGCAGGTGCAGTTGCGCATCGGCGACGTCGACGACCCGATCGAACATCTGCTCCGGGGCGAGATCGCCGTCGACGGTCGGATGCCGTACAGCAGCAATGCGACGTTCCTCGTCCACGTCGTCCTCGACGGTGTCGAACACCCTGCGATCTACAAGCCGACGAGGGGCGAGCGGCCACTGTGGGACTTCGGGCCCGGGCTGCACCGTCGCGAGGTCGCGACGTACCTGATGAGCGAAACGCTCGGGATGCACGTCGTGCCGCCGACGGTACTGCGCGACGGCCCACTCGGGGAGGGCTCGGTCCAGTGGTTCATCAGCGGCGACTACACCGAGCACTACTTCACGATCTACGAGTCGTTGCCCGAGCTGCACGGCCGCCTCCGCGAGATGGCGCTGCTCGACATCATCTGCAACAACACCGACCGCAAGAGCGGCCACTGCATCCTCGTTCCGGCACATGTCGACGACGACGGGTCCGAGGTGCGCGCGCAGGTCTGGGGGATCGACCATGGGCTCTGCTTCTCCGCGGACTACAAGCTGCGCACCGTGATCTGGGAGTTCGCGGACGAGCCGATCCCCGAGCACCTCCTCGACCGCGTCAACCGCCTCGTCGATCGGGTACCGCTGCCGATCGCGGCGCTGCTGGCGGACGACGAGGTCGAGGCGATCCGACGCCGCGCCGCCTGGTGCGTGAAGCACCGCGCGTTTCCCAGCGACCCGAGCGGCCGTCGATATCCCTGGCCGCTCGTCTGACCGGGCGCCAGGCACGACAGCGGCGGCGGACGTGCGAGGATGCGGGCGTGCCCGACCCTCAGCTCCACGCGCCTGACGAGCCGCTCGACGAGCTGATCCACGGCGCCGACCTGGACAACATCGTCCGGATGATCGACGAGCGATGCCGGACCGCCGACTGGGCCGGCCTGCTGCGCGTCCGCGACCGCACCCGCGCCGCCGTCAAGACGGGGCGCCAGCTCTGGCCGGCGGCCACGCTCGCCGAGTACCGCCTCGCGCTCCATGCCCCGCCGGAGTACGTCGCGGTCGTCCTCGACGAGTCCGACGGCCTGTCCGGGCGATTCACGATCGGCCCGCTGACCGAGGTCGCCGCGCAGCACCATTCCTGGGCCGAGTTGGAGCCGGAATTGACCAGGGGCCCACGGGCCGCATTCGTCGCTCATGAGCGCGTCGTGCGCGGCGAGTTGATCCTCGATCCGGACGTGCCGGACGTCCTCGACATCCCCGCCGAACTCCAGGGATGGGAACCGGCCTACGCAGTCGCGACGTACAGCGACGACGGAGCGGACTTCCCGGCACCCGACCTCTCCGACGACTGGTCCGACGTCGACACCGTCGCTGATGCCGAGGTGCTGGACGACGATGTCGAGCTGGCGGTGCAGCAACTCGTCGAGCCGTGGTTGAGCAGCTCGAACGGGCGCGTCGACGTCGTCTGCGTCGCGGGCGGTGTCGAAGAAGCGCTCGGCGCGTTCGGCATCCGGCGGGCACGGGTCGCGCCGCTGGAACCGGCCGAGGCGATCGCGTGGTTGGCGTGGGCCGGCGCGAGCGGTGGCGCGCACGGCCGCCGTCGCGGTGCCGCGTCGGGGCGGTTCGGTGCGTGGTGGGTGCTCGGCGCACTCGCGGACTCCATCGACGACTGGCCGGTCGACCCCGACGAACTCGGGCGTCTCGCGAACGATGTCGACTGGTACCGCTGGGACGCGTTCGAGCCGACGGTCGGCTGGACGCTGCAGCTCGCCATCGAGGACCCCGACGAGTCGGTCGCCTGGGCGATCATCGCCGCCGACGCGACCTGAATCGCCATCGGCCGCTCGGGCCTCGTGTCAGGCGCCGCGGGCGTCGATCGTGGCCTGGTCGTAGGGCTCGATCATGATGCACTCACCGGGGCACTCCTCGGCCGCGTCGACGGCGAGGTCGATCTGCGAGTCGGGGATCCTGGCAACTCCGCGACCCATGTCGGGGCCGTGACCGGCGCCGTCGCCGCCGTCGAAGATGATCGTCGAACCGAAGTGCTCCGCCTCCTCTTTGACGACCCACAGCCCGTCGTCGCGCGCCACGAAGACATCCGGGCAGATCTCCGAGCAGATGCCGTCGCCGGTGCAGAGGTCCTGATCGATCCAAACCATCAACGCTGAAGCCATTGCCGCAGGTTAGGCCCGAAACAACACCACCGACCGCGTCACCGGAAAACGACGTCGACCGGGCCTGCGGTCAGGCCCGGCCCTCGATCGCTCGAGCCGTCGTTCAGTCGCGTGCTTCGAGCGCGGCGATCAGCTGCGGCATCACCTTGTGGACGTCGCCCACGATGCCGAGGTCGGCGACACCGAAGATCGGCGCCTCCTTGTCCTTGTTGATCGCGATGATGTTCTTCGAACCCTTCATGCCGACCATGTGCTGCGTCGCACCGGAGATGCCGGCGGCGATGTAGACGGTCGGCTTGACGACCTTGCCGGTCTGGCCGACCTGGTAGCTGTACGGCACCCATCCTGCGTCGACGATCGCGCGCGATGCGCCCGGCGCGCCCTTCAACAGCTTCGCGAGCTCCTCGACCATCGAGAACTTCTCCGCCTCGCCGAGACCGCGGCCCCCGGAGACGACGACGGCTGCTTCGTCCAGCTTCGGGCCCGAGTGCTCCTCGACGTGGACCGCCGTGACGGTTGCGCCGCCCGACCCACCGAGATCGGGCACCGCCGCCGCAGTCACCTCGGGCGACGCGCCTGCGCCACCCTCGGCTGCGAAGCTCTTCGGGCGGAACGCTGCGAGGTACGGCTTGTCGCCCGTGAACGTCGAGTTCACCAGCTTCGTGCCACCGAAGATCGGCGTCTGCACCGTGACCGAGTCGCCGTCGACCGAGATGTCGGTCGAGTTCGTCAGCACCGTCCGATCGAGCTTGACCGACAGCCGCGCGAGCACGTCGCGCCCTTCGTAGCTCTGCGGGAACATGATCAGGTCGGGGACGTCTCCGCCGTCGATCACCGCTTGCATCGCCGCGGACACCGCTGCGCCGGGCAGCGCTCCGCCCAGATCGCCGGTCGCATAGACCTTCGTCGCGCCGTGGTCGCCGAGCGCCGCAGCGGACCCGCCGGCGTCACCGGCGACGAATGCCGTGGTCGTGCCGAGCGAGCGGGCCTTGGTCAGCAGTTCGAGCGTGCCGGTGGTCGGCTCGCCATCCGCAACCTGTGCGAACACCCAGATGTTGTCGATACCCATCGTGCAGCTCCTCAGATGACCTTCAGGTTGTCGAGGAACTCGACAATCTTGTTGAACGTTTCGCCGTCGTCTTCGATGATCTCGCCGGCCTCGCGCGGCGGCGCATCCTCGACGGACGTGATCTGCTGGGCCCAAGAGACCGAGTCGACGCCGAGATCGGCGGCAGTCACGGTCTCGACCGGCTTCGACTTCGCGGCCATGATGCCCTTGAAGCTCGGGTAGCGCGGCTCGACGACGCCGGCGGTCACCGAGACCACGGCGGGCAGCGAGCAGGTGACCTCGTCGTAGCCGGCCTCGGTCTGGCGATCGACCTTGAGCGCCCCGCCGTCGACGGTGACCGTCTTGGCGAACGTGACCGACGGGAGGCCGAGCACTTCGGCGATCTGCTCGGGAACCGTGCCCGTGTAGCCGTCGGACGACTCGGTACCGGCGATGATCAGGTCGTAGTCGCCGGCCTTGCCGACCGCGCCGGCGAGCACCTTGGCGGTCGTCAGCGCATCGGCACCGGCGAGTGCCGGATCGGAGACGAGCACGGCCTTCGCCGCACCCATCGCGAGTGCGGTCCGCAATCCGGACACCTCCTCGTTGGGCGCCATCGACACCAGCGTCACGTCGCCTTCGCCCGCGGTGTTGACGAGCTGGAGGGCCATCTCGACCCCGTAGCTGTCCGACTCATCGAGGATGAGCTTCCCGTCGCGCTTCAGCGTGTTGTCGGCATCCAGCTCACCGGGCATCGCCGGATCGGGGATCTGTTTCACACACACGATCACGTTCATAGGGCGCTCAAGTTACCGGTCGGTCAACTTGGAATCCACGTCGAGACCCTGCGAACCCACGAACGCGTGAGGTTGTTGCGCACATCCAGCGCACCTACCTCACGCGTTGGTGGTTCGGGGGGGCGGTGGTGCGTCCCGGTGAGGGGTTACGGTTCCGGCGGTGAGGGTGCTGCTCGTCGTCAACTCGTTCGCGTCGTCGGTCACGGCCCGCAACACGGTCGTCGTCCACCGCCGCCTGAGCAGGGGCCACGACGTCGAGATCGTCGAGACCAACCGTCGCGGCCACGCCACTCGATTCGCCCACGACGCCGCGCGCCGGGGCATCGACGTCGTGATCGGCTACGGCGGCGACGGCACCCTCAACGAGGTGGCGACCGGTATCGCCGGGACCGACACCGCGCTCGGCGTGCTGCCGGGGGGCTCGACGAACGTGTTCGCGCGCACGCTCGGGATGCCGAACGATCCGGTCGAGGCCGCCGAGTTCCTCGCCCGTGGCATCGACGCCGCAGACTTCCGCCCGATCGGGCTCGGGCAGGTCAACGGGCGGTACTTCTGTTTCCACACCGGGATCGGATACGACGCCGCAGTCGTCCAACGGGTCGAACGCCGGGGCGCACTGAAGAGGTGGTTCGGCCACCCGTTGTTCATCTCCGCCGGGCTGTCGACGTGGCTCACCGGCTACGACCGGCGGGCACCGCACTTCACCGTGCGCGGCGACGGCGGCCCCCCGGTGACGAACGGCTATTTCACGATCGTGCTGAACACCAACCCGTACACGTATCTCGGCAACCGGCCGCTCGACCTCTCCGAAGCAGCGACGCTCGACCGTGGCCTCGTGGCGATCACGTTCACGACGATGAGCGCGCGGGCGATCCTCAGCTCGCTCGCCGGTGCGTTGCGCGGTGGCGGCGTGAAGCCGGCAGACCATCTCGACATCCGCACCGACGTGGCCGAGTTGATCGTCGAGCACGACACGCCGTTCCCGTATCAGGTCGATGGCGACGCGCTCGGCGAGACGTCCCGGCTCGTGTTCGCCCACGTGCCCGATGCGGTCAGGCTGGTCTTCCCCACCGCGCCGTGATCGCGCCCCGCTCATTCGCCAGCGCGGCGAGCGCCACGTCGGGCACGTCGGTACAGACCCCGTCGACGGCGACGTCCGCCAGCTCACGCAACCGGCGGACGTCGTTGCACGTCCACGTGTTGACCGCCAGCCCGGCGTCATGACACCGCTGCACGAGGTCCGCGGTCACCGACGTCTCCCCAGGATGCAGGGCACGATGGCCCGCCGCGGCGGTCCGCTCGATCGTCTCGTTCGTCGCCTCGGACACGAGGTATGCCGTGGCGATGTCGGGTGCCGCCCGCCGGCAGCGCTGAATCGTTTCCCAGTCGAACGACGAGATGATCCAGCGATCGGCGGCACCGTGGCGGCGCAACGTCTCGATCGTGGGTGCGACGACCGCACCCGACGGATCGTGCCCCGGCTCATCGGCGGAGTTCTTGATCTCGACGTTGACGAGCATGTCTCCGCATGCGACGAGCGCGTCGTCCAACGTCGGGAGCGAATCGAGCACCGCCACGTCGCCAGGCAACGGGTCGTGTTTGACGAGCAGCCGTCCGTCAGGGGCGAGGCGGACATCGAGTTCGACCCCGTCGGCGCCCATCGCGTCGGCCAACTCGAACGCCGCGACGGAATTCTCGATGGCCGCCGCCGAGGCGCCCCGGTGTGCGATCACGAGCATGGCCACGAGTATTGCCTGCTCATGTGACCGCTGCCGCACGAGGCGCCGGCGCGACACGACGAACGGGCCACGTGCACATCGCCCGTCACACAACCGCCCCTTGTGATTGCGCGAAGTTGCGCCTACGGTTACGCCGCCGAGCGGGCGGCAACCCCTTCCAACCCGCGCTGTCTGAAGCCCGCGACAGTGCCATACCTCACCTCCGAGGAGCACCAACGTGTCGATCCTTGCGTCCAGTATCGCCTTGGGAACAGCCGCAACAGACTGGCGTGACGCCGCTCTGTGCCGCGACACCGATCCCGAGTTGTTCTTCCCCGTCGGCACGACGGGAAATGCGCTGGTCCAGATCGACAATGCGAAGCAGGTGTGTGGTGACTGTCCGTCAGCACAGGGGTGTCTCGACTTCGCGCTCGAAACGAACCAGGACTCCGGGATCTGGGGCGGGTTGACCGAGGAGGAGCGGCGGGTCATCCGCCGCCGTCGCGTCGCCGCGGCCCGCGCCGCGCGCGCCGCCGGCTGAACGCCGCGTCGGGCCGCGCTACGAACTGCCGGTCGAAACGCTCAGCTCGACGACCGTGCCGTGCGGGTGCGTCGCGCTGTCGCCGAGGCCGACCGACTCGAGATCGGACGGCGTCGCCGGCCGCATCGTGATCGTGCCGTTGAGCTCGGTCGTGACCAGCGTTCGTACGATCGACAACCCCAGCCCGGTCACCTGGTCGAGATCGAAGCCGGGGTCGACGCCGCGCCCGTTGTCGATGACGCGGAGTTCCAGCTGGTGATCCCGTTGCGACAGCGCGACCGACACCTCTCCGCCGCGGCTGCCCTCGGGGAAACCGTGGTCCACGGCGTTCTGGAGCAACTCGGTCAGCACGACCGACAGCGGCGTCGCGGTGTTCGCGGGGATCCGGCCACCGTCACCGGTCACGGTGAAGCGCACCGGACGGTCGGGTGACTGCAATCCCTCCTCGGCGAGACGCAGGAGGGGCTTGACGATCTCGATGAACGCGATGTCCTCGCCGGGCTCGCGGGACAGGGACTCGTGGACGAGGGCGATCGTGCGAATGCGGCGCACGGACTCGGAGACCGCGGACTTCGCCTCGGCGCTCGTCAGGCGCCGAGCCTGCAGACGCAGGAGCGAGGAGATCGTCTGGAGGTTGTTCTTCACGCGATGGTGGATCTCGCGAATCGTCGCATCCTTCGAGAGCAGCAACCGGTCGCGCTTGCGCAACTCGGTCACGTCGCGGATCAACATCAAGCCGCCGGTGACGACGTGACCCTGAGCCGTGTCGTCGATCAACGGCACGCATCGGCTGAGCAGCGTCACCTCCGAGCCCTGCTCGAACTCCTCGATCACCGGCTCCATCCGTTCGAACGCCTGGCGGGCCGGGCCGTCGTGGAAGCCGAGTTCCGCGAGCCGCATCCCCACCGGGTTCGCCTGGATGCCGACGCGGTGCAGTGCCGAGTTCGCATTCGGTGACACGTACGTCACCGTGCCGTCAGCATCGAGCATCATCACGCCGTCGCCGACCCGCGGCGCCGCGCTCGAATCGGCGACGAGCCCCTTGTACGGGAACAGCCCGGTCTCGATCATCGTCACGAACTGGTCGAAGACCTCTTTGTAGGCGCGTTCGAGTTCACCGAGTGTGCGCCCCGAGCGGACGATCCATTCCTTCGTCAGGACGGCGACGACCTTGCCGTCGTGGCCGACGGGGATGGCGCGCATCCGGGCCGTCTTCGGTTTCGCCTCGGTACCGACAACGATCTCGCCGTCGACCGACGAACCCGACGACGCTGCCTTGTCGAGGTACTCGGCGCGCTCCGGGCCGGCCCAGGTGCCGATGTTGTCGGTGACGTACATCGTCTGGCTCGTCGCGGGGCGGACCTGATCGACCACGACCCATTTGCCGTCGCCCGACGAGACGTGCAACAAGAGGTCGGCGAAGCACAGATCGGAGAGGAACGCCCACTCGGCGCCGAGGCGGTGGAGGTGATCGATGTCGTCCTCGGACAGTGACGAATGCTGCCGGGACAGATCGGCCAGTGTTGTCATCGGTCTTGAGTCTGCCTGATCTCGGCGCCAGTCCGCGGTCATTCCCGAGCAAATCGCGGCCGGATGCGCGTCGGGGCCGGGTCGACCCGCTCAATCCCCGCGGCGGAGGTGCTCCGCGAGCTCTCCGAGACCGCGCACATCGTGGATGTCGCCGTCGAGCCACGGGACCGTGAGCATCGCCGGTGCCGACGCGTGCAGCTCCGCTCGCCACTCGGCCTCGCGCGCGGCCACGAGTGCGACGTCGTCGAACCGTGATGCCATCTGGCGCAGGACGTTCGCGACCGTTCGGGTCGTCTTCGCCGTCGCCTTCGAGCCGCCGTCGAGCCGCCGGGCGACTCGTTTCGCGAGGGCGCCGTCGGCTGCATCGAGCATCGCCATCGCGCTCTCGGCGGCCTCCGGCTCCGCGAGTTCGGCCGGCAGCACCCGGTTGGCGACGACCGCACCGAGCGACATCTTGCGCTCCCGCAGTGCCGACACGAGGAACTTCGCTTCGTGGCTCGGTGCCGTCTCGAGCGTCGTGACGACGACGAAGGCCGTACGGGGGTCGACGAGCAGTGCCTCGACCGCCCGCGCCCGCTTGACGAAGCCGCGTTCCATCGCCTGGAACAGGACGAAGAAGTCGGCGATGTCCTGGAGGAAGCGCGAGCCGAGAACGCGGTCCGCTACTTGGTAGAACGGCTTCGATGCGACGGTGAAGAGGCGCGACCGGTACGGCACCGTCAGCCACCGGAGGAGCCGGCTGCCGAAGAAGTCGACCATCCGGCCTGGTGCGTCGAGGATCGACAGCGCGTTGCGCGACGGTGGCGTGTCGACGATCACGAGGTCGAACTCGCCGGTCGCGTGGAGGTCGTGGAGTTGTTCCATCGCGAGGTAGTCGTGACTCTGGACGAACCGGCTCGTGATGTTCTGGTACAGCGGGTTCGCGAGCACGGCATCACGGACGCCGACGTCCGGCGCGTGCTGGCGGATCAGCTCGTCCCAGCCGGCCTTGGTGTCGAGCATCGCCACCCAGAGCTCACCGCGCACGGCGACGTCGGCGTCGGCGAACGCCTCGCGCGGGATCCGCACCGGCACGTTGCCGACCTCCTCGAGGCCGAGTGCGGTTGCCAGCCGGCGGGCGGGGTCGACGGTGAGCACGAGCACCTTGCCCTTCTGGCGCTGCGCGGCAGCGATGCCCATTCCCGCCGCGATCGTCGTCTTGCCCACCCCGCCGGAGCCGGCGACGAGCACCATTTCGCGGCTGGCGAGCAGGTTGTCGAGGTCACTCATCGGCCACCTCGACGTCCAACTCCTCGACGAGTGTTTCCGCGACGAGCGACACGACGCGCCGGCCCGGCGCCCGCGCGAACAGCTCGGGGATCGTGATGATCGGCAGTGTCTCGGCGACGTCGTCGGTGTCCGCGAGCGAGGCGCGGAGTCGGTCGAGGTGGCCCGCGCCGGTGCGCCGCCGAGCCTCGATGAACCGTGCCGCCTGCAGCACCATCGGCGCACCCGGGCCGGTCGCGCCGACGAGCAGGTCGACTGCCTCGTCGAGCCGATCGGCGATCTCCTGTTCGCGCCGGTCGAACATCACGGGCAGCACCCGGTTCGCGATCACGGCGGCCGCGTGGGCGCCGGTCTCGCGGCGGAGACGGCCGAGCAGCTCGATCGACTCCGTGACCGGCATCTCCTCCGGCGTCGTCACGACGGCGACGCCCGTCCGCGTCGGGTCGTTGAGGATCTCGAGCATCCACTGCGTCTGGTCGCGGACGAGGCCGACCTGGACGAGGTCGGCGATCACCTTCGGCGCACCGATCTGGCTCACGATGTGGCCGCTCGCCTCGGCGTCGACGACGACCAGGTCGTAGTGCTGCTCGCGGACCTCGTAGCAGAGCTTGCCGACGCCGAGGATCTCCTTGACGCCCGGAGCCGCGTCGGCGACGAAGTCGAACGTCTTCGCCAGCGGCCCGATCCGCCCGATGAACGGGATCTTCACGAACAGCCGGAGGTACTCGCGCAAGGAGTCCTCCGTGCTCATCGTCATCGCGTGCAGACGGGGCGCGATCTGCGTCGGCTCGAAGGAGAGTTCGTCGACGTCGTACGCGGACGCGAGCGCCCCCTTGGCGTCCATCTCGCACACGAGCGTCCGCCGGCCGCTCCGGGCGGCGACCTCGGCGAGCGCCGCGGCGATCGACGTCTTGCCGACGCCACCCTTGCCGGTGACCCAGAGGAGGTCGAGGTCGAGGAGGTCGCCCGTCATACCGTCATCCGATATCGGTGTGACATCTGGTGCCTGGCACCAGATGCAACACTCAGTCGCCGAACCCGATCTTGCGGGTGCTCTCCGCCGAGCCGATCTCGACGTACGCAATCTTGGCGGCCGGGACGCCGACATCGTTGCCCCGCTTGTCGACCACCCACAGCACGTCCGACGCGCCCGCGAGGGCCGCCTCGACACGTGACTTCAGATCGTCGCGATCCGCGTCGTCTGCGAGCTCGAGGTTGATCTCGCGAGGGGCCTGGGTCACTCCGATGCGTACATCCACCCAGGCAGGTTACCGGCGCGACG
>JAHEKY010000037.1 GCA_024644465.1 Ilumatobacteraceae bacterium | reverse complement strand
GACGGCCGCACCCGGACCGAGCACGAGTGCCGCAGCGGCGAGGGTCGTGATCGTCGAGGCCACTCGGTGCCACCGTCGATCCCGGAGCGCATCCACCCGGTCGTCGGGCTTCGGCGTCGCACTGAACATCTGGCAAACCTCCTGGCAGCACGATTTGCTGCCACGTCCATCGTCTGCCCGTTCGGCCCTCGCCACCGTCGCCCCGGACACACCCGGTGTGTGCGCGCGGCGACACAGGCGGGCGGCCGGTGTCGGTCACCCGGCGAACTAGCGTGCGGCTCGTGCCCGAGTCACCAGGTTCGTCGTCGCCGAAGCCCGACTGGAGGTCGCTGAGCACGCAGGCCGGCCTCGACGAACGCGAGCTGCGCGCGGCATGCCGGCGGCGGCGCTACACACGCGGCGACACGATCTTCCACGAGGGCGACCCCGCGGGCGCGTTCCACATGCTCGACCGCGGATGGGTTGCCGTGCGGCTGACGACGCGGCTCGGTGATGTGTCGATCATCGACATCCTGCAGCCAGGCGACACGTTCGGCGAACAGGCATTGATCCACGGGGCGGGTCAGCGCAGCGCATCGATCACCGCGCTCGAGCGCGTCGAGACGCTGACGCTCGACCCGGACGGATTTCGCGAGCTCTGCCGCGGCAACCCGGCGGTCTACGAGTTCCTGCTGATGGTGCTCAGCGGCCGGCTCCGCGAGACGAGCCACCAGTTGCTCGAGGCACGTTACGTCCCCGCCGATCAGCGGCTGTTCCGCTGCCTCGCGAAGTTGGCCGAGTCGTTCCGGACCGCCACCGACAGCGCCATTCCGCTGACCCAGGCCGATCTCGCGTCGATGACCGGGATCACCCGCTCGACGGCGAACCGGTTGCTGCGCCGCGCCGAGGAGGATGGCCTCCTCGAGATCTCGCGCGGGCGGATCCGCGTCGTCGACCCGGATCGTCTACGCGGGCGATCCGGGCCCGCGTGAGCGGTGCGCCCAGCGGCGTCAGCCGGTCAGCGTCTGCACGTGCAGGATGCCCGGCGCGTTGCGCAGCTCTTCGAGCGTCTCGACCGGAATCGCCGCGGTCGGAGCGATCAGCATCACCGCGGTGCCTGCGCCTTCGACTCGGCTGACGTCCATGTCGGCGATGTTGACGAGCGCGTTGCCGAGCAGCGTGCCGACCGTGCCGATCACGCCGGGGCGGTCGTCGTTGCTGATCACGACCATGTGATCGGCCGGCGGCACGTCGAACGGCGTGTCGTCGATGTTGACGACCCGCTGCTCGTGGCGGGGCCCGGACAGCGTGCCGCTGATCGAGTGACCGCCGCCGCGGAGCGTCAGCAGGTTGACGTAGTCGGCTGATGTCGCACAATTGACGTCGCGCACTTCGACGCCGTGGTCCTTCGCGAGCTGCGGTCCGTTGACGTAGGTCACCGGCTCGTCGGAGATCGCGCCGAAGAACCCCTTGAGGACGGCGAGCTCGAGGATCCGCGTGTCGTAGCCGGCGATCTCGCCCTCGGTGCACACCTCGAGGACGTCGGGCAGCTCGCCGACCAGCGAGACGAAGAGGTTGCCGAGCCGTTCGGCGAGCGGGAGGAACGGCCGGATCGTCTCGTTCGCCTCCGCCGCGTTGACGTTGACGGCGAACGGTACGAAGTCGCCGTTCAGTGCCAGTTCGACCATCGATGCGATCGTGTCACCCGCCTTGTCCTGCGCTTCACGGGTGCTCGCACCGAGATGCGGCGTGACGATCACCGACTCCAGCTCGAAGAGCGGTGACTCGGTCGTGGGTTCGGTCGCGAAGACGTCGAGTGCGGCACCGGCGATGACGCCGTCCCGGATGCACTCCGCCAGGTCGTTCTCGTCGACGATGCCGCCGCGGGCGACGTTGATCACCCGCAGCGTCGGCTTCGCCTTCAGGAGGAGATCCCGGTTGATCAGGCCGATCGTCTCGGGCGTCTTCGGCAGGTGGATCGAGAGGAAGTCGGACTCCGCCACGAGCTGATCGAGCGGCAGCAGCTCGACGCCCATCTTCTTCGCCCGGTCGTCGGACACGAAGGGGTCGTACGCCGCGAGACGCATGCCGAACGCCTTGGCCCGATCCGCGACCAGCTTGCCGATCCGGCCGAGGCCGACGACGCCGAGCGTCTTGTCGACGAGCTCGACGCCCTCCCACCGGCTGCGCTCCCACCGGCCGTCGACGAGTGCGGCGTGGGCCTGCGGCACGTTGCGCGCCTGCGCCAGCAGCAGCGCCATCGTGTGCTCCGCGGCGGACACGATGTTGCTCTGCGGTGCGTTGACGACCATCACCCCGTGCTTGGTCGCCGCGGCGACATCGACGTTGTCGAGGCCGATTCCGGCTCGGCCGACGACGGCCAGGTCCGTCGCAGCTCGCACGACGTCGGCGGTCACCTGCGTCGCGGACCGGATGATCAGTGCCGACGCACCGGGGACGGCATCGAGCAGCTCCTGGCCGGACAGCCCCAGCCGGACGTCGACGTCGTGGCCGGCTGCGCGGAGGCGGTCGAGCCCGCCCTCTGCGATTTCTTCGGTGACCAGGATGCGCGCCATGGGCAATGCCTATCGGGAATTGCGACCGCCTTCCACACCATTTGACGAACCGTTCAGCCGCTCGCCGGTTACGTTGCCGATGTGGCCACCGAGCGCGCAGACGACGGGGACCCGGGCGACTCTGCCGCACCGGATCTCGAAGCGATCGAGGTGTGGTTCGTCGAGCGCGGAGTCCCTCACTTCGTCGAGCGCAAGACCGACGGCTCGATCCTCGACGCGTGGACGCGTGCGCTGCCGCTGCTCGTCGTCGCGTACCTCCTGCTGGGGTTCAACGCGCTCGATCTGGCCGGGTGGTCAGCGCTGCGCAATGCCCTCGTCGCCGCGGCCGTCGTCGCGATGCTGATCGCCGCATGGGCGCTGTCGAACCGCCTCCGCGGCGTGCCGATCTTCGACCGGCCGACCGACATCGACGCCCCCGAGCTGGCGCTGTTCCTGCTCGGGCCGGCGATCCCCGCACTCGTCTTCGAGCAATTCGGTGACGCGATCGAAAGCGTTCTGCTCGGCGCGGCGCTGCTGACGATCATCTACGTCTGGTCCTCGTACGGCATCGGGCCCCTGATCAGATGGGGCGTGCGCCGCGGCCGGGGCCAGCTCACCGGGCTCGGCTCGCTCGTCGCGCGGGCGCTGCCGCTGCTGCTGCTGTTCAACACGTTCCTGTTCATCAACGCAGAGGTGTGGGAAGTCGCCGGGACGCTGGACGGGCTCGCATTCGTCGTCGTCATCGCCATCTTCTTCGTGCTCGGTGCGACGTTCGCCCTCAGCCGCCTGCCCGGCGTCGTCCGTTCGCTGAACTCGTTCTCGACGTGGGAGGAGATCCGCGAGCACGTCGTCGAGACTCCTGCCGCCGGCGTCGTGCTCCCGTCCGAGGGCTTCGAGCAGGAACGCCTCAGCCTGCGGCAACGGTTGAACATCGGCCTCGTCGTGCTGTTCGGTCAGGCGATGCAGATCACCCTGGTCGTCGCTGCCCTGATCGGTTTCTTCGTCCTGTTCGGGTTCGTGGCGATCAGCTCGGACACGACGGCGGGGTGGACCCGCCTGGCGGCGATCGACGTCGTCGCCGATGCCACGCTCGGCGGCCGTCACCTGGTCGTGTCGGCGCCGCTGCTGCGCGTCGCGTGCTTCCTGGGCGCGTTCTCCGGGATGTACTTCACCGTCGTGCTCACGACCGACGAGACGTACCGCACCGAGTTCGCCGACGACGTCGGCCCGCAGATCCGTGAGGCACTCGCGGTGCGCAGCGCGTACCGTGTGGCTCGCGGCAGCCACCCCCAGACCATCGACAACGGAGTTGCATGAGCACGTTCGACACCCACGACGCCGACCCCGCCTCGAGCGCCCACCCCGCGCCGCCGGTGCCGGAGGGCATCGAGATCCGCACGTTGTCCAGCGCGGTCGAGATGGCCCACGTCGTCGACGTGTTCCAGCAGATCTGGGGGTCGGTGACCGAGATCGTGCGGCTGGAGATGCTGATGGCGATCGCGCATTCCGGCGGGTACGTCGCGGCGGCCTACGACGTCAGTGACGGCACGCCCCGGTCGCAACGCATCGTCGGCGCGTCGGTCGCACTGCTCGCCCGCCATCAGGATCGGCCGGCGTTGCACAGCCATGTCACGGGGATCCTCCCCGGCGTCCGCAGCTCGGGGCTCGGACGCGCGATGAAGCTGCATCAGCGGCAGTGGGCCCAGGATCGCGGCATCGACTGGATCGTCTGGACGTTCGACCCACTCGTGCGGCGCAACGCCTGGTTCAACATCGCGGTGCTCGGCGCCGAGGCTCACGGGTATCTGCCGCACTTCTACGGCACGATGACCGACGCGCTCAACGCCGGCGACGACTCGGACCGGTTGCTGGTGGCGTGGAGCGTCGCGACGACGCCGACCGTGCTCCGCGACGGCAGCGACCTCGACGGCGCCGTCGTCGAGCGGGTGGCGACGCCCGAGGACATCGTGGCCCTGCGGCGCACCGACCCCGCAGCCGTGCGACGGTGGCGCGATCAGACGCGCGACGCCCTGTCGGCCGCGCTCGGAGCGGGGCGCCCGATCGTCGGCTTCACGCGCGACGGCGACTACCTCATCGGCGAAGCGCCGTGACGTTCGCGCTCGGCGCGGTCGAACTGCGTCGCATCGCGCTGCCGCTGGTCAGCCCGTTCAGGACGAGTTTCGGCTCGCAGACCGAACGCGACATCCTGCTCGTGCGCGTCGAGCTCATCGACGAGGACGGCACCGCCAGCGAAGGCTGGGGGGAATGCGTCGCGCTGAGCGAGCCGAGCTACTCCCCCGAGTACGTCGACGGGGCCGAGCACGTGATCACCCACCACCTGCTGCCGCGCCTGCGCGCCGCCGACCGGCTGGAAGCGGCTGTCGTGGCGCCGCTGCTCGCCAAGATGCACGGCCACCCCATGGCCAAGGCTGCGCTCGAGATGGCGGTCCTGGACGCCCAACTCCGCGCCCGGTCGACGTCGTTCGCGACGATGCTCGGCGTGACCCGTACGACGATCCCGAGCGGTGTGTCCGTCGGGATCCACGACTCGACCGAGGAGCTGCTCGCTGCCGTGCAGGGATACGTCGACGACGGCTACGTGCGGATCAAGCTCAAGATCGAGCCGGGTTTCGACATCGACCAGGTCGGCGCGGTCCGCGAGCTGATCGGGCCGGACACGCCGCTGCAGGTCGACGCGAACACCGCGTACCGGCGCACCGACGGCGCCCACCTCCGACGGCTCGACGACTTCGGCCTGCTGCTGATCGAGCAACCGCTGCCCGAGGACGACATCGTCGGCCATGCCCACCTCGCCGCCGAGGTCGAGACGCCGATCTGTCTCGACGAGTCACTCGTGTCCGCCGCCGGAACCGCAGACGCGATCGAACTGGGGGCGTGCGAGATCGCGAACATCAAGCCGGGACGCGTCGGCGGCTACCTCGAGGCCGTCCGGATCCACGACCTGTGCGTGACGAAGGACGTCCCGGTGTGGTGCGGCGGCATGCTCGAGACCGGGATCGGGCGGGCGGCGAACGCCGCACTCGCAGCACTGCCGGGGTTCACCCTGCCGGGTGACATCAGCGCGTCGACCCGGTTCTACGCGCAGGACATCGTGACCGACCCGATCACGATCTCCGACGGCCACGTCGCGGTGCCGACCGGCGTCGGGCTCGGCTTCGAGTTGGACATGCGGTTCCTCGACGAGGTCACCACGAGGACGCGATCGGTGCCCTGAGCCCGCCATCCACGAGCGCCGATAGCGTTGTCCGGATGACGCACCCGTTCCTGAGTGAAGAGTGGATGGACGCCGCTCGGGCGATCCGCGAGAAGTACGCCGACCAGGTCCCCGAGGTGCCGACGAGCATCAGGATCAACCAGGTGATCACCGACGTGCCGTTCGGCGACGGCCAGGTCGACTGCCACATCGACACGTCGTCCGGCTCGCTCGTGATGGAGCTCGGCGAGCTCGACGACGCCGACGCCACGATCACGACCGACTACGAGACCGCACAGGCGCTCTTCGTCACGCAGGATCAGGCCGTTGCGATGCAGGCGTTCATGAACGGCAAGATCAAGGTCCAGGGCGACATGATGAAGATGATCGCGATGCAGACGGCGATCCCGGCGAATGACTTCACCGAGAAGATCGCCGCCGAGATCAAGCAGATCACCGCCTGATCGGGCGCGTCAGTCCATGTCGACGTGCGTCGACGCCCGGTCGGCGAACGGCGCCAGCGAGGCACGGAGCTCGTCGACGGTCCACGTGCTCGACTTCTCGATGCGATCCGCCATCTCCCACGACTGGACCCGCTTGATCACGCCACCCTTGATGTAGAACATCTCCCCGCTGAACGGGCAGTCGGCCGCGCTGAGGTACGCCACGAGCGGCGCCACGTTGGCGGGGTCCCAGGCGTCGAAGCCGGACATCGGTGCCGCCATGATCTCCGGGAGCCCCGGCGTCGCGAGCGTCAGCCGCGTGCGAGCGCCGGGCGAGATGCAGTTGCTGATGACGCCGTAGCGCTTCAGCTCCTTCGCGGCGATTTGACTCATCGTCGCGATCGCCGACTTCGCCGCGCCGTAGTTCGCCTGCCCTGGGTTCGCGAACAGGCCCGACGTACTCGACGTGTGGACGAGGTTGCGCGGTGCCTGTCGGCCTGCCTTGTGCTCGTCACGCCAGTACGCGGCGGCGTGGCGGGTCGGCGCGAAGTGCCCCTTGAGGTGCACCGCCACGACGTCGTCCCACTCCTGCTCGGTCATGTTGACGATGTAGCGGTCGCGCAGGATGCCGGCATTGTTGACGACGATGTCGAGATCTCCGTAGACCTCGACCGCCTCCTCGACGAGCCGGCGGGCGCCGTCCCAGTCGGCGACGTCGTCGGAGTTCGCGATCGCCTGCGCGCCGAGCGCGCGGGCCTCCGCGGCGACTTCCTCGGCAGGTGTCGCGTCGACGCCGGCTCCGTCGTTGTCGCCGCCCCGGTCGTTGACGACGAGCCGGGCACCCTCGCGCGCGAAGAACAGCGCGTGCTCCCGGCCGAGCCCGCGCCCGGCTCCCGTGATGATCGCCACACGTCCGTCGAGGGAGGGCATCGTGAGTCCTTTCCGTCACCGCGAGCTGCGGGACAACGTCGTCGAACCTAGTGACCCGAGTCGAGCGGTGTCGATTCCCGGCACCGTCAGAGGAAGATCAGATCGACGGGCGTCCCCCGCGGGTACAAACCGGTGTCGTCGACCGGCTCGGTCTCGATGCTGATCGACTGGAACACGCCCTCAGTGGTGCCGAGCAGGCTCCCGATCGTGAACCCGGCGTCCGTCAGCGCAGCCTGGGCGGCGGTGAAGTTCAGTCCTTCGAGGTCGGGGAGGGCGATCAGGTCCCGCCCCTTCGACACGACGACGGTGAACGTGCCGTCCCGTTCCAGTTCCTCGCCGGGTGCGATCTCCTGGCTGATGATGATGCCCTCGGCGACGTCGTCGCTGAACTCCTCGCCGCCGCCGACGACGTTGAGTCGGACGTCGGCGGCCGCAGCGACCGCTTCGTCGAGCGTCAGGCCGACGACGTCCGGCACGACTCGCGGTGCCGGGCCCTTCGAGACGGTGAGCGCGATCGTCGTGCCAGGCAACACCTCGTCGCCGGCGCCCTTGCTCGCATCCCCGCGTACGACCCACGCGATCACCGTGCCGGCGGGTACCTCCTCGTCGAAGGATTCACCGTCCACGAAGCTGCTGAGCTGCAACGCCTCGAGGCGCTCCTGGGCTTCGGCCACTGTCAACCCGCCGACATCGGGCAGGACGCGGAACAGCGGACCCTCGCTGACGAACATCCGGAACTCGGCGCCCTCCTCGAGCACCGCGCCGGCAGCCGGGAAGGTTCGGATCACGGCGCCGACGACGGGTTGTTCGTCGCTGCGTTCGGTCTCCCTGATGATCTCCCAGCCGTTGCCCGACACCTCGTTGAGCGCGACCGCCTCGTCGACGCCGACCAGGTCCGGGACCTCGTACGTCTTCGTACGGACGAGCCAGAACGCCGCAAACGCGACCGCCGCCAGCCCCGCGAGGACGAACAGGCTGAGCGCCACGATCGCCGCGGTCCGCCGCTGCGGGCGCTGGTCGTCGTACAGCTCACCGCGGCGGCGCCGGCCGACCGGCGCGCCGGTCGGCGCAGCAAAGGGAGCGGTCACCGGCATCTGCTCGGTCGCGGCTGCCTGGGGGCCCGCGGTGTGCGTCGCCGGAAGCGCGGTCGTCGCGACCGCCTCCTGTTCGGCAGCGTCGGCGAGGATGATCAGCGTGTCGCCCGCTGCCGCATCGCCGGCGTCTGCGGCCGCCGGGGCGTCGGGCGCAGAGACGGGCGCCGCCGGGTGTGGTGCGGCCCCTTGGGCTGCTTCCGCCGTTGTCGCGACCGGCTCTGTCGGGGCCGGCGCGGGCTCGACCGGCTCCGTCTCGCTCGGGCCTGCCTGCGCCGACTCGGCATCGTGCGGCTCGCCGGTCCCCGCCGTGTCGGCTCCGGCGGACGCAACCGCTCCGGCTTCGGCCTCATCGGGCGCGGCGGCCGGCGGGTCGGGCTCGTCCGCGGCCTCGGCGACGTCGCCGGTCGCCGCGACCGGCCGCTGGAGATCAGCGGTGTCGAACAGCCCTGCGGCGACGATCGGAATCGGCTCGGGCCGCGGGAGGCGTTCGGCTGCCTGCACGAGCGACCGGCCGAACTCGGCCGCGGTCGAGCGATCGTCGGGCTCCGGTCGGCCCGCACGTTCGAGCACGGCAGCGAGCGATCCGAGATCGGCCGACACGGGCATCAGCTTGCCGACCCTCGCGGCGAGCGTCGACACCGTCGAGTCCGCGGCGAACGGCACCGTGCCGGTGACCGCTTCGAGCAGCGACAGCGCGAGCGCGTACACATCGGTCTTGTCGGTGACCGGCAGGCCGAGTGCCTGTTCGGGCGCCGCGTAGCGGGCGACATGTGTCGCGACGGTCGCGGGTTCCGCCCACGCCTCGCGGCCGAGCAGTTGGGCCATCCCGAAGTCGATGATCCGGAGGCGTCGGTCCGAGCCGAACACCAGCTTCGACGGGGTCAGCTCGGTGTGCGCGATGCCCCGCTGGTGCGCGGCATCCAGCGCGCGGCACGCTTCGAGACCCACGACGAGCGCCTGGGACGATTCGAGCAACCGGCCGCGGTCGAAGAGGTCGCGCAAGCTGCCCCCACTGAGGTACTCGACGACCCAGAAGACGGTCGAAACGTCGTCGAGCTCCACCTCTCCCCAGTCGAGCACGGCGGCGATGTTCGGGTGGCTGAGCGCCGTCGCCACCTCCGCCGCACGCCGGAAGTCCCGGCGGAACTCCTCGGACGACGACAGCTCCGGGCGGACGATCTTGAGCGTCACGGGCCGGTCGGCGGAAACGTCGAAGGCATCGGCGATGATCGTGTTGGCGCCGGCCGAGACGACGTTGACGACGCGATAGCGCCCGGCGAGGACCCGACCCTCGAGTCCGCCGATGCTGCCATCAGAGGGTCCTGGTGTGTTCTGCGCCACCACGGCGAAACGCTACCGCCTGCGCGACTCGGAGTTGTGCCAGGCATCATGAAGTGGTGATCGACGTCGAGCCACCCCCTGCCATGCGGCCACGGCGTCGCCTGGACCGCGGCCTGCTCATCGCCAGCTTCGTGATCGCGGCCGGGATGTCGCTGATCATCTGGGGTTTCTTCACGGCGATCACAGGCGACGAGGGCATCGACCGGCCCGCCGAGATCGAGTCGGTGTCGCCGGTGGAGAACGCCGTGCAGGTCCTCCAACAGGAGCGGATCGCCGTCGACCTCGAATTCGGCTACCAGGCCGTGCTCGTCATCGACGGCATCGAACCCGAGACGACCAACATCGGCGAGTTCGAGGCGGAACCCGGCCAGCTCGTCACGCTGCCGCCGACCGCGATCTTCGATCCCGGCAACTCCGTGATCTCGTTCCAGCCGTCCGACGATGCCGTGATCACCGAGTTCAGCCAAGGACGCCACGAGGTCCAGGTCGTCTACTGGCGCATCGAAGAGGGCCGGCAGAACGCCTCGACGTATCGCTGGTCCTTCGTCGTCGTGTGAGCTTCGAACAGCGGTGAGACGATTCCGGTGCATGGTCGGCCCCGACCGCGCCGGCGGTGCGTCGCGTCGGTCGGAGGCCCCGGGTCGGTCAGTCCGCAGCCGGCAGCTCTCCGGTCGTCAGCAGCCGTTCGAACTCGTCGGCGTCGAGAATCGGGACGCCCAGCGATTCGGCCTTCGTCAGCTTGCTCGCGCCCGGGTTGTCGCCGACGATCAGGGCGAACGTCTTCTTGCTGACGCTTCCGGGGCTCTTGCCGCCCCGCTCGATGATCGCCGCTTCCGCTGATTCGCGGGTGTGGCCCGGGACGGTTCCGGTCACGACGACCGCCCGGCCCTCGAGCGTCTGCGGGACGCGCGCCTTGGCATCGGCGGCCGCCTGCGCCGCCTCGGGGTCACCGAAGTCGACGCCCGCCGCACGGAAGCGCTCGATCAACGCCACGTTGACGTCCTGTTCGAACCACTGGGCGATCGTGTTCGCGATCACCGCACCGACACCGTCGACGGCCGCGAGTTCTTCGGTCGACTTCTCCATGATCGCGTCGAGCGTGTGGAACTCGTTGGCCAGCGCGGTCGTCGCGGCGGGCCCGAAGTGACGGATCCCGAGTGCCGTGAGGAACTTCGGCAGCGGCCGGGTCGACGATCCCTGAATCGCATCGACGAGGTTCCGGGCGCTCGTCTGGCCGACCCGGTCGAGCTCCACGAGCTGTTCGACCGTCAGCGAGTACAGGTCCGCAGCATCCTTGACCAGCCCGGCCGACGTCAGCTTCTCGACCATCTGTTCGCCGAGCCCCTCGATGTCCATCGCACCACGAGAGGCGAAGTACGCGATCTTCTGGTTGCGCTGCGCAGGGCAGTCGGGCGCGACGCACCGCGTGTCGGCCTCGCCCTCCGGGCGGACGAGCTGGTTGCCGCACGCCGGGCAGTTCGTCGGAAACGTCCACGGCACGCTGTCGCTCGGACGCGCCGACAGCACCGGCCCGACGACCTCGGGGATCACGTCGCCGGCCTTGCGGACGATCACCGTGTCGCCCGGCCGGACGTCCTTCACGGCGACCTGCTCCTCGTTGTGGAGCGTCGCCATCCCGACGGTCGAACCGCCGACGAAGACGGGCTCCAACACTGCGAAGGGCGTCGCCCGACCGGTACGCCCGACCGACACTTGGATGTCGAGCAGCTTCGTCGTGCGCTCCTCCGGTGGGAACTTGTACGCGATCGCCCAGCGCGGCGCCCGCGACGTGAAGCCGAGCAGGTCGCGTTGTGCCGGGTCGTCGACCTTGATGACGACCCCGTCGATCTCGTAGTCGAGGTCGTGGCGATGCTCCTGCCAATGCAGGCAGTGCGCCGCGACCTCCTCGATCGAGGCGAACGTCTGCACGTGCTCGTTGACCGGAAACCCCAGCTCGCCCACCCATTCGAGCGTGCTGGCGTGGCTCGTGAACTCCGGCCCATCGATGACCTCGCCGAGCTGGTACGCCCAGAACGACAGCTCCCGGCTGGCGGTCACGGTCGGATCCTTCTGGCGCAGGCTGCCGGCGGCCGAGTTGCGCGGGTTCACGAACGGCTTGTCCCCGGCCGCCAGCGCGCGTTCGTTGAGCCGCTCGAAGCTCGACGTCGGCATGTACACCTCGCCGCGGACCTCGACGACCGGCGGCACGATGCCCGTCGACGACGGCGTGGCGAGCTCGGACGGAACGTCCGTGATCGTCGCAACGTTGGCGGTCACGTCCTCGCCGACCGTGCCGTCACCGCGCGTCGCAGCTTGCACGAACGTGCCGTCCTCGTACCGGATGCTCATCGCCAGCCCGTCGAACTTCAGCTCGCAGACGAATGTCGTCGGCTCACCATCGAGCCCCTTGGCGACGCGTTCCGCCCATGCCCGCAGCTCCGCCGCGTCCATCGCGTTGTCGAGGCTCGTCATCGGGACGCGGTGCTCGACCGGTGCGAACGTCGCGCTGATCGCGCCACCGACCTGCTGCGAGGGCGTCGCCGGCACGATCAGATCGGGATGCTCGGCCTCGACCGCACGTAGCTCGCGGACCAGGTCGTCGTAGTCGGCGTCGCTGATCTCGGGGTCGTCGAGCGTGTGGTAACGCTCGTTGTGGTGGGCGATCAGCGCGCGCAGCTCGGCGGCTCGTTCGGCGGGCGATGGCGACGTCATGCGCTCGCGAGGATACGGCCCTCGGTCAGGCGCCGAGGGCGAACCGCGTCGCGTTCGCCTGGTCGGTCACCCGGCGTCCGACGTCGGCGGTCAGCCGCGCGATTCGGCGGGCGACCGAGGCCGAGTGCCGATCGAGATGGGCGCCGGGGGTGACCATGCACTGGCGCCGCAATGCCACCGGATCGCAACCCCGCCGGACGAGTTCGCACCACAGATCGCTGAGCGCCCGCCAGTACCTGTCCGCGGTGAACCCCACCGGTCCGTCGTAGGGCACGACACCCCAGGCGAGCACACCGCCGTCGTCGAGGAAGCGTTCGATGTAGCCGGCCCACTCGACCGCTCCGGCGTCGACCGGCAGGGAGATCACGGCAGGACCGGACGCGAGCATCGTCGCGAGATCGCACGGCTGATCGCAGTGGATCCCGACAATCGCCTGGTCGGCGAGCGTGGCCATCGCCGTCGACATCAGGTCGGCGGCAGCGTCGGGCACAATCGGAAACCCCGGCGACATCAGGTCGGCGAGCACCGGTTCCTCGAGCATCGCGAGCAGCTCCGAGGCCGGCAGGACGGCGCTGATCGTGGCGGCGACGTCGACGAGCTGGGCCCGCACGACTGCTGATGCGAGCGCAAAGGCGGTCGCGGTGTCGAGACCGGCGGCGACCAGCGCGGCGCCGAGGGTGACCGGCCCGGCCGTGTGCCAGACGACCGGCGTTCCGTCGAGCCCGATCGAGCCGGCGAGCTGGAGCAGGGCGTGCATCCCGGCGTACGAGTCGTCGCTCACGTCCACGCGAACTTCGTGATGCTCGGCGTCGGTCGGATCGACGTGGAGGCGACCGTCGCGGCAGGTCACCCCCGCGATGGCGGCGGCGGCCTGGCCCAGACCCGCGCTGCGACCGGCGTCGAGGATCGGGACCGAGGTCGTGTCGAACTCGGCGATCGCGAACGCCGCAGCCGCGACGGGGTCGCGGTGCGGGAGTGGGCCGGTGCCGACGCTGACGCCGTCGCAGAAGCGGGAGTTCGCCGCGCTCGGGCGAGGCGGCCGACCACCTTCGTGGTGTCCCCCACCGTCGCCGGTCGTTGCGTCGTCTGCAGCCATGTCGTCACCCCCTCGTGCGGCGTGACCCACTGTTCCACGCCGTGCCTGCCACCGCCGAATCGGCTCGTGTGCCACCGGTCGCATCGCCCGCCAGACCCGAAACGGTGCAGGTTTCCGGCACTATGGGGCAATGGCATCGTGGGTTGCGAGAATCGCATGGATCATCGTCGCGGTGCTCGGCGGTACGGCGATCGACGCCGCGTTGAGCGACCGCTCCGATGCCGTCGGGACCACGGCTGCGATCGGGTCGTGGACGCTGTGGGGCGCCGTGATGCTCGCGCTCGCCATCCCGTCCGTGTGGTCGCTGACGATCGCCCGCGTACTGTCACCGTTCGCGCCTGGCGCCGCAGGCGCTGCGGCGCTGTTCGGCGCTCCTGCGGTCGACGTCGCCGCACTCGCGGTGCCGAGCGTCGTCGCGTGCGGCGCGATCTTCTCGGCGGGCGTCGGCAGGGCATTCGTGCAGGCCTCGTCGTACGGAGACGAACAACGCCTCCCGTTGCGGCTCCCGGTCGCCGCCGGCGCCGCAGCGGTGGCGAGTTGGCTGCTGTGGGCGCCGGCGCTGGCGATCGGCCCGCTGTCGTTCGCAGCCGGGTCGTCGATCGCCGGTGTCGTGCTGTCGCTGCTGGCACTCGTGGGCGGGGTGCTCCTCGTGCCGCGCTGGCACCGACTGTCGCGCCGCTGGCTGGTTCTCGTCCCCGCCGGGCTCGTCGTCCACGACCCGGTCGTGCTCGCCGACACGTTGATGATCCGCACCGACCAGATCGCAGGGCTGCGCCTCGCGCCGGCGGACACGACCGCCGCCGACCTGACCGGGCCGGCGAGCGGCTATGCCGTCGAGGTCCAGGCGACAGAAGCGGTGACCACCGTCTTCGCGTTCACGCCGAGCCAACCGGACGGGAGAGCGATCCACATGACCGCGTTCCTCGTGAGCCCGACGCGGCCCGGCGAGGCACTGCGCACCGCAGCCGCCCGCGGGCTACGCGTGTTCTGACTCAGACCGCGATCCCGCCCCCGAGCACCCGCGTGTCGGTGACGTCGTAGAACACGACGCTCTGGCCCGGGGCGATCCGCCGCTGGGGTTCGTCCCAGACGACGTCGACCCTGCCGTGGGCGTCGTGTTCGATCGTCGCGGTGTGGGCGACACCGTGGGCGCTCGTCTGCGCGCGGACCGACCCGGCGACAGGATGGTCCACCCAGCTGACGCCCCGGACGAGCAGCCCGCCGCGCAGCAGCTCGGCATCGCCGCCGACGGTGACCGTGCGGCCCGCGGTGTCGACGTCGAGGACGTAGCGCTTCGGCCCTCCCCCTGGCAACCCGATGCCCTTGCGCTGGCCGACGGTCACGAGCTCGACCGACTCGACCTCGCCCAGCGTCGTGCCGGCCGTGTCGACGACCGTGCCGCGGTGGAACGGGATGCGCTCACCGAGGAACGCGACGCGGCCGCCGGTCGACGTGATGAAGCACACGTCCTGGCTGTCCGGCTTGTCGGCGGTGCGCAGGTCGATCGAGGCCGCGAGCTCGCGGACGTGCGACTTGTGCATCCCACCGACGGGGAAGATCGTCTTGGCGAGCTGTTGCTGACCGAGCATGTGGACGACGTAGCTCTGGTCTTTCGCCGGGTCGGTGCCACGCCGCAGTTCCCAACGATCGTCGCCCGCGCCGGCGACGACGGCGTGGTGGCCGGTGGCGACCGCATCGAACCCGAGCAGCTCGGCCCGCTCGGCGAGCCGGGCGAACTTGACCGAGCGGTTGCATTCGATGCACGGGTTCGGCGTGACCCCGCGGGCGTGGGCGTCGACGTACGGCTCGACGACGTGCTCGTCGAAGTCGTCGCCGAAGTTGAAGACGAGGTGGTCGAGGCCGAGTTGCTGGGCGACCCGGCGAGCGTCGTCGACGTCGGACACCGAGCAGCAGCCGGTGTCGCTGTCGCCGCCCCACAGCTTCATCGTGACGCCGACGACATCGTGGCCGGCGTCGCGCAACAGCAGCGCGGCGACCGACGAGTCGACGCCCCCGCTCATCGCGCACATCACCTTCATCGCCGGCCCCGGTTCCGCAGCGTCCTGACCGAACTGACGACGACATCGATGCCGCGGTCGACGTCGGACTCGGTCGTCGTGTGGCCGAGCGACATTCGCAATGCGCCGATCGCCAGCTCGCGCGGAACGCCCATTGCCGACAGCACGTGCGACGGCTCCATCGCGCCGCTCGCGCACGCCGAGGCGGCCGACGCGCACACGCCGGCTTCGTCGAGCAGATAGAGCAGCGCCTCCGACTCGATGTCCGCGATGCAGACGTGGGCCGAACCAGCGACCTTGTCATCGGTGGGGACGGTCTCCGTGACGCCGTCCAGTTCGGCTTGGACGCCCTTCACGAGCCGATCCCGGAGCTCGCCCAGACGCCGCTGTTCGGCGTCGCGTTCGGCGTCGGTCAGCTCGAGCGCAGTCGCCATCGCGACGATGCCTGCGGTGTTGTGGGTGCCGCTGCGACGCTCGCGCTCCTGGCCGCCGCCGATGATCAGCGGGTCGACCTGCGGGCCGCCGCGCTCGACGAGTACACCGACGCCCTTCGGCCCGCCGAACTTGTGGGCGCTCAGTGAGAGCAGGTCGACGTGCGGCGTCACCGTGCGCAGGTCGAGCCAGCACGCCGCCTGCACCGCATCGGTGTGGAGGAGGGTGCCCGGAGCGTGCCGGCGCACGACACCGGCGACGGCCCCTAGGTCGTTGACGGAGCCGACCTCGTTGTTGACCGCCATCACGCTGACGATCGCGACCGGGCGCCCGTCCTCGATGACCTGGTCGAGCGTGGCCGCCAATTCATCGAGGTCGATGCGACCGGCCGCGTCGACGCCGACGACCGACCCGTCGTGGTGCTCGACGACCTCGAGCACGGCGTGGTGCTCGACCGCCGAGCACACCGCGACGCCGCCGGTACGGGTGACCGCACCGGTGATCGCCATGTTGTCGCTCTCGGTGCCGCAGCCGGTGAAGACGATCTCGTTGGGGTGGCAGCCGAGCACTGCGGCGACGCGGTCGCGCGACTCGTCGACGGCCTGGCGCGCTTGGCGGGCGAACCGGTGCGAACCGGACGGGTTGGCATACTGCTCGCGCAGGTACGGCATCATCGCGTCGACCGCCTCCGCCCGCATCGGTGTGGACGCGGCGTGGTCGAGGTACGTGATCGCCGGCGAATTCACGCCCGTCACGCTACCCCCGCCCCCCGAACGACAAAGTTGTGTCAGACACAACGTTGTCGTTCGCCGGCGAGCGGGAGCCGTCGCCGGGCCAGGTACGGCAGCGCCTCTTCACCAGCGGGCGGTGGCGGGGCCGACGCTGCGCTGGTACCGCGCAATCACGCAGAGCAGGTATGCCTCCGGCGGGACCGACTCGTGGCGCGGGAACCGGATCGCGCGGCTGAGGCGATCGGCGAGGTCGGCCGCGAGCGCGACGCGCACGTTCGGCGCGAGCGTGCCGACGCGCGTCAGGAACGACCGGATCACGGTGTACTGCTCGACGGTGATCGCCGACGGATCGATCATGTCGGCGTAGCTCTCCAGCCCCAACGGTGCCGAGAACCACAGGGCAGGGGCCGGGCGGTACTGCTGCGGATCGCGGATGACGATCGTGCCCGCGATCAGGTCGCCGACGCGCTGATGACGGCTCGTGCCGAGCACGAACAGGACGCCGGTGATCCCCCCTGGGGGCAGCAACTTGTCGACGATGCCGCCCATCGCCCGCAGCGTCGTCTCGCGCAGTGTGACCGGCGCCCCGTCGACGCCGACGACTCGCAGCCGCAGCGCAGCCTTGCCGGGGGTCCGCCCGCGCATCAGCGTCTCGAACGCGATCGGGTAGCCGAACAGCGCGCCGAACGCGAGAACCGCCATCACGGTCGTCAGCGTCGACTGCGTCGAGTTGCGCAGCCCGAGCGCGACGATCACCGAGACGACGAACAGCCCGGCAACGATGATCAGCACGTCGAGCACCGCGGCCATCAGCCGGGAAGCGAACCCGGCCGTTTCGATGTCGAGGACAACTGCTTCCGGCGTGACGATGCCGCGCGAGGACCCGCCGTTCGTCGAGTTCGTCGACACCGGACGATGCGCCCGCTGAGCGGTCGGATGGGCGGCCACCGGCTGGGTCACGGCACTACCGTAGATCGCAAATGGACATCGACGCGTTCGTTGCGACTCACCAGTATTCGTGGCACCGGCTGGAACAACTGACACGCCAGGCCCGCAAGTTGAGCAGCGTCGGCCCTGCCGAACTCGACGAGCTCGTCGGCCTGTACCAGCGCACCGGCGGCCATCTCGCCCACGCGCGGCTGAACTTCCGGGCCGACGATGCGCTGATCGGGCGGCTGACGTTCCTCGTCGCCGAGGCCCACGGCGTGCTCTACAGCACGCGTGCGACCGACCCCGGCCGCTCGATCGTGCACTTCTTCACCGTGTCCTTCCCGGCGGCGGTGTGGTCGATCCGCTGGTTCGTCGCGTGGTCGGCCGCGCTGACGATCGTGCCATGGGCCGTGCTGCAGACCTGGATCGGCGTGTCGCCCGACGCGTTCGACCTGACCGCTGACGAGGCGGTCCGCACCGCCTACATCGAGCAGGACTTCGAGGCGTACTACTCGAGCCAGCCCGCGCAGAACTTCGCCAGCCAGGTGTTCCTGAACAACGTGCGCGTCGGCATCCTCGCGTTCGCCGCAGGGATCCTGCTGTGCGTCTTCACCGCGGCGATCCTCGTCTACAACGGCGCCAACGGCGGGATGGCGGGCGGGCTGTTCACCCACGTCGGTGAATGGGAGCGGTTCTGGGGGCTGATCCTGCCGCACGGCCTGCTCGAGATCTCGGCGGTGATCGTCGCAGGGGGTGCCGGCCTGCGGTTGGGCTGGACCGTGATCTCGCCGGGCGACCGCACGCGCTGGCGGGCGCTGACCGACGACGGGCGCTACATCGGCAACGTGCTGATCGGCCTCGTGCTCGCGTTCGCGATCGCCGGGCTGATCGAGGGGTTCGTCACCGGCCAGCCGTGGCCGACATCGCTGCGCGTCGGCATCGGCATCGTCGCGTTCGCCGCGTTCTGGGGTTGGCCCGTGCTGTACGGCCGCCGGGCCGCGGCGATCGACGCCGAGGCCCGCATCCACGAGCGCCGCTGATCCCGACGACACGACAAAGTTGTGTCTGACACAACCTTGTCCGTGGCTGTCGTTCGGCGCATCTGCGTCAGAGCCGGCCCTTCGTCTTCAGTTCGAGGTACTGGTCGACGACGTCCACGGCGAGGTCGCCGGGGCGAGCGTCGACGACGACCGCGCCGGCTTCGCGGAGCCGGGCCATCGTGCGTTCGCGGGCGCCGATCGCGGCGACGGCGGCCGCCGACCGGAACACGTCAGATGCCGCAGCGTGGTCGACCTGCGACGCCCAGTCGGTCACGTCCGGGTCGCGCACCGCCGCGACCATCACGAGGTGCGTCCGCGTCAGCGCGGCCAGCGCCGGGAGCAGCGAGTCGTCGACGACGGTCTCGACGAGGTCGGTGAACACGACGAACAGCGAACGCCGGCGGAATCGAGCCGCTGCACTGTTGAACGCCGTCTTGTACGCGCTCTCGTCCAGTGCGGGGTCGAGCAGGTACATCGCTTCGGCGACGCGGGCGAACTGCGCCTTCGAGTTGCGGGCGGGGACGATGCCACGGACCTGGCTGTCGAACGTCAGCAGACCGACGTTGTCGCCGATCTTCGTCGCGACCTGGGTCAGCCCGAGGACTGCGTCCATCGCGTGTTCGACGCGCGGCGTCGCGCCGACCGTGCCGGCCATGATCCGACCGTTGTCGAGGAGTGCGACGACGTGCTGGTTGCGTTCGGCCCGGTAGTCGCGGACGACCGCGTGCGGCTGGCGCGCCGTCGCCGCCCAGTCGACCTTGCGGAAGTCGTCGCCCGGGCGGTACTCCCGGAGTTGGTCGAACTCGGTGCCCGTCCCGCGCGTCCGCACACTGCGGACGCCGGATTCGAGCGGGATCCGCAACCGGGAGCGCAGCAGGTCCCGCGACGGATACGCCGGCATCACCGCCATCGTGCCCGGCACGTCACGCGTCGCCTGGCGCGCGACGAGCCGGAGCGGGCCGACCGTGCGCACCGTCACTGCACCGAACGGGAAGCGGCCCCGGCGCTGCGGCGTGATGTGCGCCCCGAAGCGGTGCTGCGTGCCGGGCCGCAGGGTGAACGATGCCCGGCGGCGCGTCGCCGCGAAGCTCGGCCACAGCGAGTCCGCAACCGTGACCGCGGCCGTCCGATCGGAACGGTTGGCGACGCGCCACGTGATCTCGGCCGACTCGCCGACCGTCACGCTCGCCGGGAACTCCCGCATGACATCGATCGCGTGCGGTGCAACGGCGGCCAGCGCGTCGGCCGCGCCGACCAGCAGCAGCACGACGACCACGACGAGGACGAGCAGCCACGTCTCGCCGCGCAGCAGCGCGATCGGCACCGCCGCCAGCACGAGCAGCAGCGCGAACCAGCCCGTCGGGACCGGAACGCTGCGGCGCGAGGTGGCGGACATCGGTCGGGTGATTCAGCGGGGTGTCGGGACCGCGGCGAGCAGGCCGTCCAGCACCGCGTCCGCGGTGGTGCCTTCGAGCTCCAGTTCCGGTCGGACCATGATCCGGTGCCGGAGGCACGGCTTCGCGACCGACTTCACCTCGTCCGGGGTCACGAAGCCCCGGCCCGACAGCCACGCCCACGCCTTCGACGCGTGGAGCAGCCACGTCGCGCCCCGCGGGGAGACACCCAGCTGCAGCGACGGTGACTCGCGCGTCGCCCGGGACAGCGCGACGATGTAGCGCAGCACAGCCGGCTCGACCGTGATCGCATCGATCTCGGCGCGTGCGGCGTGCAGATGTTCCGCAGAGGCCACTGGCCGGATCAGCGACTCGGTGGCGTGCGGATCCATGCCGGCGTGGTGCCGGGCGAGCATCTCGCCCTCCTGTTCCTCGGTCGGATACCCGACGACGAGCTTGAACAGGAACCGGTCGAGCTGGGCCTCCGGCAGCGGAAACGTCCCTTCGTACTCGATCGGGTTCTGCGTCGCGATCACGAGGAACGGGTCGGGCAACCGCCGACGCTGCCCGTCGATCGAGACCTGACGCTCCTCCATCGCCTCGAGCAGTGCCGCCTGCGTCTTCGGCGGCGTGCGGTTGATCTCGTCGGCGAGCAGCAAGTTCGTGAACACCGGTCCTTCTCGAAAGCGGAACGTGGGTGCCTGCCCCGGTGCCTGGTCGAGCACGGTCATCCCGACGACGTCCGACGGCATCAGATCGGGGGTGAACTGGACGCGGGCGAACTGCATGTCGAACGCCGCGGCGAGGGTCTTGGCGAGCAGCGTCTTGGCGACGCCGGGCACGCCCTCCAGTAGCACGTGCCCGTTGACGAGCAGCGCCGAGATGACCCCGCTCAGCACGCCCTGCTGGCCGACGATCACCTTGCCGACCTCCGACCGCACTGCGAGTACCGCCTCGCGAGCGGGCGACGTGACCGGCGTGGCGGCAGGAACGGGCTGAACCGGCGCCGCGGCCGGTTGCGTCGTCGGCGGCAGCGGCACCGAGGGTGCACCGCCCGGGGCGCCGGCCGGCGGCGGGGCGGGAGGCGGCGGGCCGGGTACGGCGGGGTCGTGCGTCATGTCAGGACGTCCTTTCGGAGGTGATCGAGTCGTGCGGACAGGGCGAGCAGTTGGGCGTCGCCGATGACGGGCGCGGCGAGCACGGACGCGACGACGCCGGGGGCGATGCTCGTGCGGGTTGCGATCGCCGCGTCGAGTTCCGGCAGCGGCGCGGCGAGGTCGACGTGATACTCGGCGCACAGGTCGCGGTGGAGCTGCGCCTGCAGCAGCGCACCCGCTCTGCCGGCGTGGCCGGCGCGCTGCATCAGGTTGCCGGTCGCCGCGACCAGTTCGCTGCCGGCGATCGGTGTCGCCAGCGGTTCGTCGAGCACTTTGCCGACGCGCACGCTCCTGGACACGGCGAACGCCATGAACGCCAACGCGCCGAGGACGAGGCCCATCCACACCCACGCGGGCACGAGGTCGACGAGCGTGTCGTCGCCCTCCCCGACATCGGCGACCGAGGCGGCGGAGCCCGTACCGAGTAGCACGGTCACCGTGGTGCCGGGTGCGGGTGCCAGCAGTGCCGCGGCGAGGCCCGCGTTGTCGGCGCGCCGCAGGTAGCGGTTGACCAGGGGCTCGTTGTCGCCGAGGCCGACGACCAGGCCCGCACCGAGCGGCCGGACGATCACGAACGAACGGCCGTCGACGCCGAAACACCGGGGCTCGCCCGGGCCGACGGGGAACAGCACGCCGTCGGGGACGTGGAGCCCCCGCAGGTCGGCGAGCGCGGCGATCGTGCACGTGCCGACCGGGACGTTCGACTCGAACGCGACCGGTGCCCGTTCGGCGGGGAGCGCGCCGGCGAAGACGGCCGTACTACCCCCGTCGACATCCGGGCCGGCGTGCAGGTCGCTCGCCGGGTCCGCGACGATGGCGACACCGCCGCCGCGTACGTAGTCGAGCGTCGCCGTGCGCTGCGCGTCGTCGAGCCGGTCGGCGAGCACGAGCAGGCGCACATCGGGACCCGGGACAGGCACGTTGCGAGCGATGTCGACGGTCGCTCCGCTCCGTTCGAGCAGCTGGACGAGGGCGCTCGCGCCGTTGCCCGCGCTCGACCGGGGGTCGAACGGCTCCGGGCCGGGGCGGGCGCGCACGATCATCAGCAGCGCGAGCGCCGTGGCGAGCACGAAGATCGCCGCGACGGCCGCCTTGCCGCTCCCTGTCGATTCGTCGGCGCGGGCAGCGACGCGGCTCATCGTCCCACCACCGCACGCGATCGGCGGCGCCCGTTGCCACCACTGCCGAGCACATGGCCGAGCACGAACGCTTCCGCCGCTCTGAAGCGGTCGTCCTGCGCGGCGGTGACCTCCCCGTCGTCGAACCACGCCTCGTCGAAGAGCTCCGCCGCCTCGTCGAACGCGGGCGAGACGTCCGGCGCCAACTCCGCGAGCTGGAGTCGCTCCTCGCCCGACGTGCGCCCGGGGATCTCGTCGACGACGCCGGCACGCGCGAGGTCGCCGACGAGCGCGCGGTACTGACACCGGATCGCGTCCCGGTGGCGGCCCGCGGCCCGATGCGACGCGGCGGCGTCGCGCCAGCGGTCGGGCGGACGGGTCTCGTCGATGATCCGCTCGCCGAGCTCGCCGTCGAGTTCCTCGTCGAGGTCGTCCGGCTCGTCGTCGGCGATCTCGCCGCGCCGCCGGATCAGTGTCACGATGATCCAGACGATCGCCGCGACGAGCGCCAGCACGAGCAGCACGACGAGCAGGTTGCCGAGGCCCGACGCCGCGCCGGATCCGCCGCTGAAGTTCGGCGGGTCGCGCAACTCGACGGTCGTCGGCGTGCAGACCGAGTCGGCCGCGGTGAGATCACAGGCGAGATCACGCGGGCCGTCCGGGTCCTGTGCGATCGGCCCGAGGGGGTCGTCGGGGGCTCGCCGGCCGATCCTCACGACGTCGCCTGCCGTCACGTCTGTTCCTCCGGCCGTCCGAACGCAAGGTCGGCGTCGAGCGCGATGTCCATGCCCTCGGCGTCGAGCCGGATCTCGATGTACAGCTCGGCGGTGGCGAGCGCGATCAGCGGCACGACGACGATCATCGCGAGCTGCGCGGCCATGCCCTGCGCGAGCCAGGTGTAGCCGCCGAACGTGAGGAACCCGCCGACCTCGAGCAGCGCGGGAAGGTACGTGATGCCGGCGAGCAGCGCCGCGGCGATCAGGGAGGACGAGACGACGAAGCCGAACGCGGCGCCGAAACGCAGGCGCGTCAGCCGCCACGCCCGTTTCAGCGCGCGCCAGACGCCTGCGTGCTCGGCGACCATCACGGGCACGACGAGCAGCGTCACCGTCGCGAGGCAGGTTGCGAGCGGCACCACGAGCACGAGTCGGGCCACCAGGTCATCGGAGCCGCCGCTGAGCGACCACGTGGCGAAGAACGGCAGCCACAGGTGGCCGACCGCCCACGCCGTCAGCACGGCGGGGAGGCGGCGCAGTGTCGAACGAAGCGCCCGCTGCAGGGTGACGCGACCGCCGAACCGATCGGCGATCGACATCGTCGCGACCAGGAATCCCACGACGGCCGCCGCGAGGCTGGCGAACAGCACGACGAGCACGGCCGCGACGTCCTCGATGCCGGTTCCGACGTCGTCGCCACCGAACGCCCGCAGTGTCGTCGAACCATCACGTTCGAATGCGAGCGTCGTCGTCCACAGATTCAGCGCGACGATCGGGAGCAGCAGCAACGAGGAGCCGACGAGCATGTCGCGCCCGCGCCGTTGCAACATCGCACCCCCGCCGTCGAGTGCCGGGAGCACCTGTCCTCTGCTGCGTCGCAGCCGCAATGGAAGTGCGGCCCCCGACACGACGGTCGCGGCCGGCCGAGGCGTCGCAGCCGGAGCGTCGAGGGGCTCCCAGCGGGGCACTGCATCCTGGCTCATCGGGGCAGGAGAACTCGGACCGCGTCTGCGGCGGTCGGTCTCGTCGGGGACGCGCCACCGGGGGCGAGTCGGGGCATCGGGCTGGGGGTCATGATGGCGTCGCAACATTGTGGGCCAGATCGATCCCGGGTGCGCGACACTGCGCACGATGCGCGGCTACGACAACACCTCCTACGGCGACGGGTTCGCCGATGTCTACGACGACTGGTACGCCGACGTGACCGACGTCGACGCCACGGTCGAGCGGCTCGTCGACCTCGCCGGCGACGGCGGACGCGTGATCGAACTCGGCGTCGGAACCGGCCGACTCGCCGTCCCGATGGCCGCGGCGGGCCTCGCGGTCACCGGCATCGACGCCAGCGCCGCGATGCTCGACCGGCTGCGCGAGCGCGACCGCAACGGCCTGGTCGACGCGATCTGCGGCGACATGGTCGCCGACATACCGGCGGGGCCGTTCGACGCCGCCCTCGTCGCGTACAACACGCTGTTCAACCTGCCGGACGCCGCCACTCAGGCAGCCTGTTTCGCAGCGGTCGCCTCGTGCCTGCGGCCCGGCGGATGCCTGGTCGTCGAGGCCTTCGTGCCGGCCACGACCGGCGAGTGGGCGGCCCGGCCGACCGTGGAGGTGCGGACGATGACCGTCGACCGGGTCGTGCTGTCGGTCGCCCACAACGACGTGGCCAGCCAGGAGGCGAGCGGGCAGTTCATCGACCTCAGCGAGCAGGGCGGCGTACGGCTGCGGCCGTGGCGTGTCCGCTGGTCGACGCCGGCCCAGCTCGACGCGATGGCGGCCGCCGCCGGCTTCGAACTGGAGAATCGGTGGGCCGACATGGCCGCCACGCCCTTCGACGACGCCAGCGACGAACACGTCAGCGTCTATCGACACTGACGGGCGCCGCTGACCCGAGACGACCGCTGACCCGCAACGACCGCTGACCCGCAACGACCACGCGGCTCAGAACGAGTGGAAGCCGCCGTCGATGCGGATGATGTCGCCGGTGTGATACGTGCTCGCGGAACTCGCGAGATACACGGCGATCCCGGCGAAGTCCTCCCTGGTGCCCCAGCGCCTGCTGGGGATGCGCGGCATCACCTTCTTCACGAACGTGTCCCATTCGAACGCGCCGGCGGTCATGTCGCTCTCGATCCAGCCGGGCAGGATCGAGTTGCAGCGGATGCCGTGGCGGGCATGGGCCACGGCGATGCCACGCATCATCGAGTTGACGCCGGCCTTGGTCGCCCCGTAGTGCTGGCCCGCAGCGGACCCGAACTCGGCGGAGCCCGAGGACGTGAACACGATCGAGCCGCCCGACGGGTCACCGTCCTCGTGGCGGGCAACCATGTGCTTGGCCGCCTCCCGCGCGGTGTAGAACGCACCGTCCAGGTTGACCGCCATCACGCGGCGCCACTCCTCGCTCGTCATCTCGAGAAAGCTGCGGGCCGCGCCGCCGACGCCGGCGTTGACGAACACCGAATCGATCCGGCCGAGTTCTTCCACGGTCTCGGCCATCGCGTCGACGACCGCGTGCTCGTCGCTGACGTCGCACACGATCGACAGCAACTCGACGTCGTACTTCCCGAGCTGCTCGATCGCCCGCTCGTTCTTGTCCGGGTTCGTGCCCCAGATCGCGACATCGGCGCCGTGCGCCGCCAGCCCCTCCGCCATCCCGAGCCCGATCCCGCTGTTGCCACCGGTGACGAGGGCGACGCGGCCGGTCAGGTCGAATAGTGAGGCTGCTGGTACGTCCATCGCCGCACTGTAGGGGTCGCCTCCGCGTCGCGGTGCAGCCACCCGGGAGGGGCCCCGACGATCATCTGGACACGCTGCCGGGATAGCGTTGAGGCGGTATGCATCTCGAACGCGTCAGAACGCCCGCTGACCTGCGCGATCTGTCGTACACCGAGCTCGACGACCTGGCCGGCGAGATCCGCGACTTCGTCGTCGCCGCCGTGTCGGAGACCGGCGGTCACCTCGGCTCGAACCTCGGTGCGGTCGAGCTCACACTCGCGCTCCATCGCGTGTTCAACTCGCCACTCGACGCGATCCTGTGGGACACCGGCCACCAGGCGTACGTCCACAAGATCGTCACCGGCCGGCAGCGCCAGTTCGAGC
>JAHEKY010000132.1 GCA_024644465.1 Ilumatobacteraceae bacterium | reverse complement strand
GGCCGGTTTCGAGTAGTCGCGGTTGTACGGGCAGACCCGGATGCACACCGAGCAGTCGGTGTTGACCTTCGACCAGTAGCCGAAGCACTTCTCGCCGTCGACCGACCACTTCCGCACACCGATGAGGTTCGACCGGTTGTACCGCTCGTTCGACGGCTGCCCGGCGGGGATCGCCTTCGCCGGACACGCGACGGTGCAGCGCCGGCAGCCTTCGCAGAATCGCTCGACACCGAACGACGTCGGGTGGTCGCGGGCGAGCGGCAGGTCGGTGAAGATCTTGCCGAGCCGCAGTCGCGGCCCGAACTCCGGTGTGATCAGCAGGCCGTGGCGGCCGTACTCACCGAGCCCTGCCTCGAGCGCGTACGGGATCGCCAGTGCGGTGTCGTTCATCGAGGGCACCGCCTCGTACCCGAGGTTGCGGAGGTACTGCGCGATCGTCAGCAGCACCACCGAGTCGAGCGAGTAGCCGAGCCCGGTCGCGGTACCGGCCAGCGCCGACGGTGCGGTGCGGGTGAGGTCGTGATCCATCGACTGGCCGATCACGATCACGCTCGTCAGGCCTTCGGGGAGATCGTTCGGCTTGGGCCCACCCGTCTGCACCGAGAACCGTTCGGTGTACACCCAACGCGAGTCGAACGGAGCGATGCCGACCAGATCGGCGCCGACGACCTTGGCGACGTGCTTCACGTCGGCGCTGGCGGCCTCGGGGGTCTCGAACTCGATCCGCTCGCTCGCGCCGCCGCGCAGCATCGAGAGTGGGTCGAGAAACCCGTCGCGCCGGTCGCCCGCCTCGTACATCTCGGCGAAGACGTCGGTGACGTGCCACGACGCGTTGCGAAGCGCGTAGTCGTGCTGGGTGAAGCCCGGGGCGGCGCGCCATTCGGTCAGCGGCCGCCGGTAGGTCGAGTAGAAGCGGTCGGTTGCGTCGGATCGCACCCCGGGGTCCCAACGAGAACGCGAGAACACGTCGTCGACCTGCGAGAACCGCTCGAACGAATCGAGTACTTCGTAGTTGCGATGCCGGTGGCGGGCCACCTCGCGAGCATGACAGACGCTCCGGTGCCGGTCGCCAACGGGAGCGCCACTACGTTGCTGCTGCGAGGAGGAATCGTGGCAGACCGTGACATGAAGGCGCTGACCGACGACATCGAGACGCCGGTGTTCGAGACGACGGCGTTCGCGACGCCGCCACCGCTGGCACAGGCGACGGTGGCGCTCGTGACGACGGCGTCGCTCCACCATCCCGATCAGGACGACTTCGCGCCGGTCGACACGGGCTACCGCGTGCTCGACGGCAGCCGCCGCGACTACGTCACCGGTCACTGGAGCCCGAACTTCGACGCGATCGGGTTCGGGTACGACATGAACACGGTCTTCCCGCTCGACCGGCTCGACGAGCTCGCTGCGCAAGGTGTGATCGGGCGGGTCTCCGACGTGCACATGGCCTACGCCGGCAACCAGTTCGACCTCAGCACGATCCGGATGGACACCGGGCCCGCCGGTGGTCGCTGGCTGAGGGAGCAAGGCGTCGACGTCGTGCTGCTCACTCCGGTTTGACCGCTCTGCACGCGTACCGTGAGTACGCTCGCTCACGTCTTCGAGGCCGAGGGGATCGCCACCGTGGCGCTCGGCTCGATGCGCAAGCAGATCGCCAACACGGCGCCGCCGCGCGGTTTGTGGTGCGACTTCCCGCTCGGGCGCCCGCTCGGCAAACCGGGTGACGCCGAGTTCCAGCATCGGGTCATCGCCGCTGCGTTCGCGCTGCTCGAGTCCGACGGGCCCGTGTTCGCGGAGTTCCCCGAGTCGATCACCGACGACGGCACCGGCGTCGAGTCGTGCCCGCTGCCGCCCCGCCACGACCCCGACCTCCATCCGGCGATCGACGAGGCGCGCGGTCTGCGTGCCGCATACGACCGCGCCATCGAGCGGTTCGGCAACCGCATGGGCGCCGGCCGAGTGGTCGATGCCGACCACGTCACCGACGCGATCGAGGCGCTCATCCGGGTGCAGGAGGGCACGCCCTGGAAGGAGGCCGGCATCCCCGGCATTCCGGCGCGCGTCTGCCAGGACGTCCGCGGCTACTACGAGACCGCCGCCCTCGGGCTGTCCGATCACGTGCCGGACGCCTGGGCCGGCACCCGCTGGTTCCTCGATCACACCGAGGCCGGCAAGGTGCTGCTCGGCGCCCGCGTGGCGATGCGCGATGCCGGCGTCAAGCAGCCGATCTGGTTCTACATGGCCCCCGGCGATCACTGAGCGCAGCCGATGGCTGCCGGCGACCTCGTGGAGGCGAGGCCGCCGGCGGGCGAAGCGTGTAGCGCGGGCTCACCGAGCCGTGCCGTCCATGCTCACGATGAAACCAGGAACGCCCGCCAGGAACCCGAACCCGCCGACGAGGTCACCCATCACCTTGGTGCCGTCGTCACAGTCGGCGCGGAACTTGCCGGCTTCGCCGTACGGAACCGGGGAGGTATCCGGATAACGGTCGTCGACGTAGCGCTTGACCTTTACGGTGCCGTCGCACACCAGTGCCAGCGAGCGCGGTCATGTGCGGACTCCGGTGCGCGGCGCGGCGGGCGGCGGCGAGCGCTCGTCAGATCAGACGACCGCGGCGGCTGTCGATGACGCCGGTGACGAAGCCCGCCGTGTGCAACCCTCCGGCGAAGCGGGCGTGCTCGATCTTCAGGCAGCGGTCCTGCACGACGTCGAGTCCCGCCGCATCGGCGATCGCGGCGGCATCGTGGTGCACCAGGCCGAGCTGGAACCAGACCGAGCCGGCACCGGCCGCCACCGCCTCCTCCGCCACCGCCGGCAGGTCGTCGATGCGGCGGAACACATCGACCAGGTCGGGTGGTTCCGGCAGGTCGGCGAGCGATGGGTACACCGGCTGGCCGAGGATCTCGTACTCGCGGGGGTTGACGTAATACACGGTCCAGTCGGCCTTGCCGGCCAGATACGTCGCGACGAAGTGGCTGGCGCGGGCAGGGTTGGCCGACATGCCGACGATCGCCACGGATCGTGTGCGCCGCATCAGATCGAGGCGTTGCGCCGCCCGGTCGATGATCGTCATCAGGCGCGTCCGATCTGGCTCGCTCGGAGCGCCTGATCGAGGTCGGCGCAGATGTCGTCGGCATCTTCGATCCCGACCGAGATACGAACGAGGTCGGGCCCGATGCCGGCCGCGACGAGCGCGTCGTCGGACAGCTGCTGATGCGTCGTCGACGCCGGGTGGATGACCAGCGTGCGGGCGTCGCCGATGTTGGCGAGGTGCGAGGCCATCCGGACCCCCTCGATGAAGCGTGCCCCCGCCTCGCGGCCGCCCTTGACACCGAACGCGAACACCGCGCCCGGGCCCTCGGGCAGGTACCGCTGAGCTCGCTCGTACCACGGCGAGTCGGGCAGCCCGCTGTACGCGACCCAGTCGACGAGCGCATGGTCGGCGAGGAATCGGGCGACGGTGTGGGCGTTCTCGACGTGCTGACGCATCCGGAGTGCGAGCGTCTCGAGACCCATCAGGAACAAGAACGCGTTGAACGGGGTCATCGTCGCTCCGACGTCGCGGAGCTGCTCGCTCCGCACCCGCGTCAAGAACCCGTACTCGCCGAAGTTGTCCCACCACGTCAGTCCGCCGTAGGCCGGCATCGGCTCGGTCATCAGCGGGAAGCGGCCGTTCGCCCAGTCGAACCGTCCCGACTCGATGATCGCCCCGCCGAGCGAGGTGCCATGACCGCCGACGAACTTGGTGACGGAGTGGAGCACGATGTCGGCGCCGTGCTCGATCGGCCGGCACAGGTACGGCGTCGCCATCGTCGAGTCGACGACGAGCGGCAGGCCGTGGGCGCAAGCGACGTCGGCGAGCGCGGCGAGGTCGGGGATCATCCCCGACGGATTCGCGATGACCTCGACGTAGACCGCCTTGGTCTCGGGCCGGATCGCCGCACCGACGTCGTCGGGCTCCGGCGAGGCCAGGAACGTCGTCTCGAGGCCGAAGCGGGCGAGCGTGACCTCCATCAGTGTGCGGGTCCCGCCGTACAGTTGCGCGCTGGCGATGATGTGGTCGCCGTGGCCGGCCAGTGCAGCCAGGGTGAGGAACTCCGCCGATTGACCGCTCGACGTGCCGATCGCTCCGAGCCCACCCTCGAGCGATGCGATCCGCTCCTCGAACGACGCAACCGTCGGATTCGAGATCCGGCTGTAGATGTGCCCGTATGTCTGGAGCGCGAACAGGTTGGCCGCCTCGTCGGTGTCGCCGAACACGTACGACGACGTCTGGTAGATCGGCACGGCCCGGGCGCCGGTGACCGGATCGGGTCGCCCGCCCGCATGGATCGCACGTGTGCGGAACCCGAAGTCGGCTGCATCGGTCATGTCCGCCATCATGGCCGACGGTTCGCCCCGCCGACGCAGCGCCGAATGCGACGTCCGATTCCCACTCGTGAGCGGCGGAGATGTGGCCGTAGCGTGCGGTCGCAATGTCGTCGCCCACGCAGCCCCTGTCGCCGCGACCGGCAGTCGCCCCGGAGCATCGACACCTGCACGCCCAGGATTGGGTGGCGCTCGCTCTCCCCGGGCTGATCTGGGGATCGAGCTTCTACCTGATCGCGGTCGGCCTCGACGCGTTCTCGCCGTACCTGGTCACCTGGCTCCGAATCGGCTTCGGCCTGAGCGTGATCGCCGCGATGCCGACGACCCGGCAGCCGCTCCCGCGTACCGCTCGACCGCGAGTGCTCGCACTCGGCGTCGTGTGGATGGCGATCCCACTGTCGCTGTTTCCGCTTGCCGAGGAACGCGTGTCGTCGAGCGTGACGGGCATGCTCAACGGCGCCAACCCGATCTTCACGGCGTTCGTCGCGGCGTTGATCGCGCGAGCCGTGCCGCCCGGTCGCCAACTCGTCGGTCTCGCGATCGGTCTGGTCGGCGTGGTGATGATCGCCGTTCCGTCATGGTCGGAAGGATCCTCGAGTGCGGCAGGCGTCCTGATGATCCTGGCGGCGCTCACGTGCTACGGCATCGCGCTCAACGTCGCGGGCGTGGTTCAACGACAGGTCGGCTCGCTCCCCGTCATCGGGCGCGCCTTGGCGGTTGCCTTCGTCCTGACCGCCCCGTTCGGTATCGCCACGATTGCCGACTCGTCGTTCGAATGGGGGAGCGCCGCCGCGGTGGCCGTCCTCGGCGCGTTCGGCACCGGCCTCGCGTTCGTGCTGATGGCGTCGAATGCCGGTCGGTTCGGCAGCACCCGGGCCTCGTCGACGACCTATCTCATCCCCGGCGTCTCGATTGCGCTCGGCGTCGTGTTGCGAGGGGAGAACGTCGAGGTGCTGGCGATCGTGGGCAGCGTCGTCGCGCTCGCCGGCGCGTACCTGGTCAATGCGACGAACCGGATTCAGAAGGGGTTTGCCTGAGCGTCGATGACGTCGCTGAGCACGTCGTCGTCGACGTGCTCAGGCGCCGTCTTGAGCATCGACACCAGGCGACGTCCGGCGCGGGTGCTCGCCGACCACTCGTCGACACGTTTCGCCCATCCGTCGGTACCCCACCACACGCAGCGCGGCTGCACCGCACGCGTCGCGGCGAGGTGCAGCACCGCCGTCTCACCGAACGAGTTGGCGCCGTCGATGGCCGACACACAACGTTCGGCGGCAAGCGAGCGAACCGTCGGCCAGATCGCGCCGCAGAACTGCTCCACGGTGCGACCGTCGGCCGTCGCGATGCGATCGTTGACGGTCATCAGCGCGTGGATCTCGTCGAGTGAGCCGTGGTCGGCCAGGAGACGACCCGTCTGCTTCGAGAGGATCGTCGTCGCTCGATGCAGCTCGACCGGTGCGATCGGTTCGAGTTCGCGAACGATCTCGGTGAAGTAGTGCAGGGCCAGACCGACGGCGACGAGGTCGTTCGCTCGCTCCGCGGTCTGGATCGCCCGGAACAGGTCGGTGGTCAGCGGGCGGTTCGTCGATGCGGCCCGATACGGCCGAGGAGATACGGACGGCGGGACCGGGGTCGGGAGTGGGGTGGTGTGGGTGCCTGGCATGGAATCTGTCGTTCCCAGTGGGTCGTGGTCCGACGGGTGTGAGAAGTGATCGTGGTACGTCAAGAATGTGTCAAAAATACAGAGGTTTGTCAAATTGCTACCATCGTCTCATGCTCCCGACCGCTCCCTTCGGCCGTACTGGCCACGACTCGACCCGCGTGATCTTCGGCGCCGCCGCGCTCGGCGGCATGAGCCAGGAACGCGCCGACGCCACGATGGCGCTGATCGACGCGGCGGGGGTCAACCACATCGACACCGCGGCCTCGTACGGGGCGGCCGAAGACCGGCTCCAGCCGTTCCTGTCGCAACATCGGCAGCGGTTCTTCCTCGCCACCAAGACGGGTGAACGCGACGGCACTGCCGCACGCGCCGAGCTCGAACGATCGCTCGAGCGGATGGGCGTCGATCACGTCGACCTGATCCAGTTGCACAACCTCGTCGAAGACGACGAGTGGGAGGCGGCGTTCGCGACGGGGGGTGCGGTCGACGCGCTCGCCCGAGCGCGTGACGAGGGCCTGGCCCGCTTCATCGGTGTCACCGGGCACGGCAATCGCATCGCGGCGAAGCACATCCGCAGCCTCGAACGGTTCGACTTCGACAGCGTGTTGTTCCCGTTCAACCATGCGCTGCTCCGCAATGACGCCTATCGCGCCGACGTCGACGCCTTGCGGGGTCGCTGCGCCGAGCGT
>JAHEKY010000131.1 GCA_024644465.1 Ilumatobacteraceae bacterium | reverse complement strand
ACGCCACGCAGCGCTTGGCGACTGCGGTCGCCTCCGCCTCGTCCGCTGCGACGATGTCGACGACGCCGTTCGCCCGTTGCACGTCGATCGGGCCGATCTCGCCCGGCTCGAACACACCGAGGCCCCCGCCCTCGATCATCGCCGGCCCGCCCATCCCGATGTTCGAGTCCTCGGTCGCGATCACGATGTCGCAACAACCGAGGATCGCGGCGTTGCCCGCGAAGCAGTAGCCGGCGTTCACGCCGATCAGCGGGACGGTGCCCGACAACTGGGCGAACCACAGGAACGCGAGGCAGTCGAGCCCGCTGACGCCGATGCCGTCGGTGTCACCGGGCCGCCCGCCACCGCCCTCGGTGAAGAACACGAGGGGGATCCGCAGTTGCTCGGCGAGCTCGAACAACCGGTCCTTCTTGCGGTGGTTCTGCGTCCCCTGGGTGCCCGCCAGCACCGTGTAGTCGTAGGACATCGCGACGCACTTGCGCATCCGTTCGTCGGTGAACAGGTCGCCGTTGACGTCGCCGATGCCGCCGACGAGGCCGTCGGCCGGTGTGTTCGCGATCAGATCCGCCAGCTCGCGGCGCCGCCGCTGCGCGGCGATCACCAGCGGCCCGTACTCGACGAACGTCCCGTCGTCGACGAGGTCCCCGATGTTCTCGCGTGCGGTCCGGCGGCCCCGCCGGCGCCTCGACGCCACCGCGTCCGGTCGCTGCGCATCCGACCCGACGGCGTGCCGGTCGAGCACTTCGGCGAGATCGGGCCGCTCGACGCCGCGGGGACCGGTGCCTTCGGAGCCGGCGGAGGGAGCCGTGTCGGCGTCGCCTCGCGCGGCGGATTCGTCCAGTGAGAACATCGGGTCCCCCACGATCAGCGTGCGGCCCTCCGTGACGCCGATCATGGCGACGACGCCGTCGACCGGGGCAACGACGTCGTGATGCATCTTCATCGACTCGACGAGCGCGAGCACCGACCCGCGGCGGACCGCGTCACCGGCCTGCACCATCACCGCCACGACGGTGCCCTGGAGTTCCGACACGACCGCGATTCCCATGGGGAGACGGTCTAGCCGAACCGGGCCTCGACGCCCGTAGACGGAGCGCGGTACCCGACCGCCCCGATCAGGTCGCCGACGACGGTGCGCGCTGGAACGTCGTGATCGACTGCTCGCCCATCACCAGCTCGGCGGCGACCGCGGCGAACAGGGCCGGCACGATGAACCCGGGCTGGCCGGTCGTCTCGGCGACGAACATCACCGCCGCGAGCGGCACCCGGTACCCGGCGCCGAGGAACGCCGCGATACCCAGCAGCACGTACAAGGTCGGGTCGAGCGGGTTGACGACTTCGCCGACCGCCCGTCCCACCAGCGCACCGCCGACGACGAGCGGGATGAACATCCCCCCGACTCCCCCACCCGCGAGCATCGTCGCGGTCGCGAGACACCGGATGAAGAAGATCGCGATCAACAACCACACGGACCGGGGTTCGAGCAGCCAGCCGAACACCTCGAAACCGGGGCCGAGGGTGAGGCTCTCGCCCGTGAGGATGCGGGTGACGACGAACAGCCCGGTCAGGACGGCGCTCGCCGCGACGAGCCGGACGAGGATCGGCCTCAGCGTGAACGCCTTGGCCATCCTGACCAACTTCGAGAACGCCCGTGCGCCGAGCGCGCACCCGACGCCGATCAGCACGGCCCCGGCGAGATCGCGGTACTGGAACGTCGACGCGCGGTCCGGTGGGAACAGGAAGATCGGGCGGACGCTGCTGAACGCGACGAACACGGTGTACCCGCACGCGCTCGCGACGAGCGCGGGGAGCAGCATCCGGCGGGCCATCTGATCGCGGTACGGGACCTCGAGGGCGAAAATCGCCCCGGTGGCCGGCGCCTTGAAGATCGCGGCCACGCCGGCAGCGGCACCGGCGACGAGCAGTGTGCGGTAGTCGGCGCCCTTGAACGCTGCGGGGAGTCGGCGCTGGATGAAGGCACCGATCGCCGAGCCGCCGTAGAGCGACGGACCCTCCAGGCCCATCGCGCCGCCCATGCCGAGCGTCGTGATCGACGCGGCGATGCGGCCCATGAACGCCCGCGGCCGCAACGGGTACTCCGGGTCGTGGAACGCGCGGAGGTACTCGTCGGACGTCGCCGGGCTCGCTCCGTTGCCGATCGTGCGCAACAGCAGCGCTGATCCGACCAATCCGAGGCCGGGCGCGATCGCGGCGAACCACAGCGGGCCGTGGAGCACCCGCTCGAACGCGACTTCCGCGACGATGTACTCGAAGAAGCGCACGAACAGCCCGGTCAACGCACCGGTCACCGCGGCCAGCAGGACCACTTCCCGGGACCGGCGCACGAGATCGCGCAGTTCGGTGGTGCGGATGTTGAAGTTCGCGGGACGCAACTTCGTCGTCACTCGCTGGCTCCACACGGCGGCGAAGTCTACGCGTCGCACCGGCTCCGCCCCGACCGTCCCCGAATCAAAGACGCTGGTCCTCGTACAATTCGCTTCCATGTCAGTCGCCCTGGTCACCGGTTCCGCAGGATTGATCGGCTCGCAGGCGGCCGAACACTTCGCCGGGCTCGGGTTGAACGTCATCGGCGTCGACAACGACATGCGCAAGGTGTTCTTCGGCGACGACAGCTCGACCGCCTGGATGGCGACCGAACTCGAACGCGAGCTCGGTGATCGCTACCGGCACGAGTCGGTGGACATCCGCGATCGCGAGGCGATCGATGCGCTGTTCCGCGAGTTCGGCTCCGACATCGAGTTGGTGATCCACGCTGCCGCACAGCCCTCACACGACTGGGCGGCGCGCGAGCCGTTCACCGACTTCGACGTCAACGCCGGCGGCACGCTCAACCTGCTGGAGGCGACCCGCTCCCACTGCCCCGAAGCGGTGTTCATCTTCACGTCGACCAACAAGGTGTACGGCGACACGCCGAACCGGTTGCCGCTCCAGGAACTCGACACCCGCTGGGAGATCGATCCCGAGCACACGTACCACTCCGGGATCCGCGAGGACATGTCGATCGACCACACGCTGCACAGTCTGTTCGGTGCATCGAAAGTCGCCGCCGACGTGATGGTCCAGGAGTACGGCCGGTACTTCGGGATGATGACGTCGTGCTTCCGAGGCGGCACGCTGACCGGGCCCAACCACTCGGCCGCCGAGCTCCACGGGTTCCTCGCCTACGTCATGCAGTGCACGATGACCGGCACGCCGTACCGCGTCTACGGGTACAAGGGCAAGCAGGTCCGCGACGCGATCCACTCGTCGGACCTGATCTCCTGCTTCGAACACGTCCACCGCGCACCGCGTTCGGCCGAGGTCTACAACATCGGCGGGGGCCGGTTCTCCAACTGCAGCGTGCTCGAGGCGATCACGATGTGCGAGGAGATCAGCGGCAAGCGGCTCGAATGGACCTATGTCGACGAGAACCGCATCGGCGACCACCTGTGGTGGATCGGCGACAACGGCCGCTTCGAGGAGCACTACCCGGACTGGTCGCTCACCTACGACGTGCCGGCGATCCTGACCGAGATGTTCGAGGCGAACAAGGACCGCTGGGGCTGACGCGATGATCGACGCGGGCAAGGTCGCCGTCCTCGGCGTCGACGTGGACGCCGTCGACTACGAAGCGGCGACCGGGCGGATCATCGCCGCAGCACGTGACGGTCGTGGGTACGGCGTGTCAGCGCTCGCCGTGCACGGCGTGATGACCGGCGTCGACGACGCCGAGCACCGCAGCCGGCTCAACGCACTCGACCTGGTCACGCCCGACGGCCAACCCGTGCGGTGGGCGATGAACTGGCTGCACGGCACGGCGCTCGCCGACCGGGTCTACGGTCCGCGCCTGACGCTGGAGGTCTGCAGGGCGGCTGCGGCGGAGGGGCTGGCGGTGTACTTCTACGGCAGCACCCAGGACACGCTCGACCACCTGCGGCGCCGCCTGCCGGAACTCGTCCCCGACATCGTCATCGCCGGCATGCGCCCGTCGCGCTTCACGACGTCCACGCCCGACGAGCTCGACGAGATCGCCGCCGACATCCGCACCTCGGGTGCCGCCATCTGCATGGTCGGCCTCGGCTGCCCCCGCCAGGAGGTCTTCGCCTACGAGAACGCGTCACGCCTGTCGATGCCCGTGCTCGCCGTCGGCGCCGCATTCGACTTCCACGCCGGCCTCCAACGCGAACCGTCGGCATGGGTGCAGCGCGCCGGCCTGCAGTGGCTGCAGCGTCTCGCCGGCAACCCTCGCCGGCTCTGGCGGCGCTACCTGGTCCTCAACCCCCGGTTCGTCGCCGCGGTCGTGCGCCAGAAGATCGGACGGTACGAGCCTGCGCCGGCGGCCGAGCCAACGCACGTCGGCCACAGCTGAGATCAGCTGCCGGTGTTCTCGCCGAACATCGCCGCCGGCGTCCGCAACAGGATCGCGAGGTCGGTGCGGAACGAGACCCGTTCGACATAGGACAGATCCCACTCGCCGTTCTCGTGCATCGGGCCCCCGGAGCGCGCCGAGATCTGCCAGAGCCCGGTCAACCCCGGCTTGACGTGATGGCGCTGTTCGAGCCCGGGCTGGTACTGCTCGTCGACCACGGACTGCAGTTCCGGCCGCGGCCCGACGAAGCTCATCTCGCCGCGGAGCACGTTGAACAACTGCGGCAGTTCGTCGAGGCTGTAGCGCCGGAGGAACTGCCCGAGCGCGGTGTGGCGGGGGTCGGTGTCGGTCTTGTGCGTCCGCCGGCGGTCGTGGATGACGGCCAGTCGCTGGCCCCGACGATCCGGGCGCATCGTTCGGAACTTGAGCACCTCGAAGGGCTGGCCGAACCGCCCGACGCGGGTCTGACGGAACAGCACCGGCGTGCCGAGCCGCACGGCGACAGCCAGGGCGATCAACAGCATCGGCACGGCGGCGATCACGATCGCGACCACGGCGAGGATCCGGTCGAAGGCGGGCTTGAGCGTCGACGTGTACGGCGTGCGCGGCATCCGCACCGTGCGCATCGGCAGTCGTGCGACGACACCGATCTCGGGAATGAAATCAGCCGCAGCGAGGGTGTGGGGGTCCGCCCGGTCTACTCCGTCCATCACCATGCTCTTCGGCATGTCCACCCGCCTTCTTGAAGTTCTCAAGCCCTCCGATCGATTGCCACTGTGCGTGGCAATATCACCGAGTTGCTCCTCCCGACCATTGACAGTTCCGAAGAGAACGCCTGCGCCGTCGCAACATTGTGCCATCGGCACGCCACCCTGACAAGCGCCTTGACGGAACCTTGACAACCACGTTCCGTAGCAGGCCCCGACGACGGCTCGATCGGGGGCGATCCCCGGCCCGTCGCGACCCCGCCGGTACGATCGGCCCGATGGAGCAGCGCCGCGTTCGCCTCGCGCGCACCACAGGTCGCCAGGTCGTGCGCGCGGCCGCGATGCTGACCGCCGACCTGCGCCCGTTGCCCGAACTGGTGGTCGTGGGCGTGAAGCGAGGCGGCACGACATCGGTGTTCCGAGCCCTCGAACAACACCCGGCGATGTGCCCGCTCGTGCCGTCGGCCCGGCGCCTCCCGCTGCGCGAGAACATGAAGGGCGTCCACTACTTCGACACCAACGGCCACCGCTCGGCACGCTGGTACCGCAGCCACTTCCCCACCGGGATCGCCCGCCGAGTGCGGGCCCGGCGGGCGGGCGCGGCGTTCGCGGCGGAAGCCAGCCCCTACTACTTCTTCCATCCGCTCGCCGCCGGTCGCGCCGCCGAGGCCCTGCCGGACCGCACCGTGTTCGTGGTGATGCTGCGCGACCCGGTGGAGCGGACGGTGTCGCACTGGGCCGAGCAGACCCGCAACGGCGTCGAACACCTCAGCCTGGTCGACGCCCTCGACGCCGAGCCCGGACGACTCGGTGACGACGCGGACCGCCTCACCGTCGGTGCGATCGAGGCGAGCCACGCCCACGAACAGCAGTCGTACGCCGCGCAGAGCTTCTACGCGGCGTCGCTGCGGCGCTGGTTCGACGCTGTCGGCCGGGATCGCGTCGTCGTGCTGTTCGCCGAGGACTACAACCGCGACCCGGCGGCGACGATCGACCGGATCGTGACGGCGATCGGTGTCCCTGCGGTCGCCGCCGCCCCGTCCGAACATCGCAACGCCGCAGCCCGCAGCGGCGCGCTCGACGCTGCGCTCGACGAGCAGCTGACCGAACGGTTCCGTTCCGACGTCGACGAGGTCGCCGAGCTGCTCGGTGTCGAGCCGCCGTGGCCCCGCTTCACCCGTTCCAGTCCGACGCCGAATCGACCGATGACACCACGATGAGGGTGCTCCAGCTCCACGCGGGCTATCGATTCCCGGCCGGTGAGGACACGGTGGTCGCCAGCGAGGCGGCGGCGCTGCTGGCGGGCGGCCACGACGTCCGCCGCCACGTCGTGTCCAACCCGAGCGAACTCGGCCGCGCGATCAAGGCGCTCAGCCTCAGCCTGCACAACCCACAGCAGGCACGCGCGGTCGACGAGCAGATCGCTTCGTTCTCCCCCGACGTCGTGCACGTCCACAACACCTGGTTCGCGCTGTCGTCGTCGGTGATCGCCGCCGCCGGCGAGTCCGGTGTCCCGGTGGTGATGACCTTGCACAACTACCGGCTCGGCTGTCTGGGCGCCGACCTGTTCCGGGGCGATGCGGTCTGCACCGCCTGTGTCGGCCGGTTGCCGCTACGCGGGGTGGTGCACGGCTGCTACCGCAAGTCGCGCCTGCTGTCGGCGGTCGCCGCGACGGAAGTCGCGGTGACACGGCGGCGGGGAACGCTGCCGCAACACGTCAGCCGCTTCGTCGCTCCGTCGGCGTTCATGGCGGACCGGCTCGTCGAGATCGGTGTGCCCGCCGACCGGCTCGTCGTGAAACCGCACTTCGTGAGCGATCCGGGGCCCCGGCCCGCGCCCCCG
>JAHEKY010000036.1 GCA_024644465.1 Ilumatobacteraceae bacterium | reverse complement strand
CTCGAGCGAGTTGCACATCCTCGACGCCGAACAGATCTCGTCGCCGGCCGTCGCCCAGATCGAGCTGCCGCAGCGGGTGCCGTTCGGATTCCACGGCAACTGGGTCCCCGACACCTCCGTCGCCTCGGACTGAGCGCGGCGACCCCGAGGCGGCGCAGCGAGGTCAGCCGCGGAAGGTCATCCCGCGATAGCCGTCGGCGTAGCCGGCGGTGCGGAGCAGCTCGACGATGCCCTCTGGCGCGCCGGCGCCCATCAGCGAGTCGCCGTCGACCTTGCGGATCTCGATCGATGCGGCACGCCCGTCCTTCACGTACATCTGCAGTGCGGTCGTCCAACTCGTGTCGATCAGCGCGTCCGGGAACGTGACGAGGTGGTGGCCGCGCTTGTCGAACCAGACGAGCGGTGTCCCGGCCCGCAGCACGGTCACCGATGACACGTTGCGCGCGGGGCGACCGGCCGTGTCGGGCCATTCGAGCGAGGCGCCGAACGGCTGGGCAGGGTCGGTCGTCGCGAGCACGATCGGATCGGGGACGTCGTTCGGGTGCAACAGCGCGTCGGGCGTCTCCCGTGCGGCCCGCAGCCGGTCGATCGCGCCCGGAATCGCGAACTGGGCGGCGCCGAGCCCGTCGACGAAGTAGCCCCGCCGTACTTGGCCGCGCTCTTCGAGCACCTTCAGCACGCCGTACACACTGGTGAAGCCCCCGGCGATGCCCTCGGCGAGCACCGCCTCCCGCGTGACCACGCCGTAGCGCTCGACCATCTGCAGTGCCTGCGCGTGCGCGGCTTCAGTCGGGTGCGCTGCGGGGAGCAGCAGCGGCGCGACGAGGCTCCAGCGACCCTGACCGGCGGGCGGGCCAATCCGGTTGAGCCGCCCGGGACGGGGACGGCCCCGGGATCGGGACGTGCTCGACTTCACCTTTGCCCCGCCGATGACCGCCCGCAGCGGCGCGAGCGAGTCGTTGGTCACCTCACCGGCCCAGACGAGATCCCACAGCGCTGCGAGGATCTCGGGATCCTGCGCGCCCGGTGCAGCGCCACGAAGCTGACCCCAGAAGCTGGCGCCCCGCTCGGCGAGCATCACCCGGATCGCCTCGTGCAGCTCGCCCTCGGGACGATCGCGCTCCTCCCAGCCCGGCGACAGCAGTGCGAGCTGGTCGGCGAAGCACAACCGGACGCGCCCGTCCCGCGCGCCGACCGCCCCGGCGCCGACCCACACGACCTCGCCCGCGGTGCACAACTCGTCGAGCATCGACGGGCGGAAGCCGCGCACGCGCGCCGGCAGCACGTCGGTTTCGATCGTCGAGGCGACGAGCGCCGCGCCGGACAGCACGCCGAGCGACTCGACGACCGCCTCCATCCCGCGTCGCTCGGCCGGGATGCCGTGCCACGCCGGTAGGAACCGGGCGAATGCATCCTGCTCGACGGCCTCGACCTCACGGCGCAGCGCCGCGAGCGACCGGCGCCGGAGCTGACGCAGCACGTCGACGTCGCAGAACTCACGCGACACACCGTCGGGCCGGAACTCGCCGAGCACGATGCGGTCGTCGGATTCCAGCGCGGCGAGCGCGCCCGCGATCCGCTCGGCGGGTGCTCCGAAGCGCCGTGCGACGTCGTTGGTCACGAACGGACCGTGCGTCCGGGCGTACCGACCCACCAGTTCCTCCAGCGGACGCGCCACGGGCTCGGTGAACGCCATCGGCAGCCCGAGCGGGATCGCGCAGCCGAGCCCGTCGCGATACCGCGCGGCATCCTCACCGGCGACGTAGCGCATCTCACCCGCGACGGAGACCTCGATCGCCCGCTTCTCACGCAGCAACTGCTGCAACCACGCCGCGGCCACTCCGTCGTCGGCCGAGCCGGCCCCGGTGACGGCGGCGATCGGCTCGGACTCCGCCGAGGCGAGGTCCGCCGCGTCGTCGTGTGCGCTCTGACAGCGGAGGTCGATCTCGCCGGCCGACAGGTCGCCGACCTTGCGGAGCACGTCGTGCAACTCGTCGACCGACCGCGCCCGGCGGCCGTCGGTCAGGCATTGCAATTGCAGCTCGACGTCGGCGAGCACGTCGGGGTCGAGCAGTTCACGCAGCTCCTCCGCACCGAGGAGGTCGCGCAGCAGGTCGCGGTCGAGCGCCAGCGCAGCCGCCCGCCGCTCGGCCAGCGGGGCGTCGCCTTCGTACATGTACGCCGCGATCCAGTTGAACAGCAGGCTCGACGCCATCGGGCTGGCCTTGGCGGTGTCGACGCTGACGACACGAATCTTGCGCGAGCGCAGGTCGCCGAGCACCTCCCGCAGCGCCGGCACGTCGAAGACGTCCTGCAGGCACTCCCGCGATGCTTCGAGCAGGATCGGGAACGTCGGGAACTTCGACGCCACAGCGAGCAGGTCGGCGGCGCGCTGGCGCTGCTGCCACAACGGGGTGCGCTTGTCCGGCCGGCGGCGGGGCAGCAGCAGCGCGCGGCCGGCGCACTCGCGGAACCGGGCCGAGAACAGCGCCGTCTGCGGCAACGTGGCGACGACGAGCTCGTCGATGTCTTCGGGTTCGATCAGCAGGGCGTCGAGCGGGAGCTCATCGGCGGACTCGGGAAGACGCAGCACGATGCCGTCGTCGCCCCACATCGTCTCGACCGGGATGTCGTAGCGCTCGATCAGCCGCTGCTCGATCGCCATCGCCCAGGGCGCGTGGACCGGAGTTCCGAACGGGCTGAGGATGCAGATCCGCCAGTCACCGATCTCGTCGCGGAACCGTTCGACGACGATCGTGCGGTCGTCGGGCAGGGCTCCGGTCGCTTCGACCTGCTCGTCGAGGTACTGGACGAGGTTCGCCGAGGCGAACGCGTCGAGGGCGTAGTGCTCGCTGAGCCGCTTCTGCGCGGCGCCCGCGTCGAGCTCGTGGACCTCGCGCACGAAGCCACCGAGCGCCCGCCCCAGCTCCAGCGGCCGGCCCGGCCGGTCGCCGTGCCAGAACGGCATCTTGCCCGGCTGCCCCGGAGCCGGTGTGACGGTGACGCGCTCGAAGGAGATGTCCTCGATGCGCCACGTCGACGCCCCGAGCACGAAGGTCTCACCGGGCCGCGACTCGTAGACCATCTCCTCGTCGAGCTCGCCGACGCGGGTGCCGTCCGGCAGGAAGACGCCGAACAGGCCGCGGTCGGGAATCGTGCCGCCGGACGTGACCGCCAGCCGCTTCGAGCCGTCACGGGCACGCAGCGTGTCGTTGACGCGGTCCCACACGATGCGCGGCCGCAACTCGGAGAACTCCTCGCTGGGGTACCGGCCCGACAGCAGGTCGAGCACGTTGTGCAGCAGGTCGTCGGAGATCTCGGTGAAGTTCGCGCATCGCCTCACGAGCGCCGCCACGTCCGCGACCGACGCCTCGTCCACCGCGGCGAGGTGCGCGACGATCTGCTGCGCGAGCACGTCGAGCGGGTTGCGCAGGAAGCGGGTGGTCTCGATCTGGCCGTCGAGCATCCGCCGGACGACGACCGCCGCTTCGAGCAGGTCACCGCGGTGCTTCGGGAAGATCGAACCGCGTGACGGCTCACCGACCTGATGGCCGGCACGGCCGATGCGCTGCAGGCCCCGGCTGACCGCGCCCGGCGACTCGACCTGGACGACGAGGTCGACCGCGCCCATGTCGATGCCCAACTCGAGCGACGACGTCGCGACGATCGCACGCAGCTCACCGCGCTTCAACTGGTCTTCGATGACGACGCGCTGTTCACGCGCGAGCGAGCCGTGGTGCGCCTTCACGAGCTCTTCGACCATCAGCCCGGTCTCGGGGTCGACGATGCCAGGCACGCCCTGCTCGACGGCCAGTTCGTTCAGCTTCGCGGCGAGCCGCTCGGCGGCGCGGCGGGCGTTGCAGAAGATGATCGTCGAGCGGTTGGCGAGGATCCGCGTGAGGATCTCCGGATAGATGCTCGGCCAGATCGACGAACGACGTTCGGTGAGTGCACCGACCTCCGGCCCCGACGGCAACTCGGCGGCCACCTTGCCCAGCTGCGACATGTCCTCGACCGGGATGACGACCTCCACCTCAAGGTCCTTGCGGATGCCCGCGTCGACGATCTGCACCGGGCGCTTCACGCCTGGCTCGCTGTAGCCCCCGAGGAACTCGGCGACTTCCTCCAGCGGCCGCTGCGTGGCCGACAGGCCGATCCGCTGCGGCGGCTGCTCGGTGATCTCCTCGAGCCGTTCGAGCGTCAGCGCGAGGTGCGCGCCGCGTTTCGTGGTGGCCATCGCGTGGATCTCGTCGACGATCACGGTCTCGACCCCGACGAGTGTCTCGCGCGCCGACGACGTGCACATCAGGTACAGCGACTCGGGGGTGGTGATCAGCAGGTCGGGTGGGCGTCTGATCAGCTTCTGGCGCTCGTTCGAGGGTGTGTCGCCCGTGCGCATCCCCACCTGGGGGGCGACGAAGGGTCGGCCGAGCCGCTCCGCCGCCAGCTCGATGCCCTTCAGCGGGGCGCGCAGGTTCTTCTCGATGTCGAATGCCAGCGCCCGCAACGGCGAGATGTACAGGACCCTCGTGCGGTGCGACCGTTCGGCCGGGCGCGGCGTCGTCGTGAGCTTGTCGATCGACGCCAGGAACGCAGTGAGCGTCTTGCCCGAACCGGTCGGCGAGCAGATCAACGTGTGCTCGCCCGCGATGATCTGCGGCCAGCCCTGCGTCTGGGGTGGCGTGGGCGCCGGAAAAGAGGCCGCGAACCATTCCCGGACGGCGGGCGAGAACGCCTCCAACACGGGATGAGCAGCGATGGCTCGATGCTACCGAGGGGGTGTCACACGGCGCCTCGGGCCGCGACCTTCAGCGTCGTCTCGATCACCCCGATCTCGTCGCCGAAATCCGGATGACTCGGCAGATACGGCAGCGGGCCCGACACGTCGGCCGTGCACAGGTGCTCGCGTACGACCCGTTCGACGACGTCGTCGCAGCCGTACATCGCCCACAGATCGGTGCGCTGGCTGAAGACGACGAGACCGCCCGGGCGGACGACGCGCAGCAACTCGCGAATCACCGGCTCGGGATCCCCGACGTAGGTGAACACGCCGGCGGAGATCGCGGCGGAGAACCGATCGTCCGCGAACGGCAACGGCTGCTTGAGATCGACGGCGAGCATCGTCCGGTAGACACCCCGCCGCCCGGCGACGCGCAGCGAGACCGGCGACAGGTCGGCACCGAGCACGTTCGTGAAACCGACGGCACGGAGCGCGACGCCCGAGCGGCCGGTCCCACAGCCCGCGTCGAGGATCTCACCGTCGGGGAGGCCATCGGCCACCAACCGCGCCGCGAGCCGGTCCGGCACCCTGTAGTCCCAGCCGTCGAGGTCGTCGTCGTAGGAATCCGCCCACTCGTCGTACAGCGCGGCGACCTCCTCGGTGCTCGCCTCGTACTGCGTACGGAGGTCGTCCGGTCTGCCGGAGGGCTGGGCGTCGTCGCTCACGTCTGCAACCGTAGGTCGGCGACCTCACCCGCCGAGCGCCGGCCCGAAACTCGCGGTCACGGTGCCGTCGACGCGGGCCTGTTCGACCAGCCCGGCCCACAGCTGCTCGACATCTCGGGGCTCGGTGGAGAGCTCAACTTCGTCGGCCACGACGTAGACGTCGACGGCCGTGTCGGTGCCCTCGACGCCCAGCTGTGCGATCGGCGTGCCGAGCCAGTCGGGCGCGGGTCGACCGCCGGCGCCGATCGGTTTCGCCAGCGCCACGCCGGTGACGCCGTCCATCGGCCAGACGAGGACGCCCTCCCCGGCGAGCGGGTTCGGTGCCGCCGCCGATTCGCCGCAGCCGGTCATCAGTCGTCGCCCGAACCCGTCGTCGATGGCGATGTAGACACCGGTCTCGCCGACCGGCCCGCCGTGGACCGACACATCGAGCTGGGGGTCGCCGACGTCGTCGATCGCCAGCGCGGCGCGGTCCCGGCACGACGCGATCGCCTGGCCCGGCTCCGTGCGGTACGCCACGCCGGTTTCGGGAATCGGCGGCCCGATCTCATCGAGCGTGCGCCGCACGAAGCGGTCGCCGTCCGAGACGATCACCGTGCCGGCGGCTTCGAGCAGCGCGACCGCGCCCCACAGGCCGGCCGGCAGCTGGACGAGCTGCATCTCCTCGACGTCGACGCCCGGTCGGAACCGAGCGATGTACGAAACGCCGTGCTGCTGGCTGTAGTCGAGCATCAGCGCACCGCCGTCGTCGGTCGCGACGAGCCACGGCATGCCGCGCGGCGACGTCGCCAGCAACGGTGCCTCGAACTCGGTCCGGACACCTCCGTCGACGCGCGTGATGACGTCGCGCGTCTCCCCGAGCCGCCACTCGAACAGTGTTGCGTTGCTGGTGATCGGGTCGCCGTTGCCGTCGATCCACGGAATCGTCCACGCGTCCGCACGGGGGCGCGGCGAGTCGAAGCCACAACACCCGACGGCAGCGAAGCCGTCCGCGGTCGGAACGAGGTCGGTGTCGCCCGAGCCGTCCAGACCCTGTTCGACGACGACGACCGACCCTGCCGAGGGGCCCCGCAGCGGAACGGCGACGAGGTCGAGGATCGGGTCGCCGGCACCATCCGGGGCGACGCCGAAGTACGCGACGTCGTCGGGGCCGATTCCGACGAGCCACGGAGACCGGTCGGCGAACGGCGGCACCACGGCGACCCGGCTCTCGACGCCCGCGGCGGACGCGTCGAGCACGGCGACCACGCCGTCCACGGGGTCGTACGCCGCGATCCGGCCGTCGGCCGTCGACGCCAGCTGGGTGCAGCCGTACCCGTCGACGCAGCGTCGTTCGATCGGCAACTGCGACTCGGGCGCCGGCGGTGGCACGCTCGTGGACGGCGCGCTCGTCGTCTCGGGTGACGATGCCGCCACGTCCGTCGACGGAACGGTCGCCGGAGTCGTCGCAGGGGCGGCGGTCGTCGCCGGCGCCGGCCCGCTGGACTCCGGGGCGGCCGCCGGCACCACCGGCGCGTCACTCGTCGCGGTGCGAACCGTGTCGTCGCCGCCGCGGCTCATGACGACCCCGCCGACGATCAGCCCGACGATCGCGGCGGCTGCGCCGAGCAGCAACCAGGGTGATCGGGCCGGCGGGGCGGGGGCGGCGAGATCCGCGCGATCGAGTACCCGCGCGAGACCGGCGTCGGCGTCGGCGCGTCGCTCGGCATCGGCCATCGCTGCTCGGCCGAGCGCTCGCAGCTCTCGATCGAGCGGATCGAACCCGTCGGTCAGGTCACCCATGTCGCTCACCTGCTTCGTCGAGGCGCGTCCGCAGGCGGCCCCGGATCTTGAACAGCGCGGACTTCACCGCACCTGGGGACATGTCGAGGATGTCGGCGATCGTCTCGACGGCTGCATCCTCGCCGTAGTACAGCGTCGCGATCATCCGTTGTCGTGCGGTGAGGCACGACAACAGCCGACCCCAGACCTCGGATGCGAGTTCGGGGTTCGCCGCAACCGCGTCGTCACGGCGGGCGAGCCGGTCGACCGCGGCCCGCTCGGCGACGCGTGATCGGTGGTGGTCGATCAGGAGATTGCTCATCACGCGGCGCACCCAAGCGGCTGGCGCGTCGTACGTGCTGACGTCGTCCCAGTTGCGGTGGGCGCGCAGCAGTGTCTCCTGCGCGAGGTCGCGGGCGACCTCTGCGTCGCCCGACATCGAGATTCCGAGCGCGACCAGGCGTGGATACGTCTCGCGAAACAGATCCTCGAAGCTCTGTGTCGCCACGTGCACATCATGGAACACGGCCGAGCCGCATCGACGGTTTCCACCCACCGCCGGATTCTCGGTCAGTCGTCGTCCAGGGTGAGGACGCTTGGGAAGTTCGTCGTGCCGTAGGCGAGCCACATGTCGCTGTCGGACTCGTCGAGCGCTGCGATCCGCAGTTCGATCTCGTCGCCCGGGGCGAGCGTCGTGGCGATGTCGCCGAACGAGATGGACAACGACTTGTAGTACCGGCCCTTGCTCAGCTTCTTCTGCGCCCGGGCCAGCTCTGCGCAACTCGTCGACCCACCGGCGCACTTGCTCAGGCTCACCTCGACGATGACGTCGTCGCTCTCGAAGTCCTCGGCGGCGACGTACAGCTTGACCTTGGCGTCTCCGGCGATCTCGCCGTCCAGCGCGTACCGGAATGCCTGGACGTCCTCGACGTCGTCCGAGTCGACGCCGTCGTCGCTCGCCTCGAGCACGAGGCCGTCGTCGTTGTCGCGATCGGTGTCGTAGTTGTACAGCCAGAACTCACTCGGCGCGACCGTCGTCAGTGGGAGCTCCGGGCTCGAACGCACCGGCCCGGCGCCGGACGATGCGAGATAGAAGTCGCCGCTGATCGGCGGCTCCGGTGGCGCCGTCGTCGGTGGCGCCGTCGTCGGCGGGGCGGTGGTCGGTGGGGCGGTGGTCGGTGGGGCGGTCGTCGGTGGGGTGGTCGTCGGTGGGGCGGTCGTCGGTGGCGTCGTCGGAGGTGCCGTCGGCGGTGGCGCGGTCGTCGTGGTGGTCGGTGCCGACGCCGGCACCGAGTCCGGCACCGAGGCGGCAGGCGCCACCGTCGATTCCGGCGGGTCGACGTCGGGCGCGACGGTGCCTTCAGGGCTGGTCGGCTCCGGCCCGCTCCCGTCGGTCGTCTCGGTTGCCACGGTCGGGGCAGGTGCCGACGGCGCAGGGACGGTCACCGGGGCGGTCAACCCCCCGCTGGGCGCGGCGAGAACGATGACGGAGGTGGTGGGTGGTGCGAGCAGCTCGAACGCTTCGTAGTCGATCGCCGTCGCGACGGCTGCCTGCATGCCCTCCTCCGCGGCGACCGGACCGATCGGGCCCGCTGCGATGCCGACGGTGCCCGCGGCGGCACCCGCGGTGACGACGGCCGTCGTGGCGAGCGCCGGGCCCGCCTGCGCCGCGATCGACTGTGGCAGCAGCGACAGCTGCGCGAGCAGCGACAGCGGGCCCATCGTGCCGCGCACGCGGCTGACCGAAACGGCCAGGAACGCCTTGACGCACTCGGGATCGAACTGGGTGCCGGCACACCGAGCCAGCTCGCGGCGCGCTTCGGCCGCCGGACTCGCCGCCTTGTAGGAGCGGACCGACGTCATCACGTCATACGTGTCGGCGACGGCGACGATGCGCGCAGCCTGGGAGATCTCGGTTCCGGCGAGCCCGGCCGGATAGCCGGCGCCGTCCCACCGTTCGTGATGTTCCCACACGGCGCGCACGGAGTCGCCGAGCCAGTCGGCGAGCGGCGCGACGAGTCGCTTGCCCTCCATCGGGTGGGTCTTGATGACTTCGTACTCGTCGACGGTCAGCTTGCCCGGCTTGTTGAGGATGTCACCCGAGATCGCCAGCTTGCCGACGTCGTGGAGCAAGCCTGCCCACCGGAGCCGGTCGAGTTCTGCGCCCGTGAACCCCATCTCCTCGGCGATCAGGTGGGTGTAGGCGCGGACGCGCTCGGAGTGACCGCGGGTTTGGCGGTCGTGCAGGCTGAGCATCCCGACGAGTTCGAGCAGCCGTTCGGCCGCCTCGCTCGGGGTGTCACCGAGCTTGCCCGCGCGGGCCTCGGCGAGGCGTTCCCGCAGCTGGTTCGTCGTGCCGGTCCTGATCGCGATCCTGAACCGCGAGGGCGCGCGGTCCGGGAACGCGAGCGTCATGCCGAGCAGTGCACGCAGCGGCAGCAGCCGCCGTGTCTGGCGCTCGACGGCGAGCAGCGCGAGCGTCGAGATCGCGGCGATGCACAGCCAGCGGAAGATGCCCCACGAGACCGACGACGCGGCAGGCAGCGCGGACGACAGCATGAAGGCGGCGATCACGGAGCCGACGAACGGAACGGCGTACGCGACGACGCCGACGGCGCGTGCAGCCAGTGGTCGCTCGACCCACCCGCTGCTGTCGTGTTGGTGCCCGATCATGTCTCGCCTGCTCAATGCTTCACGGTGAGGGATCGTCGAGCGCGCCGCTCGAGCCGACCCGTCGATGTGGCACGCACGCCGACAGTTCCGCCACCAGCGGAGGTATCGGCACATCGCGGGCCGGACTTGAGTGGTAAATCAACCCCGTTCGGTGCACTGACCTGCGACGACGTCGATCGTGCGGGTGATCCGCACGCGGTCGAGCAGCGATCTGTCGTGGGTGACGAGGACGACCGTGCCGCGGAACGAGTCGAGCGCCTGTTCGAGCTGTTCGATCGCCTCGATGTCGAGGTGGTTCGTGGGCTCGTCGAGCACCAGCAGGTTCGCGCCGGTCGCCATCAGGACTGCGAGCGATGCCCTCGTCCGCTCCCCCGGCGACAGCGTCCCGACGACGCGGTGGACGTGGTCCGCGCCGAGCCCGAACTTGGCGAGCAGCGTGCGCGCCCCGACCACGGTCATGTCCAGCCCCTGGACGGCGACCGCAGCGATGAACGACTCGACGAGCGTGCGATCGCCGAGCAGCGCCGTTCGGGCCTGTTCGATCTCGCCGACGCGCACACTGCGCCCGAGCCGGACGGTGCCCTCGTCCGGCTCGACGCGCCGCAGCAGCAGGTCGATCAATGTCGACTTGCCGGCACCGTTCGATCCGACGAGCGCGACTCGGTCGCCGAACGCGATCGTCAGGTCGACCGGGCCGAGCCGGAACCGGTCGCGGCGGACGACCGCGCCGCGCGCGACCGCCACGTCGTCGCCGCTGCGCTCTGGCATGCCGATCTCGAGCCGGAGTTCCCACGAATCGCGCGGCTCCTCGACGACCGCGAGGCGTTCGACCGCTTTCTGGGTGCGGGCGGCGCGCCCCGCGAGTTGTTCGGTCTGGTTGATCCGGAAGTTCCGGATGTGCTTGTCGTTCTCACCCGACGTGCGAACCTTCGCCTGGCCCTGCGACGCCCACTCTCGCTCGCGCTGCGCGCGGTCGAGCAACTGGCGCCGCTTGCCGTCGAACTCCTCATAGCGCTGGCGGGCGTGCAGTCTCGCGAGTTCGCGTTCCGCGAGGTACGCGCTCCATCCGCCGCCGAACCGGGTCGCGCGGTGCGTGTGGTGATCGATCTCGACCACGTCGGTGATCGTCCGTTCGAGGAACGTCCGGTCGTGGCTGACGAGGATCACTGGTGCGGTGAGCCCGAGCACCCAGTCCTCGAGGCGGCGGAGACCATCGAGGTCGAGGTCGTTCGTCGGCTCGTCGAGCAGCAGCACGTCGAAGCGTGAGAGCAGCAGCGACGCGAGCGAACAGCGCGCCGCTTCGCCGCCTGACAGCGACGCAGTCGGTTGGTCGAGCAGCGTCGCGGCGAGCCCGAGACTCGCCCACGTCTCGGCCGCCCGAGCCTCGAAGTCGGCAGCGCCGAGTGCCAGCCACCGTTCGAGCGCTGCGGCGTACCGGTCGTCGGCACCCGCGACCGCGCCCGCCAGGTCGCCGGTCGCCGAGTCGAGCTCTCGCTGGGCCGTCGTCACGCCGGCGCGCCGGGCGAGGTACTCGCGCACGGTCTCGGTCCGGGACCGCACCGGTTCCTGCGGGAGCATGCCGACGTTCGCCGACGGCGGTGCGAGTTCGACCCGGCCGCGGTCGGGTGGGAGGCGACCGGCGAGTGCCTGCAGGAGCGTCGACTTCCCGATGCCGTTCGGGCCGATCAGCCCGACGCGGTCGCCGGGCGCGAGCGTGAGATCGACGGCGTCGAGCACGAGTTGGGGCCCACGGGTCACGGTGAGCGAGCGGGCGATGAGCGATGCGACCATGAGGCGCCTTTCGGAAGTGCGAACGGACGGGGGCTCAGCGCTGGTCGATCATCACCGATCACCGTATCGCGTCACCCGCGCCCGTCACCTTCGATTTCGGTGTCGCCACCATCGGATTCGGCGGGCGGGCGTGGGGTGGGCGATGTGACCGGCGCGGCGTTGTGGGGGCGACGAGGTGTCGCCACACTCGGTCCGGCCCATGACGACCGTCTCGCTCCGCCCCTGGCAACGTGCCGCGTTCGACCTGTTCCGGTCCGCCCGGAGCCGCGACTTCCTCGCCGTGGCGACGCCCGGCGCGGGCAAGACGACATTTGCGCTGACGTGCGCGCGAGCGGAACTCGCCGACGAGAACCGGCCGCTCGTCGTCGTGGCACCGACCAGCCACCTCAAGTCCCAGTGGTCCCGCGCGGCCCACCGGATCGGCCTCCAGCTCGACCCCGACTGGTCGCCCGGCGACGGGCTCGCCCGCGACGTCCACGGGCTCGTGACGACGTACCAGCAGCTCGCGACCGGCGCCGCCGCGAGCAAGCTCGCCGGCATCGCGGCCGAGGGGTTCGTGATCCTCGACGAGATCCACCATGCCGGCCACGAGCGGGCATGGGGCGAGGGCATCCGGTTGGCGTTCGGTCACGCACACCGCCGCTTGGCGCTCTCGGGCACACCGTTTCGCAGCGACGCCGCTCCGATCCCGTTCGTCCGGTACGACGCGACCGGCGAGGGCGACCACGCCCACGCCGACTACACGTACGGCTACGCCGACGCGCTCCGCGACGGTGGCGTCGTTCGACCCGTCTACTTCCCGCGCGTCGACGGCGAGATGGAATGGACGACGGCCGCCGGCGACGTCGTGTCGGCGAACTTCCAGGACGAGCTGACGAAGGACCACATGTCGATGCGGCTGCGCACCGCGCTGAGCCTCGACGGCGAGTGGATGCCCGCGGTGATCGCGAAGGCCAACCGCCAGCTCCGCACGATCCGCCAGGAGCAGCCGGACGCGGGCGGCCTCGTGATCGCGATCGACCAGGAGCACGCCCAGGCGATCGCCCGTCTGCTGCGCGACCGTTTCGGAGTCCCGGCCGATGTCGTGGTCAGCGACGACCCGGGCGCATCCGCGACGATCGCGGAGTTCGGCACGAACGATCGACCATGGCTCGTGTCCGTGCGGATGGTCAGCGAGGGCGTCGACATCCCACGGCTGCGCGTCGGCGTGTTCGCGACGACGACATCGACCGAGTTGTTCTTCCGCCAGGCCGTCGGGCGGTTCGTCCGCTGGCAGACCGGCCGGCCGAGCCAGAAGGCCTACGTGTACATCCCCGACGACCCCAGGCTGCGGGCACACGCGTTCACGATCGCCGAGGCTCGCCGCCACGTGCTCCGCCCACCGGAAACCGGTGACGACACCGACGCCGCGTCCGATGGCCTCGACGCGCCCGTTCATCCCGACGACGTCGAACAGCTCTCGCTCTTCTCGGTCGTCGCGTCGACGGCGACCGACATCACGATGCACACCGTCGGCGAGGATGGCACCCACCTCGACGGCATCGCGTTCGAGCCGAACTTCGGCCCGTCCGACCTGCGGGTGCCGCGCTACGACGACGAGCCGGACCCCCCGGAACCGTTCTTCGCGGCCGACCCGACGCTGGGCGTCGACCTCGCCGAGGTCCCGACGGCGGCCGGGGTGGTGCCACACGGGTCGATGAGCGTCGCCGAGATCAAGGACGACCTGCGCACGCGCAACGCCCACGTCGCGAAGCGCCTCGTCGACGTCACCGGGTGGACCCACCCCCGGATCCAGGGCGAGATGAACCGCCTCGCCGGTGTCACCCGCGTGGCGAGTGCGACGAACGAGCAGCTCGAGCGCCGCCTGCGGTACGCCGAGAGCTGGCTCCGTCGGCTGCTGCGCTGAGGGTCGGCCGAAGGCGCCGGACCAGGGTCGCTCGCAGCACCGCAATCCCGGCCGCTCGGTAGGATCGACGCCATGCCGGCACCGGGTGAGCACCATCCCGCCTTCGAGGAATACTGCGAGTGCATCTTCGAGCTGGACGAGGACGACCTCGACGTGATCCAGGCGCGGATCGCCGAGCGGCTCCAGGTGAGCCGACCCGCGGTCAGCGAGATGATGAAGCGGCTCGAAGCCGAGGGGCTGATCGATTCCGAGGACGGCATCACCCTCACGACCGAGGGGCGCCGGCTCGCCGAACAGGTCGTCCGCAGGCACCGGCTCGCCGAGCGGTTCCTCACCGACGTGCTCCAGCTCTCATGGGCCGAAGCGCACCACGAAGCGGGGCGGTGGGAACACGTCATCAGCGACTCGGTCGAGGCGGCGATGAACAACCTGCTCGGCGAACCGACGACGTGCCCGCACGGCAACCCGATCCCGGGTTCGAACTACGAGGCACCCGATTCCGCGCCGCTCGCCGAGGTCGGGATCGGCACGGTGTTCACGGTGCGGCGGATCACCGAAGAGCTCGAGTTCGAGCCAGGTCTGCTCGAGTTCCTCGAGGAGTCCGCGATCCGGCCCGGCAACGCCGGCACGGTCACGGCCACCTCGCCGGACGGCACGCTGACCGTCGAGATCGAGGGCCGCCACGTCGGTGTCGGGTCGTTCGCGAGCGAACGGATCCTGGTCACCACGTGAACCGGCGCGCGGTCGTGAGACGTTGCGCCGTGCTGATCCCGCTCGGCCTCGCGGCTGCGTGCGCGACGACCGTGGACGACACCGCGCCCGGCGGGCAGACCCTTCCCCCCGGTGCGGTTCCAGCCGACGGCGGCAGTGCGCTGATCGACGGCGGCGTGATCGTCGACAGCATCCCGCCGACGACGATCCCCGTCGCCGGTTCCGCCACCGATCTGCTGCCGGAACTCGCGATCGAGATGAGCCGGCTCGGGTCGCTGATCGCCGACGGCGAGGGCGACGATGCGGCACTCGCCCGCATCGAGGCGATCTGGGCGACGATCCGCCCGGAGATCGAAGCGACGCATCCCGAACTCGTCAACGGGATCGGGGCGATGGTCGACATGGCCCGCGTGGCCGTCGAGCGGACGCGCCCCGCGGACGCCGACAAGGCGTTCGGCGTGCTGACCGATCTCGTCGACCGGTTCACCGGCGACGGCTGAGCACGGTCAGCGCATCGCGGCCGGGAGCTCGTCCCCGTGGACGACCGTCAGCCGCTGTGTGCTGCGCGTCAGCGCGACGTAGAGGGCGCGCAGACCGTGGAGCGTGTCGCTCACGATGCGCGCCGGCTCGACGACGACGACGCCGTCGAGTTCGAGACCCTTGATCACGCTGACCGGCACCAGCGTGACGCCCGCGTCGAGGCCGGTGCGCGTCGCCGTGCCGTGGTTGATCCCGGCATCGGTCAACGCGCCCGACAGGTCGGCGATCATCGCATCGGCCGCGACGACGCCGAGACTTGCACCGGGGATCGCCTCGGCCAGGGCCTGCACCTCCTCGGCGACCGTGCAGCCCAACGAGTGCTCGGTGGCGCTGACGATGCGTGGCCCGACTTCACCGATGCGCACCGAGTTCGGGGCGCGCAGTGCCGGCGTCGCGGCCGCCATCACCTTGTTCGCCAGTTCCATGATCTGGCCGGGGATGCGGTATCCGACCGACAGACCGATCACCCGCGCCGGCTTGCGGTCCGGCAGGTGGGCGAGCACGTCGTCCCACTCGTCCGGCGCGAGCGGCCCGGTCGCCTGAGCGAGGTCGCCGACGATCGTCATCGCACCACTGAGCGAGCGGCGGCTCGCCATCTTCAGCTGCATCGGGGTGAGGTCCTGGACCTCGTCGATCACGATGTGGCCGTAGGTGCGGATCTCGTCGCGATCGTCGATCTTGCCACCCTTGCCGGGCTTCGGGCCGAGCACGTCGCGGGCGTCGTCGAGCAGTGCGATGTCGGCCTGGCTCCACCGCACGTCGTCGACCGAGGCGGCACGTGGGCGGTGCAGCGCGAGCGCCTCGTCGTGCGACATCACGTCGCGAGCCGCGAGCTTCAGCAACGCTCGGGAGCCGAACAGGTCGTGCAGGAGCTGGGCCGGGGTCAGCAGCGGCCACATCGAGTCGAGCGCGGCGCGCACCTCGATCGTGCCCCGCAGCGTGTCCTTGACCTCGCGTCGGCCGATGTCCGGGTCGCGGTAGGACTCGGCGAGTGCCGTGTAGAAGTCGTTCTCGACCGCGCGACGGCCCGCGTTGTGGCGCTTGAAGCGGCGCCGCGCGCCGCGCACGATCTTGGCGGAGTCGCTCGCCGACAGCCGGACGTAGCCGGTGCGGAACGGGACCTCGAAGTCCTCCCGGAGCGGTCGTTCGCGGTCGCGCACCGCGTTGTCGATCAGGTCGGACATCCGCTCGGAGCCCTTGATCCGCGCCGCCTCCGCCGTGTCCCCGCCCGGCTCGTCCGGACGCAGGAAGTCGACACCCGGGATCAGGTCGGCGAGCACGACCTGGCGGACGCCCGCCTCACCCAGCGACGGCAGCACCTTCTCGATGTAGCGCAGGAACACCCGGTTCGGGCCGATCACGAGGACGCCCTGGTCCTCGAGCGGGAAGCGGTGCGTGTACAGCAGGTAGGCGGCGCGGTGGAGTGCGACGACGGTCTTGCCGGTGCCCGGCCCACCCTGCACGACGAGCACACCGTGCTGCGACGACCGGATGATCTCGTCCTGCTCCGCCTGGATCGTCGCGACGATGTCGCCGAGCGTGCCCGTACGGCCCCGTTCGAGCGTCGCCAACAGCGTCGAATACCCGCGCAGACCCGATTCGCCGGCGGTGACGACTCCGGCGACCTCGTCGAGACCCTCATCGTGACCGACACCGAGGTGGCCCTCACCGAACAGCTCATCCTCGATGCCCAGCAGCTTGCGGCCCTCGACGACGAAGTGACGGCGCCTCGCCAGCCCCATCGCATCGCGGCCGGTCGCCCGGTAGAAGGGCTCAGCGACGGGTGCGCGCCAGTCGACCACGATGGGTTCGCGGTCCTCGTCGGCGACGGCGAGCCGGCCGATGTGGAACGCCTCGAGCTGGTCGGGCGACTCCGCGTAGCGGTCGATCCGGCCGAACACGAGCGACGCGTCGCCGAGTTCCAGTTCCTCCAAGCGGCGCACGAGCTGCTCGTCGAACGCGTTGCGCTCGAACCTCGCTTGGAACGTGCCACCCATGCTGGCCTCGTTGAGGCCCCGGACACGAAAGGCCGCGAGCCGGCTTGTTTCGAGACAGTCGTAGGCGTGTTCGATGTACGCCTGTTCGTCAGCGAGATCAGGATGATGCTGGCTCATAACAAGTCAAGAAATGCTATCGGCGCCGGGAGAAATCGCTCCGTCATTACCGCTGAGCAGGCACGACCCGAACGAGTGCGTCGGCCAAAGGGCGATGCGACCGCTCCAGATAGCGTCGAGGCGGCCATGGCAGATCAGGGACCCTTCATCGCCGCCACGCGGCGTGAACGCAGCCGGCACACGCCGGTCTGGTTCATGCGCCAGGCGGGGCGGTCACTGCCGGAATACCACGAGGTCCGCGGCGTCGGGTCGATCCTGCATGCGATCAAGCAGCCGGACCTCGCCACCGAGATCACCCTGCAACCGGTGCGCCGGTACGGCGTCGACGCGGCCGTGCTGTACAGCGACATCGTCGTTCCGGCGCACGCCGTCGGCTTCGGCATCGACGTCGTGCCGGGCACCGGCCCCGTCGCCGACCGCCCGTTGCGGACGCGCGCCGACCTCGACCGGCTGCGCGAGCTCGAGCCCGACGACGTCGACTACGTGATCGCCACCGTCGAACAGTTGGCCGCGGAACTGCCCGAGGACGTGCCGCTGCTCGCATTCGCCGGGGCCCCGTTCACGGTCGGCAGCTACCTGATCGAGGGTCGGCCGAGCAAGGACTACCGGCACACGAAAGCGATGCTCCACGCCGACGAAGCGCTGTTCCAGAACGTGATGGAACGGCTCGCGTCGTCGGCGATCACGTTCATCGATGCCCAGCTCGCGAGCGGTGCGCGGGCGTTTCAGGTGTTCGATTCCTGGGCGGGATCGCTCGGCAAGGCGGACTACGACCGCTACGTGCTGCCCCATTCCAGGCGAGTGTTCACCGAGTTGGCGGAGCGCCATCCGGGTGTGCCGGGCATCCACTTCGGAATCGGGTGCGACCACCTGCTCGAGTCGATGAACAGCGTGGGCAACGCGGTCCTCGGGCTGGACTGGCGCACACCGATCGGCGACGCCCGCGCCCGCCTCGGCGAGGACCTCGTCGTCCAGGGCAACCTCGACCCGGCCCTCGTCCTCGCCGGTGCGGAGCCCGCACTCGCCGGTGCCGCCCGGGTGCTCGCCGACAACCGGCGCGCCGACGGCACACAGCATCCCGGCCACATCTTCAACCTCGGGCACGGCGTCCACCAGGACAGCGACCCAGGGGTCCTGCAGGCCGTCGTCGACCACGTCCACGACCAAACCACCACCTGACGCGTCACATCTGGTGCCAGGCACCAGATGTGACACGCAACTGGAGCAAGATGACCGACAACCGCCGACGGGTCGCCGTGGTCCTGATGGCCTACGGCACGCCGCGCACGCCCGCCGAGATCGAGCCGTACTACACCGACATCCGGCGCGGCCGCCCGCCGACACCGGAGGCGCTCGCCGATCTCACCGCCCGCTACGCGGCGATCGGCGGCGTCTCACCGCTCGCCCGGTTGACGGAGGCGCAACGCGACGCGCTGCAGGCTGCGCTCGACGACGTCGATCCCGGCCGCTACCACGTCGCGATCGGGCTGAAGCACGCCGCCCCGAAGGTCGAAGACACGGCAGCGGAACTCGCGAACGCCGGATTCGGCACGATCGTCGGGCTCGTGCTCGCACCCCACTTCTCCGCATACTCGATCGGCCAGTACCTCGAGCGTGTACGCGCCGGCGTGGCGGCCGCAGGCGCGACGACCGACGTCGTCGGTATCGAGAGCTGGGCGACCGAACCGGCCTTCGTCCAGTTCGTCGCGCACGACCTGCGCGATCGACTCGACGCGATGCGGCTGGCGAGCGACGGCCACGTCAGGGTGTTGTTCACGGCGCACTCGCTGCCACAACGGATCATCGACGGCGGCGACCCCTACCCCGACGAGCTGCGGTCGACTGCCGAGGCCGTCGCCGCCGAACTCGGCCTCGGGGAGGCCACCAACGCCGGGCCGGGTGACTGGGAGATCGCGTGGCAGTCGGCGGGCCGCACGCCCGAGCCGTGGATCGGCCCCGACATCCTCGACGTGATCGATCGGCTCGGCGCCGAAGACGCGATCGGCGGCGTCGTCGTCAGCGCGGTGGGCTTCGTCGCCGACCACCTCGAAGTGCTCTACGACCTCGACATCGAAGCCGCGCGTCGCGCCAACGACGCCGGGCTGGCGTTCGACCGCACCGCATGTGTCAACGCGGATCCCGCCGTCATCGGTGCCCTCGCCCAGCGCATCCTCGCCGTCACCTGACGCAAGCCGAGCGACAACGTCGTGTCTGACACGACGTTGTCGCGACTACGAACGGAGCAGCGGGCGGGTGAGACACGTCGGGCCACCTTCGCAGGGGATGCACAACTCATCGGCGACGAACGTCGTCACCGTGCAGCCGGCGGCGCGCATCGCCGCGACCGTCCCGGGGAACCCGTCGACCGCGATCACCTCGCGCGGGGCCGTCGCGAGCACGTTGAGGTTGAGCCCGAGGCTCGCCTCGAACTCCGCGGGCGGCGCGTCGACGAGCGCGTAGCCCATGTCGCGCATCCGTTCGTAGAGGGCGGTCGGCAGCAGCGGCGCGTGCACGAGCGCGAGATCGGCATCGAGCGCACTGACGACCGACATCAGGTGCAGGCAGGCGTCGGGGCCACGGTGGTACGGCAGGTCGTACACGGCGAGTTCGATGCCGTGCGCCCCGACGATGTCGGCGAACTGTTCGATGCCGGCGTCGTTCGTGCGGAATCCGCGGCCGATGGCGAGCGTCGTCTCGTCGAGCCAGAAGCAGTCGCCACCTTCGAAACATCCCGGGGCCTCGATCCGCCCGATGACCGGGATCCCCGCATCCGCGTGGAACGCCGCGTGGAGGTCGGCCTCGCCCATCCGCAGCTCCTTGCCGGGGCGAAGGATCACCGCTCCGGCCGGGACGACGAACGACGGGTCGTACGTGAAGATCGAGTCGGCGAGATCGTCGCCGGCGCAGTCGGGCAGCCAGACGATCTCCGCGCCGCTCGCCTCGACGAGAGCGGTCAGTTCGTCGAACTGGGCGAGCAACCGTTCCGCATCGAGCCGGCGGGCGTAATGCCAGCGTTCGTGGTCAGCCCGCAGAATGGCGCCCGGTCGGCGCATCGCCACGCGCCGCAGCGGCAACGCCATCGAGTCGACACCGAACTGCGCGCTCACTCGTTGCCCTGCGAGCGGTCGAGATCGACGTCGTCGCCGTCGAGCAGCGCAACGGCGGCGGCTCCGGTGATCGCCGTGCAGAACTCCCCGTGGAGGCTCGCGACCGACAACTGATGGACGACCTCGGGTTCGTGGTCGACGCCGTCGGGCCCGATGCGATTCGTCGTCGCGCAACCGTCGTGCACGAGGTAGGTGTCGAACCCGAGGTTCCCCGCCATCCGGGTCGTCGTCTCGACGCACATGTTCGTGAAGAACCCGGCGACGACGAGCCGGCGCACGCCCGCCCGGTGCAACTGCAGTTCGAGCGAGGTGCCGACGAATCCGCTGTTGACGTCCTTGTCGACGACGATCTCGCCGGGCCCGGGCTCGAAGCCGGGTTTCTGGGCGCCGGTCGGCAGGGAGAACTTCAGCGGCGAGGCCGCCTCACGAGAATCGTGGCGGGTGAACGCAACCGGCAACTCGTGGCGACGCCACGCGCCCAACACGTCGGTCATCACCCGTTCGGCGTCCGGATTGTTGCGGCGCCCGGCGGGCCCGCCCCAGTACTCGAGCACGTCGACGCCGCGCTGGACGTCGATCAGCAACAGCGCGGTGTCGGCACGGAACTGCGGGATCATGCGGGCAATGTAGCGATGATCCGGCGCTCGGCACCGACGCTAGGCGGAGACGGCGCCGTCCGGTTCTTCGTCGTCGCGCCGTCGGGTGACGATCGCGAGGAAACCGCCGATCGCCAAGAGGAACAGCGCGAGCCGGATCAAGGTCGACGTCTCGCTGCCGGCCCGCGGGATCGGCCGGTCGACGACGAACGTGAGCGGGATGTCGAACGTGAGGTTGCGCTCGCCCGGGGCGACCGAACCGGGGAACCGCCCGTCTCCCGAGAGTGCGAGGCCGGCCGGGAGCCTCGAACCGTCGACGACGACCGTGTACTCCCCGCCACGCAGGTTGAGGAACAGGTACTTGCCCTCCCGATCGGAGGCGCCCGAGGCGAGCGTCACGCCGTCCGCACCGACCAGCTTCAACGGGATCCGCGGCAGCGCGGCTTCGTCGGCATCCTGCACACCGTCGCGGTCGCGGTCGATGAACACCGTGTCACCGATGACGGCGGTTCCGACGACACCGAAGTCGGGCCCGGCCGACGCTCCGTCGCCGAGCACGAGCGACACGGACAGGGGCGTGGTCGGACGCGTTCCGGCGGGCACGCTGGTCGGGTCGACGACGATCGTGTAGGCGCCCGGCGCCACCGTGAAGTGGTATCCGCCGTCGGGACCGCTCACGGTCGTCGCGACCACCGTCCCTGCCTGATCGCGCAGTTCGATCCTCACCCCCGGGGTTCCGTCCTCGTTGGACCCGCGACGGCTGTTGACGTCGTCGTCGAAGAAGACGGTGCCGGTCACCGTGACGGGCTCGATCACGCCGAAGTCGACGTCCGTGACATCGGTCCCGCTCGTGACCCCGACGGCGACGACGGTCGGACCCGTCGGCAGGACGCCGACCGGGAACGCCTCGACCGTGTAGTCCCCGGGTCGGACGCCGGTGAACTCGTAGTGGCCGTCGGTGCCGCTGACCGTGGTCGTGATCTTGACACCGTCCGCGTCGACGAGCGTCACGGTGACGCCGGCCGCCCCGGCCTCACCGTTGTCGCGGACGCCGTCCTGATCAGGGTCGACGAACACGGTGCCGGTCACCGCCACGTCGTAGGCGATCCCGATGTCGGCCGCGTCGGTCGAGCCGCCGGCGGTCAGGTCGATGATCGGCGGCGTCCTCGTCACCGCCGCCTGTGCCGGCATGCCGGCCGGCATGACGCTGACCGCGTACGTCCCGGCGAACACGTCGGTGAACTCGTAGTGCCCGGTGCCGTCGGTGATCTGCGGCAGCCCGATCGGCGTCCCGTTCGCGTCGGTGAGCTGAACGTGGATGCCTGCGAGCCCCGGCTCGCCCAGATCCTGCACGCCGTCGCCGTTCAGATCGTGGAACACGGTGTCGCCGATCACTCCGGGTGCCCGCGCGCCGAAGTCCTGCTCGATGTCGGTCGCACCGACGCCGAGCGCGAGCGAGAGGTCTTCCGGCGTCGTCATCTCGAAGCCGGCGGGGAGCGTCGCGGTGTCGATGCGCACGACGTAGTCGCCGGCCAGGACGTCGTCGAACACGTAGATCCCGTCCGCATCGGTGACCGCCACGATCGGTGCCCCGCCGACGTCGAGGACCGGCGTGCGGTCGGAGTCGAGGAGCTGCACCGTGACGCCGCCGATGCCGGCGGTCTCCCACACGTCCTGGTCCCCTTGCCCGTCGACGTCGCTCCACACGCGGTTGCCGATCCGGCCGCGTGCGTTGATCCCGATCTCGATCTCGGTGACCGCGCCGTCGACCGGCAGCGAGATCGCGGCCGGCGGCGGCGTGACGACCGTTGCACCGCTGGGCAGGCTCGTCCGGTCGACGTCGAGCGCGTAGTTCCCGGCGGGGACGTCGGTGAACACGAACGAGCCGTCGGCGTTCGTCGTCGTCCGATCGACCTCGACACGGAACTCGTCGCGCAGGATCACGACGACCCCGGCTTGGTCGACCTCGAGCGCTCCTGCCTGTGCGCCGTCCTCGTCGGCGTCGACGTACACCCCGCCGCCGATCGTCCCGAGCGCGTTGACGCCGACATCGGCGGTCGTGACCGTCTCACCGGCGCCGACGAGGACCGGCAACGGGTCGATCGTCGTCACGGCGAAGTTCGTCGACGGCAGCGTGGACGGTTCGACTTCGACCGTGTAGGAACCGCTGATCACCGCCTCGAACACGTAACCGCCGGGCGTGCCCGTCGTCCCGCTCGTCGTCCGGTCGACCTCGTCGCCGTTCGCGTCGAGCAGGATCAGGACCACACCGTCCTGCGGCACTTCGAGCACGCCGGCCTGGACCCCGTCGGCATTGGCGTCGACGAACACGACGTCGCCGATCGTGCCGTTTCCGGCGACACCGAGGTCGACGTCAGCGACGGCGGTCCCCGTCGGCAGCGACACGGCCAGCGGCGGCGTCGTCACGAACGCGCCGGCCGGCACCCCGTTCGTCGAACCCGCGGGATCGACGCGCACGACGTAGTCGTCGGCGAGCAGGTCAACGAAGGTGTAGGCGCCCCCGACGCTCGTCGTCGTCTCGTCGACGACGACCCCGTCGACGAGCAACTGGACGACGACGCCGGCGACTCCCGCCGTCTCGCCCGGCTGCCGTGTCCCGTCGATGTTCGGGTCGGCGAACAACTCGCCGCTGATCGAGCCCGAACCGGTCACGGCGACGTCGCGGTTGCGGATCGTGTCGCCGTCGGCCACCGTGACCGTCAGCGAGTTGACCGGTGTCGCGGTCGCCCCGGGTGGCATCCCGCCGACGATCTCGACGGTGTAGGTGCCGGCGGGCAGGTTCGCGAACGTGTAGTTGCCGTTGGCATCGGTCGCGATCGCCGGCCGGATCTCGGTGCCGGCATCGTCGATCAGCCGCACGAGGATCCCGGCGACGCCCGGTTCCCCTGCATCCTGGTTTCCGTCGCCGTCGACGTCGGACCAGAATCGGTCGCCGATGCTGCTGGTGCCGGTGACGCCGAAGTCCGCGGTGTCGACCTCGTCACCGTTCGCGACCGAGATCGAGCCGATCGTCGACGGCGTGCTCGGCCCGACGCCGGCCGGGAGGGACGCCACCGCGATCTGGACGGAATACGTTCCCCCGAGCAGGTTGTCGAACCGGTATGAGCCGTCCGACGCGGTCACCTGCGTGTCGATCGCAGCTCCCGCGCCGTCGAGCAGGTGGACGACGACGTCCGGCTGGCCGGGCTCGCCGGGATCCTGCACGCCGTCTCCGTCGGCGTCGAACCAGACGCGGTCCCCGATCGTGTTCGTTCCGGTGACGCCGAAGTCCGCGTCGAGTTCCGTGCCGCCGGTCGAGATCGATGCGGTTGCGCTGCCGGCGGTCGTCAGCGCCGCGCCGAGCGGCAGGGCGGCAACGTCGACTTCGACCGTGTAATCGCCGGCAGCCAGGTTCGTGAACGAGTACCCGCCGCCGCCACCGGTCGTCGTCGTCGCGACGACCACGCCGCCGCTGAGCAGGTTGAGCGACACACCGTCCAGGCCGATCTCGCCGCTGTCGTCCAGGCCGTCGCCGTCTGCGTCGAACCAGACCCGGTCGCCGATCACGCCGAGGGTGTTCGCCCCGAAGTCGACACCGGTGACGGCCGCACCGACGCCGACGTCGATCAAGGTGTCGTTCGGTGTCGTCAGGTTGTAGTTCGGTGATGCCGGCAGCGTCGCCGTGTCGACGTGCACGAGGTGATCGCCCGGCCGCACGTCGGCGAACGTGTAGGTGCCGTCGGCAGCGGTCGTCGCGACGATCGGCGCGCCCGTCGAGTCGAGCGACGGGGTCCCGTCCGGATCGAGCAGGTGGACGGTGACGCCGTCGAGTCGGCCGGGCTCTGCGGGATCGAGCACCTTGTCGCCGTCCCAGTCGATCCAGACGAGGCCGCTGACCGTGCTGCGCTGGTTGATGCCGAAGTCGACGTCCAGGACGTTCTCGCCGAGCGCGACCGTGACCGTCGGGTTGTTCGGCGTCGCGCCGACGAGCGCGAACCCAGGCGGCAGTGCGCCGACCTCGACCGTGTAGGTCCCGGCGATCAGGTTCGCGAACAGGTAGGAGCCGTCGGCGCCGGTCGTCTGCCCGGCCCCGACCTGGTTCCCGGCGTCGTCGAACAGCAGGACGGACACGCCGGACTGGCCGACCTCGTTCGAGCCGGGGGCGGTGTCCTGCACGCCGTCCTCGTTGGCGTCGACGAAGACGGTGTCGCCGATCGACCCGCGCTGGTCGAGGCCGATGTCGGCCGTGTCGACGTCCTCGCCCGCGCCGACGGCGACCGGCAGCGGATCGGTCGTGGTCAGGACGAAGCCCGGCGGTACGCCACTCGCCACTTCGACGGTGTAGTCACCGCCGACCACGTTCGGGAACGAGTACGCGCCGCCCGGGCCGCTCGTCGTCGTCGCCAGCGTGTTGCCGGCGACGTCGGCGAGCACGAGTTCGACGCCGGCCTGCCCGACCTCACCGGCGTCAGAGGTTCCGCTGCCGTCCGCGTCGACGAACACCTGGTCACCGATCGACCCGGTGCCGACGATCGCGAAGTCGACGCCGTCGTCGGTGCCGCCGAACGGGATCGTCACCGTCGCCGTCCCGCTGAACGACAGCGCGGAGCCGGCCGGCAGGGTGGCGACGTCGACCTGGACGACGTACGTGCCGGCGTGGACGTCGCCGAACTGGTACGACCCGTCGGCACCGCTCGTCACACGATCGACCTCGACGCCGCCGCCCGCCGGGTCGCCGTCGTACAGCACGACGTCGATGCCCGCGACGCCCACTTCCGCCAGCAGGTCGTCGTTCGTCGGAAGGTCGTCGTCGTTGATGTCGTACCAGACGAAGTCGCCGATCGTTCCGGGCTGGAACGCACCGAAGTCGACGCCGGTGGTGTCGGCGCCACCGAGCGCAACCGGGACGGGGTCGAGCGTCGTGACCGTGTGTCCCGTCGGCAGCGTGGTGGCATCGACGGCGACCTGGTAGTCACCGGTGAGCAGGTCGGGGAACGAGTAGCTGCCGTCGGCCGCGGTGACGGCGGTGACGTCGACGCCACCGGACTGCACCGGGTTGCCCGCGCCGTCGAGCAGTTGGACGGTGACGCCGCCGATGCCGCCACTCGGAATCGTCTCGGTGCCGTCGAGCGTGCCCGAGTCGTCGCGGTCCTGGTACAGCCCACCGGCGATCGTGCTGCGATTGTTGACGCCGAAGTCGAGCGTGAGGTCGATCTGGCCTACACCGACGACGGCCGGCCGGGTCGCCGGGCCGGTCAGGTTGTAGCCGGCGGGGAGCGTCCCGGTCACGACCTGCACGATGTAGTTGCCGGCGAGGACGTCGGTGAAGGCGTAGAAGCCGGACGGGTCCGTCACCGCCGTCGCGACGGCTGCGTTGCCGGCATCGGCGTCGAGCAGGTCGAGCGTCACCGGCCCGATGCCCGCCGTCTCTCCCGCGCCCTGCGTTCCGGACTCGTCGGGATCCACGTAGATCTGGTCGCCGATCGTCGCCCGGGCGTTGATCCCGACGTCGGCGAGCCCGAACGACACGCCGGCGGGAAGCACGACGTGGAGCGGGTCGGCGGCGGAGCCCTCACCGGCGACGGCGTACGTCGCGCCGGGCGGCGTCGTCGGGAACGTGGCGGCGTCGACGTGAACCTGGTAGTCGCCGGCGAGCAGGTTCGAGAAGAGATACGTGCCGTCGGCCGCCGTCGTCGTCCGGTCGATCTCGGCGCCCGTGCCGTCGGAGAGGATCACGGTGATCCCCGGCTGGCCGGGTTCCAGTACGCCTGATTGCGTCCCGTCCTCGTCGGCGTCGATGTACACCGTGTCGCCGATCGATCCCGTTCCGGTGATCCCGATGTCGATCGTCAGCGCCGCGTCGCCGTCGTTGAGCGTCGTGACCGTGGTCGGCGGCGGAACATTGACAATGCCGCCGCCGGGCACGCTCGTCGGCTCGACGGTGACCACGTAGTCGCCCGCGACGAGACGCTCGAACAGGTAGCCACCGGTTGCGTTCGTCGTCGTGCGCGCGATCTCGTTGCCGGCGCCGTCCGACAGGATCAGCTCGACGCCACCGAGGCCCGATTCGCCCGGGTCGTCGACGCCGTTCGCGTTGGCGTCGAACCAGACCCGGTCACCGATGGAGTTGGTACCTGCGATCCCGACGTCCGCGGTCGAGATGTCGGTCGACGACACCGTGACGGCCAGCGGGCTCGCCGGCAGGCCGTCGGTCGTCGTCGTCGTCCCTGCCGGCAGGGACGCGGCGACGATC
>JAHEKY010000035.1 GCA_024644465.1 Ilumatobacteraceae bacterium | reverse complement strand
GCCGTCGAAGCGCACCACCTGCCCGACGCGGCGATCGAGCACGAGTTGGAGCGCCTGGAGCGGGACCGCGCCGCGAACGGGCGGGCCGCCGACGCGGTCGCCGTCGTTGCAGCACGTGCTGCGCTCACCAGCGTGGACGCCGCCGGCGGGAACGACGCCGACGACGGCATCGCCTGCCCGGTCGACGGCGAGCACACCTTCGTCAACACCTTCGGTGCGGCCCGTTCCGGTGGTCGTCGTCATCAAGGCGTCGACATGATGTCGGCCGGGGGCACGCCGGTCGTGGCTGCCGAGTCCGGCGTCGCCAACTTCAAGAAGAGCCGGCTCGGCGGCCGGGCGATCTGGCTCACCGGCGCCAGCGGCACGACGTACTACTACGCCCACCTCAGCGACTGGGAGGGTTCGAGCCGGTCGGTCGAGCGTGGCGAGGTCATCGGCTATGTCGGCACGACCGGCAACGCGTTCACGCCGCATCTCCACTTCGAGATCCACCCCGGCGGCGGCAAGGCGGTCAGCCCGTACCGCTACGTCGACGCCGCGTGCTGAGCGTGGTCACCCGTCGCTGAGCTGCGCGAGGGCGTCGTCGAAGAACTCGTGGCGCGCCGGGGTGGTCCACGAGTATGCGTTGATCGTCCCGTTGGCCAACCCGGGGAGCAGCACGTCGCTGTCGCGCTCGCGCAGATCCGTCAGCGACCGCTTCAGATCGTCGAGGTTGCCGTCGTACGGGTGGAAGCCGAGCACGGCCGGCATTCGATCGATCGTGAAGTTGGTCAGGGTGTCGCCGGTGAACAGGTACCGCTGTCGATCGGCCTGGTTCGACCAGAGATACGACACCACGCCGGGCGTGTGGCCAGGCGTGTGAATCGCGAGGAGGTCGTCGCCCAACGCCGTCTCGGGATCGGTGAGCGGTTCGATCGAACGCACTCCGCGGCGGGTGCACGGTTCGACTTCGGCGACGTGGGTGTGGACGACGGCGTCGAAGCGTTCGGCGAGGTCCGACACCCACTCGGTCGCCTCGTCGCGGTGGTTGAGGACGACGGTCGTGACGCCGCCGAGTTCCGCGATGTGGTCGAAGAAATCGGCGATCGCCGCGCACGAGTAGACGAACACGTTGCCCGCAGCGCGTTGGAGCAGGAACCCACACGTGTTGGCCGGCCCGCCGAGTGGTTCGTCCGGCGTCGCCCAGATCCCCGGCGCCACCGGTCGCAGCCTCCCCGGACCGGATGGCTCGCGGCGGTCGAGTTGCTGGAGTTGACTGTGCATCGCTGCGCTCCTCCTGGGGTGGCGGTCACCGGCGTGACGGTTGTCCTGCGGTGGTGGTCTGATCAGTGTGGACTCGTCTCGACAACGATTGTCAACACCACCGACGAGCACCCGTCAATCCACCGGTGAGAGTTGGGTGCGACGGGTGCTCTCACCTCTCACCGGACTGTGGGATGGGATGGGGTGGGAACGGGTGTCAGGGGGTGGCGTGGAGTACGAGGGCGATGTTGACCTGGCGGTTCGTCCACGGCGGTGAGGCCGGGTTGAACAGCATCGACAACGTCTCGCTGCTACCGGTCGCCGCCTTGTGGGCCGTGCCCGATGCCGTGGTGCCGCCGCTCGTCCGCGACTGGTTGACGCCCAGCGCGAAGCCGTTCTGCGGCGTGTAGCTGCCGGCCTCGCCGGCGACGGCCACACCGACGACGAGGTCGCCGGCCGACGTGGCGACGGGCGACATCGGGACCGGGTTGGGGGTGTCGCCGATGACGGTGCCGTTGACGATGTCGCCGAACGGCAGCGTCTGATCGACGTTCTCGAAGATGACGTGGGAGTACAGCGGCGTGTTCGGCGCACTCGACCACGCCGGCGCGAGTGTTGTGCTCGCCGCCGCGGCGAGGCCCGCTTCGTCGAGCACCCAGACTTCGGCGCGTGCGTTGCAGCAACCGTTGGCGACCTGGGCGGACGTGACCGGCGTCAGCGCCTGGCCGCCGTACGTCACGCCGGTCAGCGTCGGCGCGGTCGGCGCCTGCTGTTCGTTCGTGGCGACGAACACGAGCATGCGATCCGTGCCCGCGCCGGCGGTGTGCGTGAGCCCCGTCTGCCACGAGTTGGCGAGCGCCACGGCCGGACCGGCGTCGTTGATCCAGACCGTGTTGGCGCCCTCGTTCGCGTACGCGAGGTCGAGGTCACCGTCGCCGTCGAGGTCGGCCGCTGCGATGCCGTGGCTCAGGAGCGGTTCGAGAGATTGACCGCTGTCGGCGAACGTCCCGGCCCCGTTGTTCAGCAGCAGGGTGTTCGCCCCGCCGCTGATCGCGTACGCCAGGTCGCTGTCGCCGTCGCCGTCCATGTCACCGAATGCGGCGCCTCGCGCGTCACCGAGGAAATCCTGGCCGGTGAACGTGAACACGCCGGCGCCGTTGTTCGTCCAGATCGTGTTTCCCGCGGCCCCACGAGCGCCGAATGCGATGTCGAGATCACCATCCGCGTCGATGTCGGCGTGGGCGATCGCGTCGCCGTCGTCGAGCGTCTGGCCGCTGTCGGTGAACGCTCCGGCGCCGTTGTTCGTCCAGAACGACCCGGCGACCTTCCCGGCGATTGCGAGGTCGAGATCCGAATCGCCGTCGAACGCGCCGACGGTGACGCCGCGGTTCTCGTCGGCACCGAGTGCCTGACCACTGTTCGTGAACGTGCCGGTGCCGTCGTTCAGCCACACCTCGTCGGCCGCCTTGCCGACAAAGACGAGGTCGAGATCGTCGTCACCGTCGAAGTCGCCGACGGCGGCGTCCTTCGAGTCGGCCGCACCCAGCAACTGCCCACTGTTCGTGAACGTCCCGGTCCCGTCGTTGACCCAGACGGTGTTGGCCGCGTTTGTCGCGAATGCCAGGTCCAGATCGCCGTCGCCGTCGAAGTCGCCGGCCGCCACAGCGTTCGTCGTCGCCGTGCCGAGTGACTGGCCGCTGTCGGTGAACGTGCCGGAACCGTTGTTCCACCACACGGTGTTCGCCGTGGCGTCATTGGCGTACGCGAGGTCGAGATCGCCGTCGCCGTCGAAGTCGCCGGCGGCGACATCGAGGCTCTTCGCAGATGCCAGCGTCTGGCCCGACGTCGTGAAGACGCCGGACGACGCGACCGTCGGGCTCGAGTCGCATGCGTCGCCGATGCCGTCGCCGTCGGTGTCGAACTGGTCGACGTTGAACGTCGTCGGGCAGTTGTCGGAACCTGCCGGAATCGCGTCGTAGTCGTCGCCGCCGGACGCGGCAGCGCTGACCTCGTTGCTGTCGATGCTCTCCCAGTTGCCGGCGGACGCGCGGACCACGTAGTAGTACGTGCCGGCCGGCGGGCTGTCGACATACGTCGCAACCGTGCGCGGCGACGTCGCGCCGATCTGGGTGTACGGCCCACCGATGGTGGCCGACCGGTACACGACGTGACCGTCCGCATACGTCGACGTGGTGATCGTCCAATCCAGGGTGATCGTCGCGCCGCCGACGGCGACGAGTGCCGTCGGTGCGGCCAGGTTGTCGGCGGTGACGACGTCGCCCGAGTTTTCGGTCGCATCGACGAACGCCGCCCGCGTCTGCACCGTGGACACGCCGACCGTCACGAGCACGCCCAGCGCGACGCCGGCGAGGATCGGCGCCCGCTTCACCCGTGGCCCCGGACGACTGTGGGCAGGTCGCGCGTGTCGTGGCTCGTTCGGCGTCGATGGCGGCCGGGCGGAGGGCCGGTCCAGATCTGGCGTCGGCGGCACGAGGCTCGGCGTCCGCCAGGGACTGAACCGCGCGAGCAGCGCCCACCGCGCGACCCAGGCAGCGACGAGCGTGGCGAGGAGTGCGAGTGCGAGCAGCAGCCATTCCTGGCGTTCGACCCAGACGATCGGCAGGCCGAGCGCGGGAATGATCATCCGGCCGACACCTTCGACCTGGTCGGGGGCGACCGGTGTCGAGTCGAGCCGCCCGTTCGCATCGCCGCGCGTCACGTAATCCCCATCGGGAGTCGTGTCGACGATCCGGTGCGTCAACCGTCCGCCCGAGGCGGGATCCTCGAACACGATCACGGTGCCCGGTTCGAGGTCCTGGCCGTCGGAGGCGGACACGAACACGATGTCGCCGGTCGCGATCAGCGGCTCCATCGAACCGGACGTGACGGCGACGGGCGACCAGCCGAAGAACAACGGGGCGACGATTGCCCAGACGAGCGACCAGACGAGCACACTCAGCGCGGCGAGGCCGGTCAGGCCGATGACGAATCTGGCCGTGGCGGCGGGGGAGCCAGTCATGGTCGCGAGATCTCCCGCCCTAGCTCTGGATCTCCCAGGTGAACGTCAGCGTCGACACGGACTCCCCCTGCTCCGCGTCGGGTGTCGTCGGCGCGAGTTGGACCGAGAGCCGGTAGGTCTTCGATTGTCCGGCGGCGGACGGATCCCACTCGCCGAACCCGTTGCCGTAGTTCGTGTGCAGCGCGTTGAACTGGGTGAGCGTGTCGGAGAACTCCGCGCCGACGTCGTCCTCGGCGAACCCGGTGCAGTCGCCGAACACGCCGCCGGTCCCCTCGTCGACGGTCAACGTCAGGTAGTCGCCGAAGTTGCCGGAGTCGACGAACCCCCCCGAGTACAGCTTGACGAACGTCGGGTCGAGGCTGCCGTTGTAGGTCACGACGATGCAGTTCGTGATCGTCTGGCCCGGCGCCATCGCCGGCACGTTGAACAGCATCACATCGCTGTCGTCGTCGACGAGATCGACCGTGCCCGCGGTGAACGTGTTCGCCGCGTTCTGGACGGTCTGGGTGAAGGCGGCCCGGGACGTGACCACCATCTGGGCGCTCACGAAGATCAGCGCGACGAGCCCGACGAGCGCCTGGTATGCCCAGGCGCGACTCCGACGCGACGCCGGAGGCTCGAATCGGATTCCGGTCGGTGGACCGAACGGGCTGACTGCTGACACCGATACTTGCCTTTCTCCCGGTGTGTTGACGCGTACGAACTGCTCCAATGTCCTTCGGCACGACTTCACACCGTCTTGAATCTTCAGCGGAGGGCCGAGCACGCGCGGTTGCAGGCCGGGTCCGCTGCACCGATGCTGCATACTTCGGAGGTGCAGACCAGCAGCGGGCGATCCTTGCGTGGCGGTCGTCGTCCCACGGCGAACGCATCGGCAGGCTGATGGCGAAGGAGATCGGCGTCGCGTCGAAGGCTGCGCCGGCGGAACGTCAGGGTCTGGGCACGTTCGGTGGCGTGTTCACGCCGTCGATCCTGACGATTCTCGGCGTGATCATGTACCTCCGCTTCGGGTGGGTCGTCGGAAACGCAGGTCTGCGCAACACGCTGATCATCGTCACGATCGCAACGGCGATCACGTTGCTGACCGGTCTGTCGATCGCCCAGATCTCGACCGATCAGGCCGTACGCACCGGAGGCGCGTACTACATGGTCAGCCGGTCGCTGGGGACGGAGATCGGCGGGGCGATCGGAGTTCCCCTGTACCTCGCCCAGGCACTGTCGGTTGCGCTCTACACGCTCGGGTTCGCCGAGAGCGTCAACGCGGTCGCACCCGACCTGCCGATCCGTCCGCTGGCGATCGGCACGACCGTCGCCGTCACCGCGCTCGCGCTGCTGTCGGCCCGAACGGCGATCCGCGCCCAGTACGTGATCATGGCGGCCATCGCCGTGTCGCTGGTGTCGTTCTTCATCGGATCGGGATCACCCGACCCGGTCGAGGCCGTACCGGACGGATTCGTCCCCGAAGAGTTCTGGACCGTCTTCGCCGTCTTCTTCCCGGCCGTCACCGGGATCATGGCCGGCGTCAACATGAGCGGCGACCTGAAGAACCCGCGTCGGTCGATCCCGCGCGGCACGCTCGCGGCGATCGCGGTCAGCTACGTGGTCTACATGGCGATCCCCGTCGTGCTCGATCAGCGGGCCACGATCGAGGAGTTGGTCGACGACCCCCTGGTGATGCGGCAGCTCTCGTTCTGGGGCCCGGCGATCCTGATCGGTGTCTGGGGCGCGACGCTCTCGAGCGCGCTCGGGAGCATTCTCGGCGCGCCGCGCATCCTCCAGGCGCTCGCGCGCGACGACATCCTCCCGAAGCCGCTGCGCATCCTCGGCCGGGGGTCGGGTTCGAACGACGAACCTCGGGTCGGCACCTACTTCTCGCTCGTGCTGGCCCTCGTCACGGTGTCGATCGGGGACCTCAACGTCGTCGCCCCGATCCTCACGATGTTCTTCCTCGCGACGTACACCGTCGTGAACTTCGTGTCGGCCGGCGAGCGGTTCCTCCAGAATCCGTCGTTCCGGCCGACGTTCCGTGTGCACTGGAGCCTGTCGCTGCTCGGCGCGATCGGCTGTGCGGCGGTGATGTTCCTGATCAACGCGCCGGCCACGATCGTCGCCGCGGCGATCGTGGTCGCGATCTGGACCCTGCTCCGGCGCCGCAACTCCCGGGCCCGGTGGGGTGACATCCGCCAGGGGATGTGGGTGTCGATCGTGCGCTGGGCGGCCGGCCACGTCCGCCCGTCGACCCACGCCAAGAGTTGGCGGCCGAACATCCTCGTGCTCGCAGGAAGCCCGACCAAGCGGTGGTACCTCATCGATCTCGCGAACTCGTTGTCGAGCAATCGCGGGCTGCTGACGATCGCGACGATCCTGCCCGACCCGACGACGCACGAGCGCAAGCGCCAGTTGGCCGAGACCGTGCGCGAGCACCTGTCCGAGCGCGACGTGGACGCGCTCGTCAGAGTCGTGTCGGCGCCGTCGCCCTACGTCGGGGCGTCGGTGCTCGTCGAGGCGTACGGCTTGGGTGGGCTCGTGCCGAACACGGTCGTGCTGGGCGACGGCGAGACGACGTCGGATCCCGCCGAGTACGCCGAGATGATCGAACGCTTTCACCAGGCCGGTCGGAACATCGTGGTCGTTCGTGCCGCCGACGACACCACGTTCGGCGATCACCGCCACATCGACGTGTGGCTCAGTTCGATCCGCGACAACGGTGCGCTGATGATCACGCTCGCGAACACGATGAAGGCGTCGCGCGGTTGGCGCAAGGCGATGGTCACGATCCGGATGGTCGTCGCGTCCCCCGAGGCGGCGGCGGGCGTGCGGCGGAATCTGGAGGGCGTGCTGTCGACGGCGCGGCTGACCGCCGAGCTGGACGTGATCGTGGACGGTCGGGCGATCACGACGGTCATCGCGGAGACGTCGACGCCCGCGGACCTGACGTTCGTCGGCCTTCCGGACCCGTGCACGCACGGGGACGACTTCGCCGAGCGGCTCGACGCGATGCTCTCGAGTTCGGATCTGCACCGCCCGACCGCCTACGTGCTGTCGTCGAACGACGTCGACCTCAAGGAACTGATGGCGTGAACGGCCGGTGAGCTGACCGCGACGGTCAGCCGGCGTTCTTCGGGTCAGTCGGTCGTCGGGTTCGGCTTTCCCCGTCGCCGTAGCGGCCTGAGCCGCTCCTCGCGCTGCGGGCGCCGACCCTCCACGAGCGGCAGCGCCGACCGGATGTGCGGCTCGAGGTCGCCGTACGGCGCACGCGCGTCGTCGGTCGGGCGCCACAAGACGACCTGCGGGAACGCGATCGTGATCCCCGCGGCCGCCAGCGCCCGATGGACCGCGAGAATCACGTCGTGGCGGGTCGCGAGCTCGCTCGGCACGTCACTGCCGTGCCAGACGAAGATCGTGAAGTCGATGCTCGACGTGCCGAACGCCGTCAGCAATGCGGTCGGCGCGGGGTTCGGCCACACGCGGTCGAGCTTCGACACCGCATCGACGATCACGTCATGGGCCGCGTCGAGGTCGGTGTCGTACGCGACACCGACGACGATCTGAGATCGCCGCACGGGGTCGCGCGTCAGCGTGCTGATGTGGGCGCCGACGACGTTGCTGTTCGGAATCCGCACGACGATTCCGTCGTGGGTGCGCAGCACCGTCGTGCGCGCGTCGATGTCGAGCACGACCCCCAGCGTGCCCTCGATCTCCACGGTGTCACCCGCCGTGAACGGCCGGCGCGAGTGCAGCACCACGCCGGAGACGAGGTTCTCGACCACGCCCTGGAGGGCGAGGGCCAGCACGATGCCGCCGACGCCGAGCGCACCGATCAGCGGCACGATCCGCACTTCCAACACGCTCAGCGCGTAGATCAGCGAGAGGACGAACACCGTGTAGGCGACGATCCTGCCGACGACGATTCCGGCGAAGCCCTCGCCCTCGATACCGCTCACGATGCGACGGACGATGCGGCCGATCGCCGCCGCCACGACGATGCCGCCGAGCACGATGCCGCCCGCGAGCAGCCACGTCGAGGCGGCGAGCCCGTCGACGCTCGTTGCCGAGTCGTCGGCGGCGGCGAGCCGCGCCAGCGTCTCGATTGCATGCATCAGGTCGTCCTTCCGTTCGGCTCCCACCTGGAGTGTGGCCGATGCGAGCCGTGCGCGTCGCACACGACGAGGACGCGTGCCGCGTTCGGCCGCGATCGACCGCCGGTACGATCGGCGCCTCCGACCCCCCGACCCACCGGAGCCCCGACATGCCGACCGACGAAGAACTCGCCGCAGCAATCGACGCAGTGCGGGCCGCCGGCGACCTGTGCGCCCGCGCGCAGGGCCGGCTCGTGGAGGGTCACACGTTGACCAAGGGCGACGACAGCCCGGTCACGGTTGCCGACTACGCGTCGCAGGCAGTCGTCTGCGCAACCCTGCAGGATGCGCTCGGTGAGGTGGCGATGATCGGCGAGGAGGACACCGACGACCTCCGGCTCGACGCGCAGTCGACGCTGCTCGCCGGCGTCACCGAACTCGTGGCGGGCCAGCGCACCGACGACCCGTCGTCGGGCCATGTGCTCGACTGGATCTCGATCGGTTCGAGTGGCGGCGGGCGGTCGAGGTACTGGACGCTCGATCCGATCGACGGCACGAAGGGGTTCCTCCGCGGCGATCAGTACGCCGTGGCGCTCGGGCTGATCGAGGACGGTGTCGTCACGCTCGGCGTGCTCGGCTGCCCGAACCTGCCGAACCCGGACGGGTCGGTCGGCGCGCTGTTCGCGGCCGTCGACGGGCAGTGCCGTGCGTACTACGGCGGAGCGGGCGGCGACGCCGTCGCCGTGCATGTCGACGCACCGGCCACGTTGGCCGACGCCCGGTTCTGCGAGTCGGTCGAGTCAGGCCACTCCGACCAGGGCCAGTCCGCCCGGATCGCTGAACTGCTCGGCATCACGACCGAGCCGTATCGGATCGACAGCCAGTGCAAGTACGCGGCCGTCGCACGCGGGGACGCGTCGATCTACCTGCGGTTGCCGACCCGGGCCGACTACCGGGAGAAGATCTGGGATCACGCCGCCGGCAAGTTCGTCGTCGAACAGGCCGGTGGACGCGTCACCGACGTGACCGGCGCCCCGCTCGACTTCGGGCGCGGGGCACGTCTCGAGAACAACCGCGGCGTGATCGCGACTGACGGCCACGTCCACGACGACGTGGTCGCCGCCGTGATGCGGGTGCTCGGCTGAACGATTCCCGTCCGCCACCGCGCCACGTCAACTGTTCTCGGGGCGTCCTGATGCGGATTCCGCACCGATCCGTCCCGAGCAGCTCACGAGCTGGCTGGGCGCGCGATGATCACCCCGGTTGATCAGCCGGGCTCTGCTTCGTGGCCGGGCTGCCACCGGTACAGACCCCGGTACGCGGCGTCGCCGGTGATCTCACCGCGGATCACGCGGTCCACCTGCTCGCAGATCGGCAGGTCGAGATCGTGGCGGTGCGCGAGCGTCATGACACTGCCCGCCGTCTTGACGCCTTCGGCGACCATGTTCATCTCGTCGAGGATGTCCTCGAGCGAGCGACCCTGACCGAGTTGCTCGCCGACGTACCGGTTGCGGCTGTGCTTCGACACGCACGTCGCGACGAGGTCGCCGAGGCCCGCCAGACCGGCGAACGTCGCGGCCTCGCCGCCCATCGCCTCGCCGAGCCTCGACAGCTCCGCGAGCCCACGGGTGATCACGGCCGAGCGGGTGTTGTCGCCGACGCTGAGGCCCTCGGCCATGCCGGCCGAGATCGCGATCACGTTCTTCAGCGCACCACCCATCTCGACGCCGATCACGTCGTGGTTCGTGTACACGCGGAACAGGCCGTGCTGGAACACGCGCTGCAGCGCCTCTGCGACCTCGAGGTCGTGCGTGGCGACCACGCTCGCGGCGGCCTGGCCCGCCATGATCTCCTTCGCGAGGTTCGGCCCGGAGAGCGCCGCGGCCGGGCGGCCCGGCAGCACGTCCTTGATCACCTCGGTCATCCGCATCATCGACTCGGCCTCCAGGCCTTTTGTCAGGCTGACGACAGGGACCCACGGATGGACGAACGGCTTCGCCGCCTCGAGCGTCGTACGGAATGCGTGCGACGGCACGCCGACGACGAGCACGTGCGCGCCGGTCACCGCTTCTTCGAGGTCGGCGGTGCCGTGCAGGTTCGCCGGCAGCTCGTAGTCGGCGAGGTACTTCGAGTTCCGGTGGTCCTCGCGGATCTCGCGCATCTGCTCCTCGTCGCGCCCGTACAGCGTCGTGAGATGCTTCTTGGCGACGAGGCTCGCGACCGTCGTCCCCCATGAACCCGACCCCAGCACGGTCACCTTGTATCTCTGATTCGGCATGTAAGTTCCGCTCGTTCCGCTCGATGTTGGCGTTGCCCGACCGTATACGGTCCCATCGATCGGAGCCCCCACCCGGCGGCGTCCGGTCGCCGGGGGTGACACCAGATGTACGCAGGACACTACGTCGACGAGCATCCCGATCGAGCCGCGTTCGTCATGGCGTCGACCGGCGCCGCGGTCAGCCATGCGGAACTCGAGGCGCGCGGCAACCGGCTCGCACACCTGTTGACCTCCCACGGCCTCGGCCCGAAGAGCCACTACTCGATCTTCATGGAGAACAACGACCGCTACCTGGAGTCCTGCGCGGCCGGCGAGCGGTCGGGGATGTACTACACGTGCATCAACTCGTACCTCACAGCTGCGGAGATGGCGTACATCGTCAACAACAGCGAGTCGGAAGTGCTGATCACGTCCGCCGCCAAGCTCGACGTCGCGCTCGCCGCGCTGCCGGAGTGTCCAGCGGTGTCGCTCGTCCTCGTGGCCGCGGGAGCGGGCGACGAACGCGTCGATGGCAGCGACGAGCGGGTGGTCGACTTCGTCGCCGCCACCGCGGACCAGCCGTCCGTGCCGATCGAGCGCGAGCTGCTCGGCACGTCGATGCTGTACTCCAGCGGGACGACCGGACAGCCGAAGGGGATCATCCGGCCGCTGCCGGAGCAGCCGCCGGACCAGCAGCTGCCGATCTTCGACTTCCTGGCCGGGTTGTGGCAGTACCGCGACGGCATGGTCTACCTGTCGCCCGCGCCGCTGTACCACTCGGCACCGCAGGCTGCCGTGAATCTCACGATCCGTCAGGGTGGCACCGTGGTGATCATGGAGCGGTTCGACCCGCTCGAGTACCTGCAGCTGATCGAGCAGTACCGGGTCACGCACAGTCAGCTCGTGCCGACGATGTTCAGCCGGATGCTGAAGCTGCCCGCCGAGGACCGCGAGCGATTCGACCTCTCGTCGCTGGAAACCGCGGTCCACGCGGCTGCGCCGTGCCCCGTCCAGGTCAAGGAACAGATGATCGAGTGGTGGGGGCCGATCATCCACGAGTACTACGGCGCGACCGAGGGCCTCGGGTTCGCGGCGTGCAACAGCGAGGAGTGGCTGGCGCACAAGGGCACGGTCGGCAGGATCGTGCTCGGCGACCTGTTCATCGCCGACGACGAGATGAACGAGCTGCCGCCGGGCGAGCCCGGCACGATCTGGTTCAGGACGGCGACCGAGTTCGAGTACCACAACGACCCGGAGAAGACGGCGGATTCGACATCGCCGGACGGCACGATGACGACGGTCAACGACGTCGGCTACGTCGACGCGGACGACTTCCTGTACCTCACCGATCGCAAGACGTTCATGATCATCTCCGGTGGCGTGAACATCTATCCGCAGGAGACCGAGAACCTGTTGATCACACACCCGCTGGTCGCCGACGCCGCCGTGTTCGGCGTGCCGAACGTGGATCTCGGCGAGGAGGTGAAGGCCGTCGTCCAGCCGATGCCGGGCGTCGCGGGTGACGAGGAACTCGCCCGGGTGCTCACCGCGTTCTGCGCCGAGCACCTCTCGCGCCAGAAGGTGCCGCGCTCGTTCGACTTCGACCCCGAGCTGCCGCGGCTGCCGACTGGCAAGCTCTACAAGCGCCTCCTACGCGACCGCTACTGGGCCGGCGCGGACACCACGTCCCGAATCGTCTGAGACAACGTTGTGTCAGACACGACGTTGTCGCTCAGGCGAGGACGTCCTTGGCGATGATCGTCTTCATGATCTCGCTCGTGCCGCCGTAGATCGTCGTCACGCGGGCATCGGCGTACGCGGGCCCGATCGGGTAGTCGGTCATGAAGCCGTAGCCGCCGAACAGCTGCAGGCACCGGTCGAGCACCCGGTTCTGCAGCTCGGTGCCCCACAGCTTGGCCATCGCGGCTTCGGCAGCGGTCAGCGTGCGGTCGTTCAGCTTCAGCACGCACTGATCGACGAACGGTTGCGTCACGGCGACTTCTGTTGCGATCTCGGCGAGCACGAACTTCGTGTTCTGGAACGACGCGATCGGCGTGCCGAACGCGTTGCGCTCCTTGACGTAGTCGACCGTCCAGTCGAGCCCCGCACGCGCCGCGGCGACGCCGAAGATCGCGATCGACAGCCGCTCCTGCGCGAGGTTGAACGCGAGATAGTCGAACGCCTTGCCCTCGTCGCCGAGCACGTTCGCCGCCGGGACCCTGACGTCGCTGAAGAACAGCTCCGCGGTGTCCGCGGACTTCTGGCCGATCTTGTCGAGGTTGCGGCCCCGCTCGAAGCCGGCCATCCCGCGTTCGACGACGAGCAGCGTCATCCCGCCGCGGCCGGCATCGGGGTCGGTGACGCAGACGACGATGACGAGGTCGGAGTTGATGCCGTTCGTGATGAACGTCTTCGACCCGTTGACGATGAACTCGTCGCCGTCGCGCACCGCGCGGGTCGTGATCCCCGCGAGATCGGATCCGGTGCCGGGCTCGGTCATCGCGATCGCGGTCACCAACTCGCCGGAGGCGATGCCGGGCAGCCAGCGCTGCGCCTGCTCGTCGTTGCAGTACTCGATGAAGTACGGCGTCGTGATGTCGTTGTGCAGCGTCAGGCCGAGGCCCGCGCCGTTGATGCCCTGCGCCGCCAGTTCCTCGGCGATCACCGCGTTGAACCGGAAGTCGCGGGTTCCGCCGCCGCCGTACTGCTCCGGCACCGCCATCCCGACGAAGCCGTGCTTGCCGGCCGCGACGAACAGCGACCGGTCCATGATCCCGGCAGCTTCCCAATCCTGGTAGTGCGGCGCCATCTCGGCGTCGATGAACGCCCGGAAGCTCTCCCGGAACAGCTCGTGCGTCTCGTCGTAGATCGGCATCGTCACAGTCTCCCCGACCGTTCGAGGGGCCGGCAACTCGCGACTCCAGTGCCTCGATCCGGCGATGCCAGCTACGGTCACGGGCCGTGCGCCGCGGCCGGGAACCGAGAAGATGACGACTCCGGCACAGGTTCTGTCGACGCTGGCCGACCTCGCGCCGGACACCAAGGCCGACCGTGGACTGTTCGTCCCGTCGTCGGATGTCAAGATCCTCCCGTTCGACGTGGTGCACTCGTTCGCGCAGGGCAAGCTGCCGAGCAGTGACGACCCGCAGGCCACCGTCGCCCGGCGCACCGAACGACGCATCAGGCCGCTGCTGCGCCGGGCGCGGCTCCATGACGACGATCGGTTGCGCATCGGCTGGCTCTGGGTCGCCGGTCTCGACCCGGACGGCGACCGGGTCTTCTTCCCGCTCGTGTCGGCGGCGGTTCGGCATCGCACGATCGACCGGGTGTTGGCCTTCGGCTGGTACCGACTCCGCGAGCCCGAAGTCACCGATCTGATCCCCGACCCCGCCGACCGCGACCGCCTCGAGGCGAGCATGCAGTACGGGGGCGGGGCGGCCGTGGGCGGTCCCGACGACTACATGGACCCGAAGCTGTTGGCGCGATTGCCGCGCCTGCACGCGTGGGCGTCGGAGGCTGCGGCGGCCGCCGGGTTTCCGACGTCGCGTCTCGTCGCACGACCGAGCGCGGACGGTCCGGCCGAACCCGGGCAGTACGAGGTGCGAGCCCACATTGCCGCGTATCTGGCGTCGACCCGGCGACGGTCGGCGACGATCGCCGCGACGTTGCGGGCATGGCCAGGCGACGGCTTGACCGACACGGCGTTCGCCGCCGGCTACGGGCTCGAGGCCGACCCGCCGCCCGGCCCCTCGCAGGATCGAGAATCCGACGACCGGCTCCGCGGCGAGCGAGTGCGAAGCCCCCTCGTGTTGAGCCCGACGCAACGCGACGCCCTGCTCGCCGCCCGCACCGATCGGGTCACCGTGATCTCCGGGCCGCCGGGGACCGGCAAGAGCCACACGATTGCGGCGATCGCGCTCGACGAGGTGGCCCGCGGTCGTTCGGTTCTCGTCGCCGCGCCGACCGAGGCCGCGGTCGATGCGTTGACCGACCTGCTCACGGAGGTGCCCGGGCCGGATCCGCTCGTGTTCGGCTCGAGCGATCGCCGCGATGCCGCCGCCGATCGACTGGGCCAGGGTGGGGGCGCGATCGTCGACGACGACACGTTGGAACGAACCGAGGCCGCCGCCGCCGCCGCCGACGCCGTCGTCGCAGAACTCCGCGCGGCGATCATGGATCTGTTGACCGCCGAACAGCTCGCCGGCGACGCCGACCCGGCGACAGTGCTCGCTGCCCGGCGCGTGGCGCCACGCTGGTTCGCCGACGCCGACCTGGCCGAGGCGGAACGGCTGCTCGCATCTGCAGCCCGCACAACCGGGTGGTTCGCCCGGCTCCGGAAACCCGGTCGAATTCGCCGCCTGGTCGACCACGCCGGCGCGTCGAGCCAGCACCATGATCCGGCCGCGCTGGAACGGGCGCTGGACATCGCACGCGCCCGCCGCCACGTCGCCGAACTCGAGCGCTCGGGAGGCCTCGAGCTGACGCGGTCGTGGGCGAAGCTGACCGAGGTCGAAGACGGCCAACGGCGCCGGCACGGCGAGTGGCTGAACGCGTTGGCGCACAGCGAGCGGCGGGTCGGGCGGGACGCACGCGTGACGATGGCGGCGGTCGCGGCTGCGCTGCGCGCGGGGCGACTGGCGCGACGCAAGCGACTCGCCGAACTGGACGGCCGTCGCTTGACCACGTCGCTGCCGCTCTGGGTCGGCACGCTCCGGGACATCGACGACCTCCTCCCGCCGACGGCCGCGATGTTCGATGTCGTGATCGTCGACGAGGCGTCGCAGGTCGACCAGATCATGGCCGCGCCGGCGCTGCTGCGGGCGCGCCGGGCCGTCGTCGTCGGCGATCCGAAGCAGCTGCGGCACGTGTCGTTCCTCGCGGAGCAGGCGATCCTCGACGCGGTCGACGCCAACGACATCGTCGACGTGGGGCTCCGCGCCATGCTCGACGTCCGCCGGATGAGCCTCTTCGACGTGGCTGCCGCGCGCGTGCCGACGCGATTCCTCGACGAACACTTCCGAAGCGCACCGCACCTCATCGGCTTCTCCGCACGCCGCTTCTACGACGGCGCGCTGTCGATCGCGACAACCCATCCGGCGAACCACGATCGTGACTGCATCTCGGTGCGCTGGATCGACGGGCGTCGCGGCGCCGACGGCGTGAACGAGGCGGAGGTCGACGCGGTCATCCAACTGATCCGCGAGCGGCAGCGCGACGTCCGTCACGCGGGGACGACGAGACGGATCGGGGTCGTCGCACCGTTTCGTGCGCAGGCCGACGCGCTGGAGGCACGGATCGTGTCCGAATTCGAGCTCGCCGAGATCGACGAGCTGGGCCTGCGCGTCGGCACCGTCCACGGCTTCCAAGGATGCGAACGGGATCTCGTGATCCTGTCGCCCGCCGTCGACACGACGTCGACCGGTTCGCAGCGGGCGTTCATGAACGACCGCAACCTGTTCAACGTGATGGTGACCCGCGCCCGCGAGGAGCTCGTCGTCGTCACCAGCCTCGGGCGTGACACGCCCGGGCTGATCGGCGACTACCTGCGCTACGGCGACTCCCCGCCGCCGGAGCCGCCGTCGTCCGACGTCGATCACGCGCTCGCCAGGGCGATCGCTGGCGACCTGCGCGCGCAGGGAGTCGCGGTTCACACCGGTTACCGCAGCGGGCGACACGTCGTCGATCTCGTCCTCGGTTCAGGCGAGGACGCGACGGGGCTGTGCTTCGGCGTCCACCCGCACGGGCCGGAGGCGCACGTCGAACGGCATCTCGCGTTGGTCCGCGCCGGCTGGACGCTGCGCGAGATCTACGACAGCGCGTGGAACGATCGCGCCGCCGAGTTGGCCGTCGAACTCGTCGTCGACGCCCGCCCCGGAACCTGACACGGACTCGGCTGACGCAGAGACGGGAGTTGTCCGTGCGGGCGCCGCGTCGAAGATGGGCGCTGACGCAGAGACGGGAGTTGTCCGTGCGGGCGTCGCGTCGAAGATGGGGGAGTCTCGGGTTGATTCGGGTCCGGTTCGTTCGAGGTCAAGGAAGTCGGCGACGACGTTGAGCGAGCTCAACGAGGAGCTCGGCTGACGCAGAGATCGGACGAACCGGCCCGAATCACGCGGTGAGCTCGCGGACGCGTGCGAGCAGGACGTCGATCGCGGGACGGTTCAACCCGCCCTCGGGGATGATCACGTCCGCATACCGCTTGCTCGGCTCGATGAATCGCTCGTGGGCGGGCCGAACGGTGCTCAGGTACTGCTCGATCACGCTCTCGGTCGTACGGCCTCGTTCGGCCACGTCGCGCCGCAGCCGCCGGATGAAGCGGATGTCCGGTGCGGTGTCGACGAAGATCTTCAGGTCGAAGCGCTCGCGCAACCGCTGGTCCCACATCACGAGGATGCCGTCGACGACGACGATCTTGTTCGCCTTGACCGTCCGGGTGTCCCCACTGCGGTTGTGCTGGACGTAGTCGTAGATCGGCACCTCGACGGAGGCGCCGTTCGCCAGTGCCGCCATGTGGTCGTTCAGGAGCGGCCAGTCGAACGCATCCGGATGGTCGTAGTTCGCGCTCCGACGTTCTTCGAGGGTCTCACCGATCCGCTCGAGGTAGTACGAGTCGAGTTCGATCCGCGACAGGTGCTCCTCTCCCGTCAACGCGACGAGCCGCTCGGAGATCGTCGTCTTGCCGGAGCTGCTGCCGCCGGCGACGCCGATCATGAACGGGCGCGGCGCGGATGAATCGGACACGACTGTGAAACATATCTCCCCCGGTGCTTGTATTTCGCGGCGTGGAGCAGGCAGTCTGTGCAGTGATGCTCAGCGAACGACATGCCGCCATGCTCGACTTCGAACGCTCGTGGTGGAGCAACGAAGAGCCGCGTGACCAGGTGGTTCGGGCGCGGTTTCAGTGCTCGCCGGAGGAGTATCACGCCGAATTGGCGGCTGTGCTGGAGGATCCCGCGGCGCTCGAACACGACCCGCTCGTCGTCCGCCGGCTGAAGCGGCTGCGGCTGCGGGCCCGCAAGGCTCGCATCGAGGGTGTGGCAGCCGCCGGTTCCGGCGAGAATGGGTCGGCATGACCAACGAGGACATCACGACCGGGACCGGCGCGCGGCCGCGCCGCTCGCCGCGCCAGGGCGTCGGTGGCTCACCCGTCGGGTCGACCCTCTCGATCGTGCTCGCGCTCGTCGCGGTCGTCGCGGGCTTCTGGATCCTGCGTGATCTGACCGAAGAGGACTCGGCGGCGGGCAGCACGCCCGTCGGCCAGAACCAGCCGACGGACCAGAACACGACGACGACCTTCGACGCGGCGTTGCCGACGACGATCCCGCCGACGACCTCGACGACGATCGTGCTCGTCACCGAAGGCGCCACCGTCGTCGTCGCGAACGGCAACACGCTCGGCGGCTCGGCGGGCCGGATGACCGAACAGCTCGCGGACGCCGGCTTCCAGATGGGGTCGCCGACGAATGCATCGAGCACGATCGACGAGAGCATCGTCTACTACGACCCGACGAACACCGCCGCGCAGTCCGTTGCCCAGTCGGTGGCGCTCGTCCTCGGTGGAGTCGGCGTCGAGACGGTCACGACGCCTGCCCCGACCGAGAACGGTTCGCTGGGAGACGCCGGCGTGCTCGTCGTGCTCGGCAACAATCAGGCCGACAAGACGCTGGAGCAGTTGGCCGAAGCTGCCGGAGTCTCGACCCCGCCGACGGGCACCTCGCCACCGGTCGCGGGTGCCGACGCCGTCGCACCGACGACGCAGCCGCCGACGACCGACGGCTGAACGCGCGGCCCGGCGCCAATCAGGCGAAATCGGCGAGCAGCGCCGCGGTGGCGCGGGTGATGCACTGCTTCGGTTCGCGCATCGCCAGGTCCTCGCCGTACTCGTCGACGAGTGACACGACGCGCAGCCGTCCCGCGTGGTCGGCCGCGACCGCCGGTTCGGCCGTTCCCACGATCGCCGCGACCGGCACCCCCATCTCGTGGGCGAGCGCCGTCAGCCCGCCGACGACTTTGCCGTCGAAACTCGACTCGTCGAGACAGCCCTCACCGGTGATCACGAGGTCGGCGACCTCGAGGTGGTCGTAGAGGTCGACCTCGTCGGCGATCAACTCGAAGCCCGGCATCAGCCGGCCGCCGAGTGCGGCCAGCGCGCCGCCCAACCCGCCTGCGGCGCCGCCGCCCTCGATCGTCGTGACGTCGAAGCCGAACTCCTGCACGAACATCTGCGCCAGCCGCTCGAGCCGGCCCGTGAGCATCTTGACCTGCGCCGGCGTCGCGCCCTTCTGCGGGCCGAACGCCTCCGCCGCGCGGGTGAAGGGCGTGCTGACGTCGCACGCGACGAGCAGTTCGACCTGTTTCAGCCGGGAGATCGCGTTGATCGCGCGGATCGCGCCGAAGCCACCGTCGGTCGTGGCCGAACCACCGAGCCCGACGATGATCCGTTTCGCGCCGTGATCCAGCGCCTGGTCGATCAATTCGCCGGTGCCCATCGTCGTGGCGTCGAGCGGGTCGTTGCCCTCGATGCCGCCGGCCGCGACGAGGCCACTCGCCTGGGCCATCTCGATCACGGCGGTGTCGCGATGCAGTCGCCACGCCGCGGTGATCGGGTCGCCGAGTGGACCGGTGACCAAGGAGGTCTTGTTCGCGCCACCGAGTACCTCGAGCATCCCGTCGCCGCCGTCGGCCAACGGCACCTCGGTGCAGTCGACGCCGGCTTCCCAGCAGCCGTGGCCGATCGCGCGGGCGGCGTCGTGGGCGGTAACGGTCCCCTTGAACTTGTCGGGTGCCGCCACCACACGCATCTTCAGAAGCTAGTGCCGCGCGCCGCGCCGTCAGCGATGCCGCGGCGGGCACGGTGGTGTCGGGCTGGTGGTCGCCGGGTCAGCCGCCGGCGACGGCTGGGATGATCGAGACCGTGATCCCGTCGCCGACCTTGGTGTCGAGGCCGTCGAGGTAGCGGACGTCGTCGTCGTCGACGAACACGTTGACGAACTTGCGCAGCGCGCCGTCCTCGTCGAGCAGGCGGTCACCCATGCCGGGGTGCGCCGCGTCGAGCGCCGAGATCACGTCGGCGAGCGAGCCGGGCTCGAGCGCGACCTGCTTCTCGCCGCCGGTGAGCGGACGCATCGTCGTGGGGATTCGGACGTTGACTGCCATGAGTCCACGATATCGGTAATCCCTACCGAACTCGTCAGGATTCTCGACTCGTCGATGTCACACCGGTGGCGGCCCAGAACGCCGCGATCGTCAGGATGCCCAGCGACGCTGCACCGACGAAGGCGAGTTCGATGCTCGCTCCGAGCACCGGCAACCACACCACCGGCCCGATGCCGTGGCCGAGGAAGCGGAACGCGAGCACGAACGACAGTGTGCCGCTGCGGTTGTCCGGAACGATCGTCGCCGACACCCCCTGGATCACGACGACGACGAACCCGGTGAACCCCGTCGTCGCGGCCGCCACGACGCCGAGCGTGATCGGTGTGCTCGTGAGCGCCAGAGCGGCGGCGGACACGGTCACCGAGGTCGATGCGACGATTCCGGCGGTCCGGCTGCCCCACCGGTCGAGCAACCGACCCCAGAGCGGGCCGGCGAGCATCGCCGTCGCCGGGCCGGCGAGCAGCAGCAACCCGGCCGCCGTACCCGACAGGTCGAGTTCGTCGCGTGCCACGACGCCGACGAGCACGCTCACCCCGATCGGGCCGGCCGCGGCGGCGAAGACCCCGACCCCGAGCGTGAGGACCGGACGGTTGAGCAGTCGCCGGAACGAAGGCGCAGCGGTCTCGGGTCGCGGTTCACCCCGCACCGCAGTCGTCGACAGGGCGAGGGCCACGGCGGCGGTTCCGACGAATGCCCATCGCCACTCGACGTCCGCAGCGAAGCCGCCGAGCACCGGCGCGAGGCCGCCGCCGACCGCTTGGAAGCTGGAGTAGACGCCCAGCGCGCGTCCGAATCGAGCCCGTGCGACGATTTCGGCGAGGCCGGCGACGAGGAGCGGGGTGATGAACGCATTCGCGATCCCCTGCAGCGCGCGCCCGGCCAGGAACCAGCCGAGGTTCGGTGCGACCGCGCACACCAGCGAAGCGGCGGCGTACATCAGGTAGGTCGCCCGCACGGTGCGGCGGCGACCCCACCGTTCGCCGAGCGTGCCGGACACGAGCAGGACGGCGGCGAACGGCAGGAGGTAGATCGTGAAGCCCCACCCGACCGCCGCCGATGACGCGCCGAACGCGTCACGGAGTTCGGGGAACATCGGCAGGATGACGACCGTGCCGAACGGCCCCATCAGCCCACCGAGGTACAGCGGCAACCGTTGCCACGGGCCGTGCTGCATCGCACGGACGCTAGCGATGGGCGCCCCTCGGCGCCGCTACCGAGGCGTTGTCCGAGATGTCCCGAGGGCCGAGCGCGTCTCCAACGTGCTCAGTCCGGCGTCCCGTCGATCCGGTCGCCGAGCCGGTCGACGAACGTCTCGTCGAACAGCGTGTCGTCGACGTTCGCGTCGTCGATCGCGAGCCACACGAACACTGCGGCGACCGCCGCGACGAGTGGTACGACGATGAACACGATGACCTGACCGAGCGCGTTCGGGTCGGTGTCGGAGAAGATCGCGGACCCCAGCGAGCGGGCGGGATTCATCCCGCCACCGCTGATCCCGAGCAGGACGAGGTGGCCGATCATGTACGCGCCGGCCGTGTAGGCGGCGATCGCGGTCGTGCCCAGGCCGCGGCTGATCGTCGACAGGAAGACGACGACCAGCACGATCGTGAACACGAGTTCGGCGGCGATCACCGACCCGAGTTCACTGAACGCCCCGACGTCCCAGCCGGTGCTGCCGATTCCGGCGCGGGTCTGGTCGTTGATGCCCCAGATCAGGGCGCCGCCGACGATGCCGCCCGCGAACTGGCCGACCCAATCCTCGACCGCTTCCCGAATCGTGATCTCGCGGACGACGAGCAGGGCGAGCGACAGCGCCGGGTTGGCGACGGCACCGATCACGCCGATCGCGATCGCGAGTGCCGCGCCGAATGAGAACGCGACCGCCAACGTGTCGATGCGGCCTTCGCCGAGCACGATCAGCCCGGGGCCGGCGAGCATCAACAGGACCGTCGCGAAGAACTCGGAACCGACGTTGCGCAGTGGGGTCGCATCGCTGGCGTCGACGCCGACCGTGCCGACTCGCGCCTCGTCGGGGGTCGTCGTCGGCTGGGGCGGCGGAGGTGGGGCGGCGTCCGACATGCCGCCACGGTACCCGTGCGCTCGCGCGCCGAACGCGACACGACGATGTCGACCCGCGCGTGATCCGTCCGCCGGAACGGGATGCGGAGTCATATCGTGGGCGGATGGCACGTCGCCGCTCCCAGCGGATGATCATCACGCAGGTCTCCGGTGCCGAGCGCACCGCGACGCGCGGGCCCGACGAGCTGATCGTCGAGGAGCCGATGTCGATCCAGCTCGACGGCACGCTCGTCGCGACGACGATGCGCACCCCCGGCAACGACTACGAACTGGCGGCCGGCTTCTGCTTCACGGAGGGCCTGCTCGCCGGCGCACCGGTGACCGGTGTCCGCTACTGCGCCGACGGCAGCGCATCGGACAGCGGGTACAACGCCGTCACGGTGGAGACCGGGGGGCGGGCGCCGACACCGACGCCGCGACTCGGCAACGTCTCGTCGAGCTGCGGGTGGTGCGGAAGCGAGCAGCTCGACGAGCTCGCACAGCGGCTTGCGCCGATCGAACCCGGCGAGCCCTTCACGCTCGACCTGATCGGGGAGATACCCGACCGGGTGCTCGGCGGACAGGGCCTGTTCTCGCGGACGGGTTCCGTACACGCCGCCGCGGTGTTCACCCCGACCGGTGAGATCGTGCTGACCCGCGAAGATGTCGGACGTCACAACGCGGTCGACAAGGTCGTGGGCTCGATGCTGCTCGACGCGGGCCGTGCGCTGCCGGCGACCGGGCTCGGCCTCTTCGTCAGCGGGCGGGCGAGCATCGAGATGGTCCAGAAGGCGTGGGCCGCCGGCTTCGCCGCCGTCGTTGCCGTCAGTGCCCCGACCGCGCTCGCGGTCGACGCTGCCAGACGGGCGAACCTGCTGCTCGCCGGGTTCGTCCGCGGCGACCGATTCAACGTCTACTCGCCGGAACGCCTCTGAGCGGGACGGGCGGGACGAATCCGCTCGCGGATAGCCTGGCGACATGCTGATGGAAGACGGTCTGAGTGTTGTCCACCTCTTCGGCAAACCGACGCCGTCGATGGATCGCGAAGCGGTGGTGGCGGCCGTGAAGGCCGCCGGCGAGGCGGACTGCCAAGTGATCACGGCGGCGATGCTCGGACACAAGGCCGACATCGCGCTGATGGCATTGTGCGCGGACTGGCGCACGTTGCGGACACTGCAGTCGTCGCTGCAGCAGGCCGGGCTCGACATCGTCGACAGCTACGTCTCGATCACCGAGGTCTCCGAGTACGCGAAGGGCATGCCCGAAGAGATGCTCCGGGCCCGCTTGCACCCGCAGATCCCGCCGGACGGGCTGAACGCGTTCTGCTTCTATCCGATGAGCAAGAAGCGCGAGGCCCACGCGAACTGGTTCGCGACACCGTGGCAGGAGCGCCACGACATGATGATGGAGCACGGCAAGAGCGGTCGCACCTTTGCCGGTCGCGTCGCCCAACTCGTCACGGGGTCGACCGGCCTCGACGACTACGAGTGGGGTGTCACGCTGTTCGCCAAAAGCCCCGACGTGATCAAGGACGTCGTCTACACGATGCGGTTCGACCAGGGCTCAGCGCTGTACGGCGAGTTCGGAGCGTTCTACGTCGGATACCTCGAGGACATCGAGCAACTCGTTTGAGCGACAGCTCGCCGAGCACGGGTCCGCGACCGCTCGGTGAGGCCGGGCTAGAGGCTCGACGCGGTCTGCGATCGGACGTACACGGCGCGGCCGGACTCGTCGAAGCGGAACTGATCGAACCGGGCCCGGGCAGGGTCGCCGACCTGGAGCAACTCCGTGATCCCGTCCGGGCCGTTGTAGTTGATGTCGAGGCCGTCCTCCAGTTGCGCGGCGCACGGCGCGAACGCGTCGCACACCGCGCCGCCCGTCGTCAGCGCCGGGATCTGCGAGGCGAACTGACTCGGGTCGTCGGAACTGACGAGGTTGACGGCGAGCGCGATCAGCGTGACGCAGTCGAACGCATTGGCCGCGAACAGCCCCGGCGGGTCGAACGGCCGGTCCTCGTCGTTCGACTGGGCCTGTGGCGCGATGCCGATGATCAGGTCGCGCAGAGCGGGGTCGAGCGTCTGCATCAGCGGCTGGGTGACCGCGCTGCGGAACGTGTCGTTGACGACGATGTTCGTCAGCGAGCCGAAGTTCGTCCGGCTGAGTGCCTCGAGGAACGCGGTCCCGTCCTCGGCGGCCGCCAGCACGATCACGACGCGTGCCCCGGACTCCGCGACGCGGGTCGCGACCGGGTCGAGGTCGCCATCGCGGCGGACGAACCCGAATGTCTCCACGGCGTCGACCGACCGGGAGCCCTCGCTCAGCGCCTCTTCCACCGCCAGCGCGAACGGCCGGCCGTAGGCGTCGTCGACGTAGACGACGGCGACGTTGCGCACACCGGTGCGTTCCGCGATGTCGGCGATCGCGACCGCCTGGAGCGAGTCGCTGGGAACCGTGCGGAAGAACAGGCCCTCGTCGGGGAAGTCGTCGAGCGCGAGCGCGCTGGCCGTCGGAGAACAGCTGACGACGCCGGCGGACACGAGTTCGTCGAGCGTGCTCAGCGCGATCAACGACGACGACGGTCCGACGACGGCATCGACGTCGCGTTCGAGCAGCGCGGCGATGCCGGCCGCGGCCGTGACCGCGCTCGTGCCCTCGTCTTCGACGACCAGGCGGATGTTTCGCCCGAGGGCACCGCCGCTCCCGTTGATCCGCTCGACCGCGACCGTCGCAGCGCTGACGAGGCCCTGGCCGAGAATCGGGTCGCTCGTCGGGAGCAGCAGGCCGATCGTCAGCGTGCCGTCGATCGTGCGTTGCGGGATCTCGGTCGTCGTCGGCGCCGGCGCCGTCGTCTCGGGAGTCGTCGGATCCTCGGAGGTGCACGCGGCCACGACGAGTGCCGACACGACGACGAGCGCGGCCGCCAGCTTCGGTCGGTGAGGATCGCGCTCGGTCATCGTCGCGAAGCGTAGGAGAGTGGCCGGCGTGGCGGTGGGCATCGCCGGCAGTTCCGGTACGCACACGCTGCTGGATCGTGCCAAGAACTTGTCAAGATTCCCTCACGATTGTCCGATGCATGGGTGGTGAGGCGCACCGCTCGCGCAGACTTGTCAGAACCTGATGAACCCGAAACCCCAACTCCCCAGCGATGGCCAGTTGCTCATCGCAACGCACAACGGCATGGCAGAGGCCTGGAACGAGCTTCGGCGCCGTCACGGTGGTGCGGTCGAAGGTGTCGCGCGTGCGCACGGGTGGTGGGGCGCGAAGAAGCGCGCGCAGCGTGCTCTCGAACTACTCCACGCGAACGTCGTCGCCGGCACGTCGACCGCGGACGACGATCCCGCGCTGCGGTGTGTGCGGGCGCGGGCGATCGCTGCGCTGACGGACGGGACGTACGGACCCGCCCCGGCCGAGCCGGGAACCGAGTCTGCTGCCGATGCCGAACTGGCGTTGCTGGCGACCGCGTTCGCGTCGATGCCGGAGCCATGGCAGACCGCGCTGTGGCACAAGTGGGTCGAGCTGCAACCGGCCGCCGAGTACGCGCCGTTGCTCGGTCGGACAGCGAACGAGGCGACCGCGGTCGTGCACCGCGCCGAGGCGGGTCTGTTCGACGGATTTCTCAGGGAGGAGATGGATGCCGAGCCCGGCGTCGCGGACGATTGCCTGCCGATCGTGCCGCTGCTCGGCGGGTCGCTCCGGATGACGCTGTCGGCACACGAGCAGCGGATGGTCGACGACCATGTCGAGCATCGCCATGTCGAGCATCGCCATGTCGAGCACCGTGACGCGGCGCACGACGACGATGACGAACCGACGACGGGTTGCGTGGCCTGCCGCCGCCGGCTCGCAGTCGGTGCCGCACTGTCGTCACTCGTGCCGCTCGCCGTCGTCCCCGAACTGACGGGGCTCTCGCCGGTGCGTTACCGCGAGGCGGTCGGCTCGCGCCGCCGCCCGGCCGGTGCGGCCGCAGTCAACGAGGAACGGACCGAGAAGGCTCGGCGGTACGCGATGTTCGGCGCGATCGGGGTGCTCGTCCTCGCCGTCGCCGCGGCGGTCGTCCTGATCCGGGATCCGTTCGACGGCGACGATTCGGCGGCGACGACGGTCGGCGCGACGGACGTCCCGGCGACCGCCGACCCGGCGACGACCGTCTCGACGGTGGCGACGACGATCGCCCCGTCGACCGCACCACCGACGACGGAGCTCGATCTGCGCCCCGCGCCGACCGGCCCCGAGAACCGCGTCGAGCTCGAGTTCCTGCCGCCGGAAACGCTCCTGGCGCTGGAACCCGACGGCTTTGCGCCGGCCCAGCTCGACCCCACGGTGCTCGATCTCACCGTGTCGTTGTCGAGCCCGGCACCGATCTTCGCCGGCGGCACCGGCACGATCGACGTCGCGATCACGAACACCGGCGCAGCCCCGACCGACGCTCGCTTCCGAGTCGCGGTGCCGCGAGGCGTCGAACTCGATGTGCTGGTGTCGGGCGACGGGGAGTGCGTCGACCCACCGGACGACTCCGCGACGTGCGTTGCGCCCGTGGCTGCCGGCGAGACCTCGACGCTGGCGCTGCGGTTCACGCTGACGAGCGAGGTCGTCGGTCGGTTCGTCGTCGTCGGCAACGTCGTCGACGAGGACCTCGAAGTCGCGATCGACGCGATCACGCGGCTCGTCCACTCCGCCGTGGACAACGGCGAGATCATCATGATCGGCAACACGCTGATGACCTGCAGCGAGACCGACCCGGCGTGCGTCGATGCCCGCAACGGGGTCGGCGACATCGTCAATCGGTGGGACCTCCCCGCCGAACCGATCGACATCGATCCGTCGCTCGGATGGGTCAACTCGTCGAGCGCGGTACTCGACACCGCGGGCGACCGCATCGACGCGGCCTATCTGTTCTGGTCGGGCGACCTCAAGGAACGTGGCGTGGAGCTCGTCGACGACGGCAGCAGCGGGCGGGTGTCCGTGCTGGCGCCGAACGCCGCGGGGCCCGTCGAGTTCGAGGCGAAGCGGATCCGGCTGGGCGACGTCGACGCGACGCAGTACTTCGGGCTCGCCGACGTCACCGATCTCGTGCGGGCATCCGGGTCCGGCAGCTACG
>JAHEKY010000130.1 GCA_024644465.1 Ilumatobacteraceae bacterium | reverse complement strand
GCCGAGCGCCATTCGATCGGCTGGGCGATCACGTCCTTGCTGAGCCCGAACGTGAGGTGGGCGTCGGTCGCCTGGCCCGACAGTGCACCACCGTCGCGTGTCCACACCGCCACGAGGACGAAGACCGCGACGTTCAGCGTGATGAGGACCAGTGTGACCAGGTTCGGTTGCCCGGCCGACCAGAACTTCGCGCGGGTCTTGATGTCGGGTCGCGCGGACCGTGCGCAGTCGAGGCAGTGGCTGCCGACATCGGCTTGCACGAGACACTGCTCGCACGCCGACTTCCCGCATCGCGTGCAGCGCCGTCCCGTCGGGCGGTCCGGATGCCGGTAACACGTCCGCGCCGTGGCCCCGCCGGTCGCCGGCGGGGGGCCGCTCGGCGGGCGGGGCAGGCCGGACGCCTCGCCGTGGCCAGGTGCCGCGCCGGAGCCAGATGCTGCGCCGTGGCCGGATGGGGTGCCAGAGCCAGATGGTGGTGGGGGCGGCGGAAGTGGCACGACGTCAAGGGTACCGACCACCCCGACGCGTGGCGGGCGATCCGCGAAACGATCGATCAACACCGGCGGCCGGGAAGCCGCGACCGGCGGTTCAGAACGAGCGGTCGGGGTCGAACTCGCCGAAGGGTGCCGGCGCGGCGAGCAGGTTGCCCTGGACGTAGTCGCACCCCGCCGCACGGAGCCGGCGCAGCTGCTCTGCGCCGCTGACGCGCTCGGCGACGACGCGCATCTCGAGGGCGTGCGCGAGGAGGACGAGTGCTCGCACGAGCCGGGTGTCCGCTTCGGACGACCCGGAGGGCAGCGCCAGCGACCCGTCGAGCTTGAGGATGTCGGCGCCGACGTCGGTCAGCACCGCCAGCGAGTTCGCGCCGGTTCCGAAGTTGTCGACCGCGACCTGGACACCGACGCGGCGCAACGCCCTGATCGTTCGCTGCACGTCGATGTTCGTGTGCAGCAACGCCGTCTCGCGCGCCTCGAGCACCAGCTGGGCGGGTTGGACCCGGTTCTCCCGCAGCAGGGCGAGCACGAGCGGGACGAACGACGTGCTCGCGAGCTGCATCTGGGAGACGTTGGCGTGCACGGTGAAGTCGTCGCCGATCTGCTGCTGGTTGCGCCAGATCCGCGCATCGGCGAGAGCTTGGCGGAGGACGAACTCGCCGAGCCGGCCGATCGAGCCGGATTCCTCGGCGATCGACACGAACGTCGCGGGGTCGACGCGGCCGAGGACCGGGTGGTGCCAGCGCACGAGTGCCTCGGCGCCGACGGCGGTCTGGCTGACCGCCGAGAAGACCGGCTGGTACTCGATCGTGAGCTCGCCGTTGGTGATCGCGTGCGACAGTGCCGCGGCCAGCTCGGTTCGCTCCCGGGCGGCCGAGCGCATCTGGGACGTGAACAGCGCGCAACGCCCGCGGCCTGACTTCTTGGCCTCGTACATCGCGGTGTCGGCGTTGCTGATGAGGGTCGATGCGGCGTCGTCGTCGGCGAGGGTCAGCACGTCGGGATCCGACAGCGCGATACCGATGCTCACCGAGAACTCGAGGTCGAGTTCCTTGACCCGCAGGCGACCGGTGAGGGCACGCCGGATACGTTCGGCGAGATCGAGTGCGGTGACCGCGTCCGGCAGGCGGCTGCAGACGACGAGGAACTCGTCACCACCGATGCGTGCGACGTGGTCGCTCGGTCGGATCGTCTCCGCGAGACGTGCGGCGGTCGACACCAGCAGGCGGTCGCCGATCACGTGGCCGAGCGCGTCGTTGACGTACTTCAACCGGTCGAGATCGATGAACAACGCAGCGACGTGGCCGATCTTGCCGCGCTGGTTCTGGACTGCGTCTTCGAGGATCGCCTGCACCTGGCGACGGTTGGCGAGCCCGGTCAGCGGGTCGTGGGTGGCGCGGTGATGCAGGCGGGCCTGTTCCAGCCGGGCCGAGGTGACGTCGCGGGCGATGATCGCCAGCAGTCCGTTGCCGGGCCGGGACGGGTCGGGGTGGGCCGTCGCGGTCGCCCGGAACACGAGTGGATCCCCGGCGACGCTCGTGTGGTCGAAGTCCCCGCGCCACGTGCCGCCGTTCGGGTCCTTGATCAGGCGGCGGGGGATGTGGTCGAGGAACGAGCGCAGCAGCGTGTAGCTGGTCGAACCGGGGACGAGGTCAGCGGCACTCCTGGCACCCAGCACTTCGAGGGCTGCGCCGTTGACGCTCAACACGTTGCCCGCGAGGTCGAGCACGAGCACGACGGAGCCGTCGGCATCCAGCAGCGCGTCGAACGTGTCGGGCAGTTCGATCGGCTGCGGGTCGACCGACTCGGGCGGTGTGTGCTCGGGTGGTTCCGACCCGATTCCGAAGCCCGGCGGGGTCAGCGGGCGCGGCGTCGGCGACGGCGGCGCGAACATCGCGCCGGGCTGTCCCCGGCCGGTCCCTGAGTTGTCCTCGCTGTCGCTCGGCACGTGGTGCCCTCTCGAAGTCGCCTGTCGGTCGTGCGACGAGCGCGCCGGATCACCTCCGGTACGTTCCGACCACGTCCGAGGACGCGATCGCGACCAGCTCGACGAAGTCGAGCAGATCGGTTGCAGGAGTTCCATCGGCAAGTTCGACCTGCTGGTTGAGCGCGTAGAGCGTGAAGCGGTAGTCGTGGGCGTCCTCACCGGGGGGCGGGCACGGCCCGCCCCAGCCGATGTCGCCGAAGAAGTTCAGTGCCTGCACGGCGCCTGCGGGCACTTCGCCCTCCAGCAGCGACGTCGTGTCGAGGGCGATTCCGGCGAGCACCCAGTGGACGAAGATCGGCCCGTTCGTGACCGACTCGTCGACCGCAACGATCGCCAACTCGACGGCGCCGGCGGGCGGCGCGGTCCAGCTGAGCGCCGGTGCGACGTTCTCGCCGTCGCACGTGTGGCGGCTGTCGATCTCGGCGCCGTCCACCCACGGGGTGAACAGCCGGAAGTCGACGTTCTCGCTGGGCAGCGTCGCCGTCAGCGCCGGATCGCCGGGAGCGACGTTCGGGGCGTCGGGCAACGTCGTCGTGGTCGTCGTCGGTGCGACCGTGCCGATGGGATCTCGCAATGTCTTGCCGTCGCCGGTGTCGCACGCGGCGAGTGCGAGGCCGACCGCGACGCAGAACGCCGCGCCGGTCCGGCCGCGTTCGGTTGCCCGTCTCGATCGATCCACGGCGGCGAATCTAGGACACGATCCGGCCGTCGCCACCCCGCCCGGACCGTGCGAAGGGGGATGGCGGACGACCGGAACCCCTCGGTCTCGTCGCGCACGGCACGGGTAGCCTGCCGGAGTGGCAGAACGTCTCACGCTGTTGACCGTGCACGCGCACCCCGACGACGAGGCATCCAAGGGTGCTCCGACGCTGGCGAAGTACCACGCCGAAGGTGTGTACACCGTGCTCGTCTGCTGCACGGGCGGCGAGGAGGGCGACCTGCAGAATCCGTCCCTGCGTGAGCCGGGTCAGCCGTTCCACGGTCTCGACCCCGACGAGGAACGGGCGCTGGTCGTCGAGATGCGGATGCCCGAGCTGCAACGGTCGGCCGAGGTGATCGGCTTCGACGAAGTGGTGATGCTCGGCTACCGCGATTCCGGGATGGCCGACACCGAGCCGAACAACCATCCCGACTGCTTCCACCAGGCCGACCTCGACGAGGCCGTCGGCCGGCTCGTCGCGGAGATCAGGCGGACGCAGGCCCAGGTGATCATCACCTACGGCGACGACCAATCGGGCTACCCGCACCCCGATCACCTCCGGGTGCACGACATCTCGGTGCTCGCGTTCGAGCGGGCGGGCGACCCCGACTGGTACGAGGACCTCGGCGAGCCGTTCCAGCCGCTGAAGCTGTACTACTCGACGTGGACCAAGGTGCGGATCCTCGCCGTGCACGAGGCGATGCTGGCGGCGACCGGCGAGTCGCCGTTCTCACAGGAGTGGCTCGACCGCCCCGGCCAGGACCACCGCGTGACGACGAAGATCGACTGCACCGACTACCAGTGGGCGCGCACCGGTGCGCTGCGGGCCCATGCCACGCAGGTCGACCCGAACGCCGGGTGGTGGTTCGGTCTCGACGACGATCAACTCGCCTCGGTCTACCCGTGGGAGGACTGGATCCTGGCGCGGTCGTTCGTCGGCCCGATCCCGCCCGACGACAGCGAGCGGGACCTGTTCGCCGGCGTTCGTGAGCGGGTCAGCTCATGACCGTTCAGTATCGCGTCGTCGTCGCCAAGAAGGACGAGCGCATCGCGGGCCCCGACGACGCCGACGTCGTGATCACGGTGCCGCTGACCGACGCTGCCGCCGACGACTTCGATCCGACGGTCGCGTACATGCGCGGCTCGCTGAAAGCGGCCGGCCACACCGGCCAGATCCTCGACCTGCTGAAGTCGGGCGCCGCCGCAGACGCGATCACGCAGCTCGTCGCCACGGCGTGAGCCACTCGACATCGCAAGGTGTCGGGTCCTCGTCAGAAGGCTCGAACCGGGCGGGTCAGGCGCGCTGTGCGTCGCGGAGTTCGCGGAAGCCGATCATCACGGCTCCGGCTTCGTCGAGGGCGGTCCGGAGCTCGGCGCTCGTGACGAGTGCCAGATCGGCGATCCATCCCTCGGCAACGTCACCCGCGAAGGCTCGGACCTCGGGTGTGTCGATCGTCGGCTGGACGTGGATCTCGGTGACGCCGGGCTGCAGTGCGGCGATCGCGTCGAACACCCGCCTCGCGCTTCCCGGACTCCAGTCGTGGTCGAAGTGGTCCGGGAAGACGACGCCCTCGTCGGCGGCGAGCCGCCGGAACGGGAAGCCGGCACGCTCCGCCGAGATCGTCGACGGCAGCCGGATCGGCAGACGGTAGTCGTGCGCGAGTTCCAGGTAGACGTCGAAGAACTCGGGGCGGAGCGTGATCGCCGACAGGTGCGGCGCGAGGTGCGTGACGTCGATGTCCCACGCCATCGCCCGTTCGATCTGCGCTCGCAGTTCGCGCAGTACCTCGTCGTGGTCGGCGTGCTCCCACAGGTCGGCGAGCGTCCGCGGGAACCCGCCCTCGCCGGACTGCAACGACGGTGCGTGGGTGATCGGGCCCCAGCGGTAGCAACTGTGCTCGGCGTTGAGCGTCAGGTGGACGCCGATGTCGTCGTCGGCTCCGACGTTGCCTGCGGCGTGGCACGCCCACGGTGCCGGCACCATCAGCGACGCGCAGGTCGCCGCACCGTCGCGCATCGCCTGCAGCACGCCCATGTTCGATGCGTGGCTCGCGCCGAGGTCGTCGCAGGAGAGAATCACGAGCTTCGTGTCCGGCGAGTGGCCGAGACGCTCGGCCAGCGATCCGGCGGCGGGGGAGTCGCTCACGAACCCGACGTTAACCGGAACACGCCGCCCACAGTCCGGCGTCGTCGCGCTCCGCTGCCCGGGCGGCGTCCGCGAACAGCGTCGCATAGGTGTCGTTCGGCCGGATCGACAGCGGCTGCGCGAACCCCTGGCGCATCATCTCGTAGTTGACGAAGATCCCGTCGTCCGCGCGGTAGACGTACCCGAGGAGGCGCCCGAAGTCGTCGCGGTTGACGATGTCGCGCTCGATCCGGATCCGGGTGCCGACGGGGAGCAGTTGCTCCATGAACGCCGATGCCTCGGGCCCATAGCACTCGACCGGGAAGTCGGGACGCTTCGTCTCCGGCGTGTCGATGCCGATCAGCCGGACGCGTTCCTCGTTGCCGTCGATGATCACGTCGATCGTGTCCCCGTCGACGACGAAGTCGACGACGGCGTTCGCCTCGACACCACCGCCGACGAAGACGGTCGTCGGCGTCGAGTCGGCGACGAGGTCGCACGCGGCGAGGACGAGCGCCAGCGCGATGACGGTCCCGGAACGCCGCATCCGGCCATGTCTATCGGCGCGCGTCGACGAGTGCCGATCGACGGCGGGTTCAGATGCGCTCGATGATCGTCCCCGTGCCGAGGCCGCCGCCGCAGCACATCGAGATCAGCGCGTACCGGCCGTCGGTCCGCTCGAGTTCGTACAACGCCTTCGTCATCAGGAACGCGCCGGTCGCCCCGAGCGGATGGCCGAGCGCGATCGCGCCTCCGTTCGGATTCGTCTTGGCGAGGTCCGCGCCGGTCTCCTTCGCCCAGGCGAGCACGACCGAAGCGAACGCCTCGTTGATCTCGAACACGTCGATGTCGTCGATGTCGAGCCCGGTACGGCTCAGCAGGCGTTGCGTCGCGTCGATCGGGCCGGTGAGCATCAGCTCGGGGTCGGTGCCGACCAGACAGGTGTCGACGACGCGGGCGCGCGCCCGGAGCCCCAGTTCGGTCGCCTTGGCGTCGGTCATCAGCAGTACCGCCGCGGCGCCATCGGAGATCTGTGATGCGTTGCCGGCCGTGTGCACGCCGTCCTCGCGCGCGACGGGTTGCAGGCCGGCGAGCTTGTCGAGGGTCGTCTCCCGCAGCCCTTCGTCGCGAGCGACGGTGTGCGTCGTGCCCGTCGGCTTGCCGTCCTCGTCGACGTCGGGAGCCTCGACGGCGAGGTACTGCCCTGCGAACCGATCCTCCTCCCACGCGCGGATCGCCCGCTCTTGCGATGCGAGCCCGAACGCGTCGGTGTCCTCGCGGGTGATGCCCCACGTGTCGGCGATCCGCTCGGCGCCTTCGAACTGCGAGGTCATCTCGTAGCGGTCGAAGTACGGGCGCGGGATCGGAACGCCGAGTCCGAGCTTCTTCGACCCGCTCGCACCGATCGGGACGCGACTCATCGCCTCGACGCCGCACGCGATCGCCGCATCGACGACGCCCGATCCGACGAGTGACGTCGCGAGATTCGTCGCCTGCTGGCTCGACCCGCACTGCGTGTCGACCGTCGTGGCGGGCACGCTGAGCGGCAGGCCGGCCGCGAGCCAGGCGGTTCGCGTCAGGTTGAACGCCTGCTCACCCGCCTGGCTGACGCAGCCGCCGACGACCTGACCGATCTCCTCGGGGTCGACGCCGGCCCGGTCGACGAGCGCCTTCTGCACGAGCCCGAGCGTTTCGCCCGGGTGCAT
>JAHEKY010000129.1 GCA_024644465.1 Ilumatobacteraceae bacterium | reverse complement strand
GGCGTGCGAGCAGTGTCTCGTGCAAGCCGATGTCGGCAGCCACTGCCTCGACTGCGCACGGTCCGCGCGACCCGACATCAAGACCCGCGCGAAGTTCTGGTCGGCCGGGCAACCGAACCTCGTCACACTGGTCCTCATCACGCTGAACGTCGCGGTCTTCGTCCTCGTGGCGGTGTGGACGCGCGACGGTGGTGCACTGTCGGGCCAGGCGACCGACGCCCACCTCACGTTCGGGCTCAGCAAGGACGTGATCGCGCAGCCGATCGAATGGCGCTCGGCGGTCGGGCCGTCGTTCATCACCGAGCCGGACGGCTGGTACCGCCTCGTGACGTCCGGGTTCATGCACTTCGGCGTGCTGCACATCGGGCTGAACATGTATTTCCTCTACATCCTCGGGCCGATGCTCGAACGCCCGCTCGGCCGGGTCGGCATGCTGCTGCTGTACTTCGCGTCGCTGCTGGGCGGTTCGCTCGGCGTCATCGTGCTCGACAGTGGGGGGATCACCGCAGGGGCGTCGGGCGCGGTGTTCGGCCTCATGGCGGGTGCCTCGATCGGGCTGTGGCGGCGCGGCGTCAACCCGTTCTCGACGGCGATCGGCAGCACGCTGCTGCTCAACCTGTTCCTCACGTTCTTCGTCCCGGGCATCTCGATCGGCGGCCACCTCGGCGGCGCGTTGGCCGGAACGATCTGCGGTGCCGTGATGCTCGCCCCAGGGCACCGTCCCGTTCCGAGGTGGGCGATCTTCGCGACACCGGTCGCCGTCGGCGTGGTCTCGGTCGTGCTGTCGGTACTCCTCGTCAACGCGGCCTGAGGCCGGCCGCAGCGGCGCACGCCGCAATTCGAAGCCCGGAGGCCGGGCTCGCGAGATCGGTCGTACGATGGCCGAATGTCTCTGCGCCAGACGCACATCGCGCGCATGCGCAATGCAACGTTCGACACGCTGATCATCGGCGGTGGGATCAACGGCGCAGTCACCGCCGCGTCACTCGCTGGGCGTGGCGCCCACGTCGCCCTCATCGACCGGGGCGACTTCGCGCACTTCACGAGCCAAGCGTCGTCGAACCTCGTGTGGGGCGGGTTCAAGTACCTCGAGAACTACGAGCTCTATCTCGTGTTCAAGCTCTGCCGCTCGCGCAACCGGCTGATGGCGGCCTACCGGGACAACATCAAGCAGATCGGCTTCTATGCCGCGCTCGACGAGAACGGCCCGTACAAGCCGTGGTTCGCCGCACTCGGCGCGCTCGGCTACTGGATCATCGGGTTGTTCGGCTTGAAGCGGCCGCGCCTGCTCAGCACGGAGCAGATCGAAGCCGAGGAGCCGGTGATCGACACGACCCGGGTCGCGGGCGGCATCGAGTACTACGACGGCATCCTCGTCGACAACGACGCGCGCTTCGTGTTCAGCTTCGTGCGATCGGCGATCGAGGCAGGCGCCACGGCCGCGAACTACGTCGAGCTGCTCTCGGCCGAGTTCGATGGCGACAAGTGGGTCGCGCGGCTGCGCTGCGTCGACAGCGGCGAGGAGTTCACGACGACGGCGTCGACGATCGTCAACGCGGCCGGCCCGTTCGTCGACGAACTCAACAACCAGTGGGGCCTCACGACCGACCACCGCATCGTGTACTCCAAGGGCATCCACCTCGTCGTCCCCCGGCTCACGACCGAGCACCACCACAAGGTGCTCGCGTTCTACGACGACACCGAGCGGTTGTTCTACGTGATCCCGATGGGTCGCCGGTCAGTGATCGGCACGACCGACACGCGCGTCGACACGCCGTTCACCGAGGTCGAGGACGCCGACGTCGAGTTCCTGCTCGAACAGATCAACGCGCGACTCGACCTCGACGAGCCGCTCACGCGCGCCGACGTGATCGCCGAGCGCTGCGGCGTGCGGCCGCTCGTGGTGGAGGCGGCCGGAGCGGACCAAACCGACGTCGACTGGTCCAAGCTGAGCCGCAAGCACGCCGTCGAGGTCGACGACCGGCAACGGGTGGTCACGATCTTCGGCGGGAAGCTGACCGACTGCCTGAACGTCGGCGAGGAGGTCGCCGACGAGATCGAGCACCTCGGCATCCCGCTCGAGAAGGACCTCCACAACTGGTACGGCGAGCCGGCGAAGGCGACGCGCGAGGAGTTCTACCGCCAGGCCCGCCTGATGAAGCTCGACGGCTGGCGCGAGAAGCCGGAGACCGAGCCGCTGAGCGACCGATTGTGGCGGCGCTACGGCCGACGGGCGTTCGCGATGCTCGAAGAGATCCGCCAGGACCCGCGGATGGCGGAGGACATCATGGGCTCCGCGGACTACCTCCGCGTCGAGCTGTACTCGGCGGCGGAGTCGGAGATGATCACGAAGCTCGAGGACTTCATGCGCCGCCGGTCGAAGATCGAGCTCGTCGTTTCCGATGAGGACATCGCAGCCTCGCCCGGCCTCCGTGAAGTCGCGGAGATCCTGTTCGGCGACGAAGCCGATCGCCGCCTGGCCGAATACTTCGGTGGCGTCGAGCGGATTCCGGCGGCGATCCGTGGCGGCTCGGCCCCGGCGGGCGCCGGCGGCTGAGTCCGGCGTGTTCACGTTCCTCCGTCGCCGATTCGGTCGACCCGATGCCGCGTTCGACCCGCACTGGCACGACCTGCTCACGACCCACTTCCAGCACTGGTCGGGCCTGACGCCGGCCGAGTTGCAGCGAATGGAGCACCTCGTCGCAGCGTTCGTCACCGGGACGCGGTGGGAGGCGGCACGGGGGTTCGACCTGACCGAGGACATCAAGGTCCTCATCGCCGCGCAGGCCTCGCTGCTGCTGCTCGGGCTCGACATCGACGGCTACGAGGACCTGACCTCCGTGATCGTGCATCCGTCCACGGTGCGGTTGCGCGGCGTCCACCCCACCGGGGGCGGCGTGTTCTCGTCCGCCCCCCGGGTCATCGCCGGGCAAGCCCACTACCAGGGCCCCGTCGTGCTCTCCTGGGCCGCGGCCCGCCGGGGTGCGCAGTATCCGGCGGCGGGTGAGAACGTCGTGTACCACGAGTTCGCGCACCGTCTCGACATGCTCGACGGGGTGATCGACGGGACGCCACCGCTCGACGACGAGGCAGCACTCGCACGGTGGGCCGAGGTGTGCACCGCGGCGTACGACAGCGTCCGGGCCGACGGGTCGCCCGTCCTGCGGAACTACGCCGGGACGAACCCGGCCGAGTTCTTCGCGGTCGCGACCGAGGTGTTCTTCAACCGCCCGGTCGAACTGGAGGAACACGAACCGGCGCTGTACGCCGAGTTGCGGGCGTTCTACCGGCAGGACCCGGCCGTGCGCTGCGCCGCGGCGGGCCGCTGACTGCTCAAAGTTCCGGCGGACCGTGTGTCAAGTGTTTGCCCTGGTCTGCCGATGATTCTGTGTGAGAACGAGAAGCCGACTCGGAGGCGGGTCGCTGGCCCTCCAGTTGGCGGCGATCGCGGTCGTGCCCATGGTCGCGGTCAGCGCGCTCGCGCTCGAGCGCATCCACCGTGAAGAGGACCTCGCCGACCAGGCGAATCGGCTGATCACCGACGTGGAGCTGCGCGACGACATCGCCGCCGTCTATGCGCCGGCGAACCTCGAGCGAGTCGCGCTCAGCGGGCTGAGCGCGATCGACGAACTGGGCGTCGACCGTTCGATGATCTCGGAGATGACCGGCGTCGACTTCGAACAGACGTACAAGAACAACAAGCGCGCACTCGACCTCGCCCTCGCCGGGCTCGCCACCGAACACGCCGACGTCGCGCTGCCCGGAGGCGACACGCTCGGCGTCCGACTGACGTCGATCGCCGACGAGCTCGACGCGCAGCGCGAGCGGAGCGACGAGCGGAGCGCGCTGCAGGAGGTCACGAACGAGGTGTTCGAGAACCTCGACGCGACGCTCGCCGATGCGCTCGCCACCGTGCGGCGCGACCCGGGGCGCACGATCGACGATCCGCCGGAACTGGACGGGCTCGCGAACGTGCTCGCGAGTGCCGGCGAGGTGTCGCAGGCGGTTGTCGGTGGGCTGCTGACGCAGGGCGCGGCGAGCAGCATCCCGGTGCTGACGGTCACGGCGGTGCACGACACGTACGTCCGCGAGTACGCCGCGCTGCTGACCCGCGACGAGGACGCCGAGTTCGACCAGGTCCGCTCGATCCTGCTGCCGCCGCCGATCGGCCTCATCAGCGGGGTCGTCAGCGAGGACGGCGTGACGACGTTCGACGCGGACGCGATCGGCGATCTGTCGTCCGCGGTCGTCAACCAGCTCGACTACCTGCTCGCGCTCGAGCAGTACTCGTCCGAGTTCCACGACCGCCAGCTCTCCGAAGCCCGCGCGCAAGCCGCCGTCGCGACCGAGCGTGCGACACAGACCAAGTGGCTCGTCGCGTCGATCGGCTTCGTCGCGTTGCTGCTGACCTTGCTGGTGCTCGGCAGCACCGCCGCGCCGCTGCTTCGGCTGAACCGACGGGCGACCCAGGTCAGCAACGGCGACATCGATCCCGAGCCGCTGCCGGTCCGCGGGCCGCGGCTGATCCGCCGGTTGACGACCGCGATGAACGACATGCTCGTCACCCTGCACGGCATCGACATCCAGATCTCGCGGATGTCGACCGGCAACCTCGACTCGGCCGACGACATCGACCTGCCCGGTGCGATCGGCGTCTCGATGCGCCACTCGGTCGAGCGGCTGTCCGATGTCACCGAGCTGCTCCACCGCAGCGAGCAACTGTCGACGGCGATCGTCGAGCAGGCAGCCGACGCCATCTGGACGATCGACGCCGATGGCAACATCCTGCTCGCGAACGACTCGAGCGAGCTGTTGACGGGTGCCAGCGAGATCGAGCAGTGTGGCCAGCCGCTGAGGACGTACCTCGACGACCTCGGCGGCGAGTCCGTGGTGCGTCACGTCGACGGGACGACCCGCAAGGTGCTCGTCGCGAGCAGCCTGATCGACTCCCACAGCGGACACGTGACGACCGTGATCGCCCACGACATCTCGGAGCGTTCACGCTTCGAGGCCGAACTCGCCTACCAGGCCCGCCACGACCAGCTGACGGGTCTGCCGAACCGGTTCGCCGCGATGGAGCACCTCGAACAGCTGCTGGCCGAATCACAGGACTTCTCACTGCTGTTCATCGACATCGACGGGTTCAAGAGCGTCAACGACACCCAGGGTCACGAGGCGGGCGATGCCGTGCTGACCGAGATCGCCCGGCGGTTGTCGCGCCGTACCCGCGCCACGGAGTTCGTCGCCCGCTTGGGTGGCGACGAGTTCATCGTCGTGCAGGCCAACGGCATCCACATCGACAACGCGATGATGCTCGGGCGACGACTGATCCACGAGATCGAGCTGCCGTACGACTCACTGCACGGGATCTTCGCGCTGTCGGCGAGCATCGGCGTCGTCCGGTCCGACCCGGAGATGACCGCGCTGACCGCGCTGCGGCAGGCGGACACCGCGCTGTACCTCGCGAAGGAGCGCGGTCGCGGCCGGGTGGAACAGTTCGACGCGACGCTCCAGTCGAACATCCATCGCGAGGCAGAGCTGGCGCTCGCGTTGCGCAACGCAGTGCGCAACCAGGAACTGGAACTCCACCTCCAGCCGATCGTGTCGTTGGGAACCGGCACGATCGACAGCGCGGAAGCGCTCGTGCGGTGGAACCGTCCCGGCGTCGGCCTCGTCGGCCCCAACGAGTTCATCCCGATCGCCGAGCGCAGCTCGCTGATCTTCGACATCGAACGCTGGGTGTTGGCCCGCGTCTGCGCGCTCGTCGCCTCGTGGCGCACGGCCGACCCCGATTGCACGACGCGGGTCGCAATCAACATCTCGGGCCGCCACCTGATCGAGGGCGACCTGATCAGTGCGCTCGACATCGCCCTCGGCGCGACCGGTGCCGACCCGAACATGCTCGAGTTCGAGCTGACCGAGACACAGCTGCTCGAGGACTTCGACCGCGCGACCGCGGTGTTGAACTCGGCCCGTTCGCGCGGGATCACGATCGCCGTCGACGACTTCGGCACCGGCTACTCGTCGATGAGCTACCTCCGCCACTTCCCGGTCGACGCGCTGAAGATCGATCGCAGCTTCGTCGCCCGTGCGACCGAGGAGGGCTACGACTCGACGATCATCGAAGCGGTGCTCACGATCGCCCGCTCACTCGATCTCGACGTCGTCGCCGAGGGCATCGAGACCGCCGAACAACTCGAGCACATGCGGGCCAGCGGCTGCCACCGCGCCCAGGGTTTCTACCTCGCGCTGCCGATGCCGATCACCGAAGCCGAAGCCGTCATCTTCGCTCGGGCCGGCGCGGTCTGACGCCGCCGGTGTTCCCTCGCGTCCGCCGCCCTCAGGCTCGCCGGCGCTCGACGCGCAACACCACACCGCTAACGTTCGCGTGAGTCCATCCGGGTCCGGCCCATCAGGCCGCCCGACCCACGAACCCGAGGATCACGATGCCGCCGAACCACGCCAACTCGTCCACGACCATGGACGTGCAGCGTCTGTACATCGACGGCGAGTACGTCGACGCGACGTCCGGTGAGGTGTTCGCCACGGTCAACCCGGCGACGAACCGGGTGATCTGCGACGTTCAGCAGGCCGCCGAGGCCGACGTCGACCGTGCGGTCGACGCTGCGCAACGAGGTTTCGAGGTCTGGTCGCAGATGGCTGCGATGGACCGGACACGGATCATGTTGCGCGCGGTCGAGATCCTCCGCGACCGCAACGACGAGTTCGCCCACCTCGAGACGCTCGACACGGGCAAGCCGGTGTCGGAGACGACGACGGAGGACATCCGCACGGGCGCCGACGTGATCGAGTTCTACGCCGGGCTGATCTCGTCGTTGCACGGTCAGCACTTCGACTTCCCACCGGCTGCGTTCGCGACGATCCGGCGGGAGCCGCTCGGCGTCTGCGCCGGGATCGGCGCGTGGAACTACCCGATGCAGATCGCGATGTGGAAGTCCGCGCCGGCGCTCGCCTGCGGCAACTCGTTCGTCTTCAAGCCGGCCGAACTCACGCCGCTGACCGCCTTGCGGCTCGCCGAGGTGTACACCG
>JAHEKY010000128.1 GCA_024644465.1 Ilumatobacteraceae bacterium | reverse complement strand
CATCGGCCGGGTCGACCCCGAACTTGTCCGCGGCGATCATCGACCAGGCGGTCTCGTGGCCCTGGCCGTGCGGCGCCGTGCCCGTGACCACCTGGATCTTCGACGTCGGGAGTACCCGGACCGTGGCGGATTCCCAGCCGCCGGCGGAGTAGTTCAGCGAGGCGAGGACCCGCGACGGGGCGAGGCCGCACATCTCGAAGTACGTCGACACGCCGATGCCGAGGCGCTTCGTGGAGTCGCTGACGTTCTGCTCGGCCTGCCTGGCGCGCATCGCGCCGTAGTCGAGCAGGCCCTCCGCGACCGTTGCCGCATTGTCGTGGTCGCCCGAGTCGTACACGAGGCCGGTGAACGCCTCATACGGGAACGCATCCTTCGGGATGAAGTTGCGCCGGCGCAGCTCGAGCGGGTCGACGCCCATCTTGCGGGCGAGCGCATCCATCGCATGTTCGATCGCGTACGTCGCCTCCGGTCGGCCGGCGCCGCGGTAGGCGTCGGTCGGTGTCATCGTCGTGAACACCGACGTACACGAGAAGTCGAACGCCTTCGGGATCTCGTAGACGCCGCCGTACAGGAACGCCCCGAGCAGCGGGACGCCGGGCGTGACGAGCTGCAGGTAGGCGCCCATGTCGCCGATCAAGCGCACGCGGAGCCCGGTGATCCTGCCGTTCTCGTCTGCCGCCAGCTCGATGTCCTGGATCTGGCCGCGGCCGTGGATCGTCGCCTGGGCGTTCTCGCTGCGGTCCTCGTTCCAGCGGACCGGCGTGCCGAGGGTTCGGGCGAGGTGCACGCACAGCAGCTCCTCGGCGTACACGTTGAGCTTCGAGCCGAACCCGCCGCCGACCGCCGGGCACACGACGCGCATCTGGTGTTCGGGGATGCCGAGCGTGAGCGCGGTCATCACCTTCAAGATGTGGGGCACCTGCGTCGCCGAGTACAGCGTCATGTCGCCGCCGAAGGGCTGCGGCATCGCCACGACCGCCCGCGGCTCCATCGCCATCGGGATCAGCCGCTGCTGGATGTAGCGCTCCTTGACGACGAAGGCCGCCTCGTCGATCGCCTTCTGGCAGTCGCCTTCGTTCTCCTCGATCAGCAACGGCCACGTATACGACACGTTCGTGCCGAGCTCGTCGTGGATCACCACGTCGTCCGCCAGCGCCGCCTCCAGGTCGATGACTGCCGGGAGCGGCTCGTAGTCGACGTCGATTGCCTCCAGCGCGTCGTGCGCGATCGCGTCCGACGTCGCGAGAACACACGCGACGCCGTCGCCCACGTACGCGGCCTTGCCGACCGCGAGCGGGAAGTGGGTCGGGTTCTTCATGTCCTCGGTGACCGGCCACGCGCAGGGCATGGGGCCGGCCCAGGCGTCAGCGAGGTCCGCGCCGCTGTAGGCGCTGTGCACACCGTCGATCGCCAGTGCTCCCGACACGTCGACGGACACGATCTTGGCGTGGGCGTGCGGGCTGCGCAGCACCGCGAGGTGGAGCGCGCCGGGCACCTTCATGTCGTTGGTGAAGATCGCTTCGCCGGTCAGCAGCGCCGGATCCTCCTTGCGGAGCATGCGTTGCCCGAGCACGCCGTTGCCGGCGGCGATTGACGCGTCGCTCTTTGCCATGTTGTCGGTGACAGTCATGACCTACCTCCCGAGTCAGGCGCTCGCCGCTGCGAGCACGGACTTGACGATGTTGTGGTAGCCGGTGCACCGGCAGAGGTTGCCTTCGAGGCCGATCCTGACGTCGCGTTCGGTCGGGTTCGGGTTCTCCTGGAGCAGGCTGGTCGCCGCCATGACCATGCCGGGGGTGCAGTATCCGCACTGCAGGCCGTGGTTCTCCATGAACGCCTGCTGCATCGGATGCAGGGTGCCGTCCGCGGCGGCCATGCCCTCGATCGTGCGGACCTCCTGGCCGTCGGCCTGGGCGGCGAGCACGGTGCAGCTCTTGACGGCCTCGCCGTTGAGGTGGACCGAGCACGCCCCGCACGATGACGTGTCGCAGCCGATGTTCGTGCCGGTCAGCCCGACGTGTTCGCGGATGTACTGGACGAGCAGTGTGCGCGGCTCGACGTCATGTGTCTGCTGCGTGCCGTTGACGGTGACGGTGACTTCCACGGATGACCCCCCGGGTGCTCATGGTTGCGGAAGCCCATCATGCCTCATTTTCCGACCCCCGTCGTCACGGAAGACGGCGCCCGACCCCTACTTGCTGGCGTTGGCGATCGCGACGCGCGGGTCGCGGTTCGGGTCGCCCGGTTCCTGGAGGGAATCGCGGAACGCCACCATCGCGTTGAGCCGTTGGTCCTCGTCGAGGTCGGCATCCATGATCCGTGCCACCGATGGCGAGAGATCGCCGAATTCGAGGACGATCTCGTGGGCGACCTGCTCGCTCGCGGACAGTTCCTCGAGCGGCGTGTTGCCGTCGTACCAGCGGGTGGTCGTCTTCTTCTTGGCGGCCATGCCGGCTCGTTTCGTTTGTCGGACCGGCCACCGTAGCGCGCGGCAGGCACGATCCGAGGATCGGCCGGGGATCAGCTGACGAGGTCGGCGGTGTCCTTGACCGTCAGGAAGATCAGCACGACGATGATCACGCCGCCGAAGATCGTGTAGTGCCAGCGCTTGGAGTGGTCCGCCCGCCAGAACCGGCGGATCGAGTACACGATCGACACCATCGCGAGCAGCCCGATGACGATGCCGATGACCGGCCCGACACCCCGGGCGATACCGACCGCCGGCAGCACGAACGGAAAGATGATGTACATCAGCAGGCAGCGGCACGTCGTGAACGCGAGCGACTTCTGGAACGCGGAGCGGGCCTCGGCGGCGGTCGATGTGCGCCCCTCCGGCAGCCGCAAAAGGCGGCGCATGAACTGGTCCGCGGGCGACCGCTCGGGCGCCGCGGCCCGGCGGGTCGTGGTGGGTTCGACGGTCGCGCTCATGTCGGGGGGCAACGGTATGGCCCGATCACGGCAGGCGCAACGTGGCTGCGGACACCGGTGTCGAGCGCACCGACGGTCATCGGTTCGCCAGCTCGTCGAGCCGCCGCAGGTCGTCGTCGGTGCCGACGGCGATGATGATGTGGTGCGGCTCGATCATCGTGTCCCCGCGCGGGTTGGTGGTGAAGTTGCCGTCGGGCGATCGCAGCGCGAGCACGAGCGCACCGCTCTCCTCGCGCAGGTTCGCCTCGCGCAGCGTCTTGCCGGCGAGCAGGGACTCCGGCCCGACGTCGAACTCGCGCATCCTGAACTCGAGCGAACGCTCGTGCATCACGACGTCGACGAACTCGGCGACGTTCGGCCAGGCGACGAACGAGGCCATCCGCGCCGCGCCCAACTCCTGCGGGTTGACGACGCGATCGGCGCCGGCGTTGGACAGCTTCGGCACGCTCTCGTCCTGGCGGGCGCGCGCCACGATGAAGAGGTCAGCGTTGATCGCGCGCCCGGACAACGTGACGAACAGGTTCTCGGCGTCGCCCTCGAGCGCCGCGACGAGGGCCCGGGCGCGCTCGATACCGGCCTCGCGCAACGTCGCGTCGAGCGTCGCGTCGCCGACGACCGCGTGGAACGGGACGTCCAGGATCCGCTCCGGATTCGTGTCGATCACGACGACTTCGAGGCCCGATGCGGCGAGGTCGGTGGCGACCGCCCGCCCGACGCGGCCCCAGCCGCACACGACGGTGTGGCCTTTCAGCTTGGCGAGTTCTCGATCCATGCGTCGCCTCCCGACGAATTCCCGTAGTTGTCCTTCGACGACGACCTGCACCGCGAGGGTGAACGTGTACAGCACCGTCGACACGCCGGTGACGATGATGAACATCGTGAACCACTTCTCGGCGGTGTCGAACTCCCGGAGCTCCCGGAACCCGACCGTCGTGATGGTCGTGATCGTCTGGTAGGCGGCGTCGAGCAGGGTGAACCCGAACATCCAGTACCCGACGATGCCGATGACGACGACCGTCGCGACCATGCCCATGGCGAGTCGCAGGCGCCGGATCGCGGTGGTCACGCTGCGACCGTAGCGGGCACGGCCGTTCAGGCCGCCGTGGCGCTCAGAGGATGTAGCCGAGGACGTCGATCACGACGTGGGTCGCGTCGACCGCGAAGACCTTGATCTTGCCCTTGGTGATCGCCGTCTGGGCGTTGTTGCCGATCGTCTGACCGGTTGCCGTCCAGTTGACGCTCGAGAACTTCGGCGGCTTCAGCGTGGGGATGCCCGACGCGTACACGGCGGCGTATCCACCGTTCGTCGTGTCGGTGACCGTGACGTTCAGGAGCACTCCGGAGTCGGTCGCGAAGACGGGCGCGTCGAGGGTGAGGTCGATGACGCGTGTCTGGCCGGCGGCGAACTTGCCCTTGGTGCCACTGCCCGGCTCCGTCGGCCGCGAGTCGTACGCCCGTTCAGGCGTGTCCAGCAGCGACACGCCGGCCGGCGTGTCGAGCCGGACCCAGACGCCCGGCGTGCCGGAGACCCGGTTGTAGTACAGGCGGTCGATGGTGTCGACGAACAGCGCACCGGCAGGGTGGAAGCCGGACGTCGGCGGCCCACTCGTCGTCGACGACGGCTGGATCTGCAGCGGGATCCCCGATGTCGAGCCGACGAGGGCGCCGATGCCCGTGTTGCTGAACGCGCTGAGACCGAGCCCGCTCTCGGTGGCGTTGCCGACGAGTCCGCGGCCGGTCGTCACCTGGCCGAACACGGCGTCGCTGGAATCGGAGAAGCTGAGGACGCCGGTGCCGGCCGGTGCGGAGGCCTCGATCGCGGTGCCGGTGGTGTTGGCCGTGACGCGGAGCGTCCGGTCACCGGCCGAACTGGTCTGGTTGAGCGTCGTCGTGCTCGCGGCTTCGTTGACCTGCCCGAGGATCATGTTGCCCCCGTCTGCGGCCGCGACCGGCCGCGTCGCGACAGTGGCGCCGACTGCGCCGACGGCGCCGGCGACGAGTGTCTTGGTCAGGAGGCTCCGACGGGTTGATTCCGCCGGAGCCACTTCAACGGTCGGTGTCGCTGCGGCGCGAGGCGCCAACGACGACAGTCGCGCGGACAGGTCCTCGATCTGCGCCTGTTGCGCCTCGACGAGGGCTCGCAGTGCGTCGAGGTCGGTGGTGGCGTCGAGTGTGGTCATGTGGCCCTCCCGTGGGTCGTCCGGTACGGACCTTCGCCCGCCCAGCGACCGTAACACGCTGCGGTGACCCACCGTTTCGGGCGTCAGGCGTCGGCGAGCCGGTCGAGCGAACGCCGGGCGAACAGCAGCGTGAGCGCGCTGATCACGACGACGGCCAGCAACCCACCCCACGAGTTGTCCCACGTGATCGGTTCGTCGAGGAAGCCGACGCGGCCGAGCCGGAGGATGTTGTTGAACGGGTTGATGCGGGTGACGCCCTCGAGCCAGCCGTCCATGATGCTCAACGGCGTCTGCGCCTCGGACACGAACACCACGAGGAAGAACGTCAGTTGCATCACGGCGGCGGCGCGCATGTCCCGGAAGCGGAATGCGAGGGCGAGCCCCCAGCCGGTGCCGAGCGCGGCCATGCCGAGCCCGGCGACGTACAGCGGCACGAGCCCCGCCACGCCATGCGTCGGCCGCATGCCGAACCACAGACCGACGATCAGCACGATCGTGGTCACCAGCGCGGCCCGCACGAGCGCCGCGAGCAGCGGGCCGGTCAGCAAAGCCGAGCGCGGCGCCGGGGAAAGCCGGATGCGGTCGTAGAAGCCCGACTCCACGTCGCGGATCGTCGTGAACCCGATCCCGATGCCGGCGAAGCCGGACCCCATCATCACCGCCAGCGGGAGGAACCAGTTGATCGATCGGGATGTCGGGAACCCGGGGATCCGCGTGATCGCGAAGAACGTGCCGGCGAAGGCGACTGCCTGGAACACCGGCATGGCAATCGACGGTAGGAACGCGGACGGCAACCGGGTGATGTTGACGATGCTGCGACGCGCCAGCCCGAGCGACGCGGCGCGCCGTGACGTTCTGCTCATGCTCGGCCCAATCGTCGCCGCAGCGTGCGCAACGCGAGGAACACGGTGCCGGCCGCCATCGCGCCGGGGACGAGGATCGCCCGGGCGAGCGCGGAGGCCGAGACGCCCTCGATCACGAGGTCGCGCATCCCCTCGACGAGGTACGACACCGGGTTGAAGTCGGCGAGCGATGCGTACACCCCGGACATCGTCTCGCGTGGGAAGAACGCGGACGAGAAGAACAGTGCGATGAACAGCAGGGGAAAGGCCCCCTGCACGGCTTCGGACGATCCGGTCAGCAACGCCATCGACGCCATCAGCGCGCCGACGGCGAGCGCGAGCACGATGCCGGCGACGATCAGCCCGAGCGCGCCGGCGAGCCCGCCCTTCACCGTCAACCCGAACGGGAGCAACACGGCGACGAAGAACGCGGTCTGGAAGCCGCCGTACGCCATCCCGCCGGCCATCCGGCCGACGATGATGCCGGTCCGCGTCGACGGGGACGCGAGCAGCCGGTCGAAGAAGCCGTTCTCGATGTCGGTGGCGAGTGCCGTCGCACCGACGGTCGAGCCGAAGAGGATGCCCTGCACGATCGCTCCGGCGAGTGCGAAGTCGAGGTACGAGTCGACGTCGGGGAATCCCGGCAGGGCGGTCGCCCGCGAGAACGATGCCGTGCCCAGCGCAGCGAAGAACAGCGGGAAGACGAGCGATGGGACGACGAGCGACGGCTGCCGCCACAGGGCGAGGATCGACCGTCTCGACAGCGCCCACGTCTGCGCGACGCCCGACGTCACGCCGGTCGTCATGCTTCGGCGCCCTCCAAGCGGTGCCCGGTCGCGTCCGCGAACACGTCGTCGAGGCTCGGTTCGCGCAGCGCGAGGTCGCGGACGCCGATGCCGGCCTCGTCGAGTCGTCGCACGACCGTCGAGACCTCGCGCGAGCCGCCGGCGAGGCCGATTCCGAGCTGCCCCTCCGGGCTCGGCCGCAGCTCGCCGAATTCCCGGAGCACCGTGCTCGCGGCGTCCTCGGCCTCCGCCTCGACGCTGACGAACAGCGTGGGCGAGCCGACCTCGGCCTTCAACTGGCTGGGCCGCCCCTTGCGGACGATCACACCGTTGTCGATGATCGCGATCCGCTCCGCCA
>JAHEKY010000127.1 GCA_024644465.1 Ilumatobacteraceae bacterium | reverse complement strand
GTCAGCCCGAGGTTGGAGACCTCGACCACGACGTCGACCTCGGCCTCGGTGTCGGTCTGGTTCTGCACGACGACCGGCAGTTCGAAGACGTCGCCGAAGTTGAGGAAGCGCGGTGCCGACGGCCGGACCATGATCGGCAGCCGGGCCGTCAGCGTCGACTCGCCGGACCCGAATCGATCCGCGCCGTCGACTGCGACCGCCATGATGCGGTAGCGCGTGAGGTTGTCGGGCAGGTCGACTGCAACCGTGACGGTGCCGTCGGCGCCCGTTCGCTCCTCGGGGGCGAACAGGGCGAGCGCGTCGAAGTCCGTCCGGACCTCGATCTCGCTGCCGGCACCACCCGGCACGCCGGCCCGCTGCGAGGACGGCGCCGCGGCATCACCCGCCGACTCCTCGACGGCGAAGTCGTCGAAGCCGCCGCCGTCGGCCGGCGCGTCGGTCGATGCGGTCGCCGAGTCCGGATCCGAGCCGAGCAGATTCGGGTTCGCGAGCACGATGCTCGAGCGGAGCAGTTCAGCGGACAGGTTCACGAACACGTCCTGGTAGAAGACGCCGAGCGGATCGAGCAGCTCGTACCCAGTGAGGGACAGCACGGCCTCGTCGACGACGATCAGCGCGACACCTGCGTCGCCGACCGGCCGGCCTGACGCGTCGTTGACCGCGATCGACACGGACGTCGACGTGCCCGGCTCGACGGCATCGGCCGCCGGGGTGGCCGTCACCTCGAGCGTGCGCGCGATCGGCGGGATCGACAGACCGATCTCACCGGCGGCGAACGCGGGGCGCAGCGGCACGTCCGGCAGCGGGGTGCCGTCGTCGGCGACACGCTCGGTCGCACCGACCATGTCGACGCGCACCCGCACGTTCGGGATGTCGTCAGCGGCGATCGGGACGGTCAACACGGCGCTGCCGTCCGGCGCGTCGAACACCTCGGTCGACTCGATGCCGGCCCGCACGACCGTGACGACGCCGGACGCCGGCGCGAACGGCGCCTGCACGAGCAACTCCGCCGTGTCGCCCGGCGCGTAGCTCTCGCGATCGGGAACGATCGTCACCTGCCCCTGCTCCAGGTTGCGGGTCGGCCGGGCCTCCGTGCCGCTCACCCACTGCGTGTACACCGCCCGGTTCTGCCGCCCGTCGTCGTCCTTGACGATCGCGGTGATCTCGTACTGGCCGCCGACCTCGGTCGTGAACTCGCAACGCATCGCGGGGTCGGGTGCGTCGTTGCTGACGGTCGCCGTCGAGGTGATCGTGCACGTCTGCGCATCGACCAACTCCTCGACGTACCGTCCACCGGCGTATCCGGACTCCAGCCGTCCGGCGGTCACCTCGACGGTGCGGCCCGCGACGACGGCGCCGTCGATGTCGACGACGGTCGTGTCGATCACGATCGGTTCGCCGCGGACGACGAACGCCCGGTCGCTGCGCACGCCGACATAGAACTTCGCCGGATGGACGAGCAGCGTCGTGCGTGACGCGAAGGCCTGCCGGTTCACATCGAATACGGTCGCCTCGGCGACGACGTTCGTCGGCTGGTCGACCGGCTCGGCCTCGCCGTCGTCGCCGGTGGGCGGCGGCGTGTCGGCGAAGTCGATCCGCAGGAAGTGGCTGCCGTTGGCGTCGGTGCGGCCGCTGAACTGCTCGTACCGCGTGTCGTCGAACGGGCCGCAGTCGAAGCACGGCTCCTCGAAGGCGAGGTCCGACTCGAACGCGACATCTCCCGCGTAGAACCCGCCGACGCCGTAGTCGAACCACCACGGTGTCCAGATCCCGAAGTTGAAGTCGTCCCAGTTCGGCGGACGGAACGTCGTGTCGCTCGTCGAGACGAGCCAGTCGACCTCGGCGTCCGGCAGCGGCCCGCCCGCGAAGTACTGCGCGTCGACGGCGACGGTCGCCGGCTCGACCACGTAGTGCGGCGCGGGCGTCTCGGCGCGGGTGGTCACCTCGAATTCCGGTGTGCGGAAGTCCTCGACCTGGAACTGGTGGAAGAAGTTGGTCCCCTGGCTGCTGCCGACGCCGCGCAGATTGAGGTCGACCCATGCGAACCCCGTGTTCGACTCCTCGGGCAGGTCGATCGAGATGTTGAACCCGCCGAACGCGTTGACCGCCACCGACGACGCGACCAACTCGTTGCCGAGCGGATCGAACGCCGTGTAGTCGACGCTGGCGTCGCCACCGAACAGCGCGAGCTGGGCGTCCGGGGTCAACTGCCGGACGAACCCTGCGAGACGCACGGTCTCCCCCGGTCGGTAGACGCCGCGGTCGTCGATGAGGTACCACCGGCTCTGGTCGTTGCGGGTTCGTCGTTCCCAGCCGCCGAACCACTCCGACGGCAGCATCGCGGACCGCCCGTCGCTCGATGCGACGAGACCCTGGATGCGGCCGGACGACAGGTCGACGCGGGCGAGTCCGTCCGCGTCGGTCGTCACGGTGCGGCTCACACCGACCAGGCGGACGTCGGCATTGCCGACCGGGGCGCCCGACAGCAGGTCGGTGGTCCAGATCAGCAGTTCCTCGTCGCCAACGAACGCGTCGACACCGAGGGTCGTCTGCTGGATCATCGTCAGTACCGGCCGGTTCTGCCAGTAGTCGTTGCTGCGCGGATCGATCTCGGGCACGACCTCGGCGCGAACGACGATCGGCCCGCCGGACGCCTCGAACGCCGCGGTCAGGTCGACGACGGTCTCCGCGACCTCATCGGCGTCGGCGTCGATCGAGATCTCCTCGTCCATCACGACCGGCCAGTCGGGGTCCCCCGGACGAGTGTCGGAGTAGTACGAGTCGACGTACCGCTGGTACTCGGCGTACTGGTCGGGCGTGACCCGCCATGCGACGACGCGGAGCGTGTCGTGGTTGACCGTCGTGTAGGACACGGTCGGGGCGGGCGCGAACGGGTCGGTCGTGACGAACGGGCGGTTCGGGCCGGTGAGGAACGGCTCGGCGGGCCCGACGCGGCAGTTGACCGTCTGCTCGCGGCCCAGCTTCTGCCCGAACACGTCGGTGATGTCCGGCGCCAACGTGACCGTGTACCGCGTGTTGCCGGACGTCGCGCCGCTGAGCACGATGGAGCTGCCCGAGACGTCGACCCGCAGGCCGGGAACGACCGGCTCGACCCTGATGTACTCCGGGAGGAACGACTCGACGTCGAGCGGGTTGTTCAGCTGGATGTGCATGGGGCTGAACGGAACGAGGTTCCGGCACTGCTCGCCCTGCAATCGCAGCGGGGCGTAGGTCTGACCGCCGAACGTCTCCACGTCGACACTCGTCCGCGGGCCCTCCAGCGACGGCACGCCGGGCCCGACGGCGATGCTGACGGTCGTGTCGCGGGCGAGCGTCGCGGTCGGCACGAACGCGAACGCGCGGTCGACGAGCGAGCTCTCGATCGCGCGACGGACCGCGTCGTCACCGTCGATCTCGGCCTGCGTCGCGCGCCGAATGCCAGTGACGTCGCCCGCACGGAAGTCGATGAAGTCGAGCACGGCGGCCGGGTCGACCCGCTGGTCGAACGTGATCGCGAACACCGGGTCGAGGCCCATCGAGCTGCCGACACCCGTGAAGTGGACGACCTCGGGCGGCGGGGTCGAGAACGTCCACGTGACGGCCTCGGCGAGCACCGCTCCGTTCGCAGAGGTCGTGCCCGCCGGAATCTCGACCGTGTACTCGGTCGCGGCGGGAAGGCGGTCGATGTCGCCGGGGACGACTTCGAACCGCAACGTTCGCGTGCCGATCCAGCGCCAGCGACCCTCGACGCCGGAGCCCTCGAACGACGGTGTGACGATCGCGGGGACGTCGCGGGCGTCGAGTTGCTCGAGTGTCGCCAGCGGCACCATGGGCTCGTTGAAGGTCACTGCGAGGAACGGCGCGACGTCCACCTCGCCGTCCGGCTGGAACCGGAGGACTTCGAGCGGGCCGTCGGCGGTCGCGTCGGGCGTCGGCGGTGCCGTCGGCGTGGGCGGGAACGGAGCGCCGATCGTGTCACCGACGAGCGGCGGCTTGAGCGACTCCGGCGGGCGGTTGAACTCGGCGACATCGGTCGGGGGCAGGTCCCACTCCGGCAGGCGGTCGAGCACCGCGGAGATCTCAGCGGCGCTCAACGGGATGCCGTCGACGACCGTGACGGGGTCGGGGGCCTGGCGCGTCGCGCTGCCTTCGCTGAGCCGCAGACCGAGGCGTGCGGTCACGGCGTCGGTGACGCCGCCGACCGGCGTTCCGAGCGTCGGCGTGCCCGACCCGCTCCCCGGCGCGGTCGTCGCCGGCGGGTCGGTCGGCTTCGTGTCGGACCCCCCGCCGCCGAAACACGCGGTCACGACGACCGCGAGTGCCGCACCCATCGCCGCCAGGCGCCTCGATCGTGAACCGCTCATCGTCGTCCTTCCGGGTTCGTGTGACGCCGCACGGCGCCGTGACGCGAGAACCACCGTATGTGTTCCCTGCGCCGATTTGGACGATGCCCGGAGCCGCCGGGTTCCCGTCGACGCAGAACTTTCTGGCCACGCCGCGCTCCGGTTCGCGGTGCCGTCGGCCCGACTGCGAGGATCGCCCGATGAGCACACTCCCACCGACCGCGGACGCAGCCGAACTCGGATTCGACGCCACCCGACTCGGCCGGATCGACACCCACTTCGCGCAGTACGTCGACGACGGTCGGCTCCCCGGGTTCCAGGTCGTCGTCTCCCGACGCGGCGCCGTCGTCCATGCGTCCACGTACGGCAACCGCAACATCGAGGAGCACCTGCCGTGGGAGTCCGACACGATCGCCCGGTTGTACTCGATGACGAAGCCGATCACGTCGGTCGCCGCGATGATGCTGTACGAGCAGGGCCGGTTCCAGCTCAAGGACCCGGTCGCGAAGTTCATTCCGTCCTTCGCCGACGCCCGCGTCTACCGCTCGGGGTCGACGGTCAACCCGGCAACCGAACCGCTCACCGAGCCGATGCGGATGTGGCACCTCCTGACCCACACGTCCGGCCTGACCTACGGGTTCCACAACAGCCATGTGACCGACGCGCTGTACCGCGAGGCCGGGTTCGAGTGGGGCATCCCCGCGGGGATGGACCTCGCAGCGTGCTGCGATGCATGGGCTGCGCTCCCGCTCGCCTTCCAACCCGGCGCGGAGTGGAATTACTCGGTGTCCACCGACGTGCTCGGACGCGTCGTCGAGGTGATCTCGGGTCAGCCCCTCGACGAGTTCTTCCGCGAGCACATCCTCGACCCGCTCGACATGACCGACACCGAGTTCTGGGTCGGCGGTGACAAGCGGGAACGCTTCGCACAGCTCTACTATCCGAAGCCGACCGGTGCGTCCGGCGACGGCCCGAGCAAGCAGGCGGCCGTGATGCCGGCCGCGCCACTCGAGCAACGCCCGACGATGCTCGGCGGCGGGGGCGGCCTCTGTGGCACGGCCAGCGACTACCTCCGGTTCTGCCACATGTTGCTGCGGGAGGGCGAGCTCGACGGACGACGCATCCTCGGCAGCCGCACCGTCCGCTACATGACCCGCAACCACCTCCCGAACGGCCTCGACCTCGAGGACTTCGGTCGGCCGCTGTTCGCCGAGACGGAATTCACGGGAGTCGGCTTCGGTCTCGGGTTCTCGGTCGCACTGGACAATGCCGCGAACAAGGTCATCGGATCGACCGGGTCGTACGCATGGGGCGGCGCGGCGAGCACCGCCTTTTGGATCGATCCGGCCGAGGAGATCGTCGTCATCTTCCTGACGCAGCTCCTGCCGTCGAGCACCTATCCGATCCGTCCGCAGCTGCAGCAAGTCGTGTACCAGGCACTCGTCGACTGACTCGCACCCATCCGACCGCAGCCGGTGGCCGGCGGACTGCCCGATGTGACGGATCGCTCTGGCGTCTGTGGCTCCGGAGTGGGATACTCGTCTCTGGGGGAATGGAGGGGTTCTCATGACGGATTATCCGACCTATGCCGGTCGAGCGACGATCGAAAAGATCGTCTCGTGGAACACGTTCAAAGGGCTGCATCCGAAGATGCAGGAACGGGTGCGGGGATTGATCGAGGCATCCGGCGGCAAGGTCGGCCTCGGCCAGGGGTTGCGGCCCGAGACCCAACAACTGCAGCTCTTCCTGAGCCGGCACGTCCCCGACCCGAACGGGAAGTACTCCTACGGCGGCAAGCGGTGGAGCCGACTGCCGAACGTCGCCGCGGCGGCGCCGCCCGGCCGGTCGATGCACGAGCTCGGCCTCGCCGCCGACATGGTCGGCGACATGGGCTTCATCCGCGACAACTGCAGCCGATTCCAACTGCAGACATTCGAGAAGGTCAACAGCGAACCGTGGCACGTCCAGCCGGTCGAGTTGCCGCGCAGCCGTTCGTCCTACGAGCAGAATGCGGCATGGGGTCGCCCACCCTGGAATGGTGCGGGCGGATCATCGAGTTCGTCCAGTTCGTCGTCGTCGAGCTCGTCGTCGAGTTCGTCGTCGGGATCATCGGGGCCCGTCTCGCTGACACCCGCGTATCGCGTCAAGCCCGGCGACAGCGGCAACGGTGCCGAGGTGATGATCGAGGCGCTGATCGCGCGCGATCAGCTGCCGGACAGCGACGGGACGCGCTCCGGCACGTACTCGCCGGATCTGCGCACGGTCGTCGAGGGGTTCCAGCGCGACGGCGGGCTCGACGTCGACGGGATCGTCGGCCCGCAGACCTGGAGCGCACTGCTGCAGGTCGTCAAGCCGGATGACCACGGCGCCCACGCCCGTGTGCTCCAGGTGACACTGATCACCCGCGGCTTGCTGCGCGACACCTCCGGCAACCGGGACGGGGTCTACGGCACCGCGACACAGGACGTCATCGCGCAGTTCCAGGGCGCCGCCGGCCTCGGCGTCGACAAGGAGGTCGGCCCCCAGACCTGGACGGCGCTGATGGGCGAAAAGAAGCGGATCTCGGTCTCACGGGCCGCAGCCGCACCGACGCGGGGTGCCCCGGTGGCGTCCGCCGCGCCGGTGATCGCCGACGAGGACGAGTTCGACCCGGACGACATGGACATCCTGGCGGTGTTCGACGGCATGCCGATCGAATGATCCCGCCGCGCACGGGATCGACCCGGCACATCACGAGTCTGCATCAACAGGAAGCAGCACACGCATGAGCACCGATGACCTGGCGGCCACCACCGAGACCGCGA